>CAYXVU010000252.1:0-5775 GCA_964468725.1 uncultured Clostridia bacterium
AAGAAGCGGCGGCCAAAGAACTCGGCCTGCGCTACTTCAACATCCCCGTCGAGTACGGCAATCCGAAAGAGGAGCAGGTCACGGAATTTTTGCGGCTCACTGATGACGAAGCCAATCGTCCGGCCTTCGTGCATTGCACGGCAGCGATTCGCGTCGGCGCGTTTTGGATGGTTCGTCGCGTGCTCAGAGACGGCTGGACGGTAGAGGCGGCGGAAGAAGAGGCCAAACGAGTCGGACTGCGCGAAGCCCCGCACCTCGTCGAATTTGCTAAAGCCTACATCGAAAAACACAAAAAGAAATAGCGTGTCAAAACTGCGATGCGACAAGCCGAAGAAATCGCACAAGGGGCGATCTGAGGGAAGAAACTAGCCCTTCCCTCACTTCTTCAAGATCGCAAGGGTTGCGCCCGCACCGCCTTGATTGGCGGGAGCCGGTTGGAAACTCTGCACATGCGGGTGCTTCTTCAGCATTTCGGCGATGGCGTTTCGCAAAACCCCTTTGCCCATTCCGTGAACAATGCGAATCGAATCTGCGCCCGCTAAGTAGGCGGCATCGAGAAATTTGTCCAACCGCTCCGTCGCCTCGTCCGCGTGCAGTCCGATGACGTTCAATTCCGATTCGAAGTTCTCATCCACCCGCACATCCGCACTCACCCCGCTCGGCAACGATTGCGCGCGTTTCGAAGTCACAGGCTCGGCGGATTTGATGAGCATCAATTCGTCACGCTTTGCACGAAAGCGCAGCGAACCGACCAGAACATGGAAGGTCTCGCCGCTGATGGATTCGACGACGCCTTCGCGGTCTAAGGCTTTCAACAACACGCGGTCACGTTCGCGGATTTCGATGATCTCGTCAACCAACGATGACGCCGGTTCAACGACCGGCTGACTGCTTATCGCGCTCTCTGCACTTGCGCCGGTCGGGCTGCTGGCCGCTTGTTTGACCAATTTCATAGCAGCCGACCGGCGCAGTTCTGCGGCGCGCGTTTCGGCCTCTTTCTTGAGTCGCGCGGCGGTCACTTTGTCCTTCACCGTGTTGAGGAGGCGGGCGCTCTCCGTCGTGAATTCGCGGATGACATCGGCCAACTGCTGCTCGAATTCGGTGCGACGTTTGGCTTCGCGTTGCGCGAATTCCAGATCGAGTTTGGTGAACTTCTCTGCCGTCGCTGCGCGCTCATCTTCGAGGGCTTGGGTCAAGGCTTCGTGTTCGGTGACCAGGGTTTCGAGGCGTCTCAAATAGTCGGTCGCCTGCCGCTGCGCCGGGTCGAGCAACCTCGAGGCTTCGGCGATGACGGTTTCGGGCAGGTTCATGCGGCGCGCGATTTCGATACCTGCCGATGCGCCTGCCAACCCGACGAGCAACCGATAAGTCGGGCGCAAGGTCTTTTGATCGAACTCGACCGAAGCGTTGAGCACACCTGCGGTTTGCGATGCCCAAGCTTTGAGCGGATTGTAATGCGTCGTCGCAATCACGGTCGCGCCCGCGCGTTTGAAGTGCTCCACTATCGCAACGCCGAGAGCAGCGCCTTCGTCGGGGTCTGTGCCGGTTCCGACTTCATCGAGCAAAATCAAAGCCGGGGGCGCGATGCTGGCGGCCATCTCCGCAATGTTTTTCATGTGGGCGGTGAAGGTCGAAAGGTTTGCGGCGATAGATTGGTGGTCGCCGATGTCTGCGAGAACTTGACCGAATACCGGCAATACGGCTTCGCGTGCCGGGACGTGCAACCCCATCTGCGCCATCAAGGTGATGAGTCCGACCGTCTTCACCACAACGGTTTTGCCTCCGGCGTTCGGGCCGCTGATGACCATTGTTTGATGGGCGTCATCCAGTTCGAGCGAAATGGGTACGACGCTTGCGCCTGCGGCTTTGAGCAGATGTTCGAGCAGCGGGTGGCGCACATCTTTCAACCGAACAAATTTGTCGTTGTGCAACTGCGGCCTGACCGAATGAAAGGCAATCGAGAGCCGCGCTTTGGCTTGCGCGAAATCAATCTCGGCGATGGCCGCAATCACCTGATGCAACCCGTCAAGGTTGGCACGCAGGGTTTCCGTCAAGGCAAGCAGGATATTAGCGATTTCGATCTCTTCTTCTTCTTGAAGCCTGACCATCTCGTTGTTCTGGTCAATAACGGTGAGCGGCTCGACGAAGGTTGTCTGGCCACTCGATGACAGGCCATGCATCACGCCGGGAACCTGCCCGCGCGCATCGGTTCGCACAGGGATGACGAAGCGGCCATTGCGAATGGTGACGATTTCTTCTTGAATCGTCGTCGCGCCGCGATCTTTCATCAGCGATTCGAGCGAGCGATAGATGCGCGAACGTTTTTGATTGATCTCGCGGCGAATGCGTCGCAGGGCAGGGCTGGCGCTATCATCAATCTCGCCGGTCGGCAAAATCTTGCCGCGGATTTCGGCCAGCACGCGGCGCAAGTCGGGAATCGCGCGAGCGATGAGCGCAAGCTGCGGATAGCGTTGGCGCAACGATTCATCATTGAACTGCTCGCGCAAACTCAACCCTGCGGCGATCAGCGTTTGCAGATCGAGAATCTGGTGCGGGTCAAGCCCAGTGCCGACAATCTGCAAAATGCGTAGCGACTCTTCCGGGTCGCGCAAATCACCGAGCCCGAATGCGCCGCCGGTGGTGAAGTAGTCGGCGCACTCGCTGGTGCGATCCAATTCGCGGTTGAGATGGTCAAGGTCGGTCGAAGGCCGAAGCGCCAGCGCGCGTTTGCGACCGAGCGGCGATTGCACGTGTCCGGCCAACAAACGAACGAGGGCATCCAGTTCCAACGTCTCGAAGGTGCGCGCTTCCATGTGAAAAACTCCGTCGTAAAAATAAAGAAGGATGTTACGCCGTACCCATCTGCATGGTCAACGCAAGGTGTCCTGACCTCAGTGCCGGGACAGGACAGTGACGAGGGCGATTGAGGTCTTGAAAAGAATTGAACACGGAGCAACAGGGATTGGGCGGATTTTCACAGATCAATGGGTTGTATTCGTGCCCTTCCGTCTCATCGGAGCTTATCCGTCTTCGCTTTCTCTCCACATCTTACCGAAAAGAGAACCGACCGGGTTATCCTTATCAGCCAACTCCTGACCCGCAAAATTCGCGTAGATATTTTTCCCGCTTGCTTGTACCATACTGACGCCAACGAGACTCGTCGTACCATTTTATAGAAAGATCACCAACTCGCCGCCTGTAGTATCGAAGTGGCAAAGAGGAACATCATGACTTTGTCTTCCCAAAAGCCTCCTATCTCCGCGAATGGCAAATCGCCTGAAGCGGCCAGTGCTAATGGTAACTCTGACCGGTCAACGGCTCACGCGACTCCGCCGCCTGATGGCGGCAAACCCATTGTGCTGACCGCGCCGCTTACGGAGACTATTGACCACGCCGGTTACTTTATTCAAATGAGCATGGCCTCATTGCCCATCTGGCTGGAAAACATTCTCAATCGCAAATACCCCGAATGGCGCAAGGTCGAATACAATGACGACGGTTCGGCGCGCTATATGCCTGCCGGTGTGCGGGTGTTGGAAAAGTCGCTGCTGCGTGAATACAAAGAAGATGACATCGTTTGCTGTTTCCCGGATGATCTCGACCGTTTCATCGGCCCCAATACGCGCGTGGTTGCCGTCTCGACGCATAACCCGTTGGGCGTAACTTTTGCCGCAGGCATTTACACTTCGATCTTCGGCTCTTCCAAACAGCCCATCAACGCGCACTATTCGCGTCTGATGTTCGATAAAATCAACAGCAGCCCATTTCGTGAAAACTTCAAAGTCATCGTCGGCGGGTCGGGTGGTTGGCAGATCATTCAAACCGACACCTTTGCAGAACTCGGCGTCGATTGTGTCGTCGAAGGGCGCAGCGAATCGGCAGACACCTTAGCCTTGTTTCGGCGAGCAATGGCGGGCGAAACCCTGCCGCGCGAACTCACGGTCGAGCATCCGAAAGAGCGGTCGGAGATTCTCTTCCCCGATAAGCGCACAACCTTCGGCGTCGTCGAGATGACCACAGGCTGCGGGCGGCGTTGTCAATTCTGCGTGCCCGACTTGAATCCGCAGATTGATATGCCGAAAGACAAAATCATGGACGCCGTGCGCGCCAATGTGCGCGACGGCAACAAACAGATCAGTCTGGCCACCGAAGACATGTTCATTTGGGGGCAGGTGCATACCGACACGCCCTTCTATTTTCCCAACCGCGACGCCTTGCTCGATCTCTACTCCGACATTGTCAACACATCGGGCGTTGAACAACATGTCCTCAGCCATTGCACTATCGCTCCGGCGGTCGTTGATCCGCTGTTGATTAAAAAGCTCTCCGACTTGTTGCTCGATAAGAGTCCCATTCACCTGCCGCTGCTCAGCACCCATCCGAAAAAGAAGGCGCTCACCCCCTTGATCGGCTTAGAGACCGGCTCGGTGCGGATGGCCAAACAGATTATGCCGAGCAAAGGCGTGCCCTTCTCGGTTGAGGACTGGCCGAGCGTCTTCATTCAAGGCTTGACCGTACTCAATGAAAACAACTGGTTTCCGGCGGTGACCTTGATCGTCGGCAATCCGGGCGAAACTGACGAAGATGTCATGGAGACGCTCGATCTGATTTACGAAGTCGAACGGCGCGGACTGTTCGCCTTCTTCATCCCTTCGATCTTTACGCCGCTGCACGACACCCGCATGCAGGACAAAGAAGGGGTGAAAGAGACCGTGCAACTGACGCGCTTGCAGTGGCAGTTGATGATGAAGTGTTGGAAGATGAATTTGCGCCCCGGCCAATACAGTTGGTGGGGGCCGACCGCTTGGCGCGTCGGCGCGCTGGCTTTGTGGGCTTACAAGTTGCGCAAGACCAATGGGCCAAACTTCACCTATCCGATGTTCATGTTCTCCAGCGCCCTGCCAGAAAAGCTGATGAACAAGATGGGCAAAATTTACATCGGCAAACCATTGCAGGTGAAGTCGCGCAAAGAATTGCTGGAGACGGTCAAACCGCATCAATGGCAATTCTTGCGCGCTGATAATGGCGATCTGCCCGAAGGCTTCGTGCCACCGCGCAAACTAAAAATCGCCAGCCCTCTGGCGGTGACGACCTGATGCAGGGGAATTCAGAAGTCGGCATTCGGAATCAATAGGCAAGTCGGATATTCGCGCCTCCGCATCCATTCTGAATTCTCGATTCCGTATCTTTTCTATGAACCTTCTTATCGGGGCTGCCGACTCAGGGAAGACGACGCGCCTCATCGCGCAGGTCGTAGCGGCGCTCGCTCAGGCGCACGGGCGCATCGCCTTGATCGTGCCCTCCGCAAGCGCGCAAAGCCCTGTCGCTACCCGCCTGCAAGTCGCTTGCGACGCCGCCCAACCCAGCCCAACCAGCGTGGCGCAGAGGGTCAAAACCTTTCCCGCCCTCTATCAGGAAGTTTTGTCGCTCACCACAGGGTTGCCAGCAATCATTCAACCTCTCGACCGTGAGCGCCTGCTGCGCAGAACCATCCGGCAGCTTGCCGCCGAGCGCTCGCTCTCTTACTTTTCCGGCATTGCCGATAGCGCAGGGCTTGCCGCTGCGCTCGCTTTGCTGTTTGATGAGTTGTGGCGCAGCGGAACCGACTCCGCAGACTTTGCCCGTTTGAGGGCGCACGGTAGCGCCAAAGATCAAGACCTCGCCCGCATCTTTTCGCGCTATCAGGCCGCGCTCGTCGCGCGCCGCGAAATGGATACGGAAAGCGCGGGGCTTGCGGCTGTGCGCGCGCTGGAAGATCGTTTGATGCGCCCTCCG
>CAYXVU010000252.1:5875-7532 GCA_964468725.1 uncultured Clostridia bacterium
GCGCCGAAGACGACATCTCTATCACCTCTGCGCCCGACCGTGCACGTGAAGTCCGGGCGGTGGCGCGCGAAATCCGGCGCTTACTCTCGGTTGACGATTTTGCACTCGATGACATCGCCCTCGTCTGTCGGTCGCTCGCCCCCTACACCCATCATCTGGAACGGATATTTGACGAATACGAAATCGCTCTGACGATTGATCGTCCCTACGCGCTCAGCGAGCAACCGTTGATGCTGGCCGTCAGCAAGCTGCTCACCCTTGCTGACCGAGGGTTCCCTCGCCGCGAGGTAATCGAATGTTTGCGCTCGCCCTATTTCGATGTGTCGGCTTTCGGGCTTGGCGAAGCGGAAACCAATCTGCTTGAACAACTCTCGCTCCGCCGCACGATCACGCGCGGTCACGACCAATGGGTGAAAGCGATCAAAGAGACGAGTCGTAAAGCGCGCAAAGAGGCTCGCCTCGACTATCTCGAACCATTCGACGCCGATGAAGAGGCGTGGCAACAACGGCTGCGGCAACTAGGCGAGGGAGTCGAACACTTTTTCGAAACCATTACGCCAGCCCCTGTCGCCTTGCTGCGCGATCATGCCAGCGCGGCTCTAACGCTATTGGAAAGGCTGGGAGTGGACAACCGCATCGGGCAGAGCAGGCAAACGCCGCGCGACGAATTGGCGCTCACAGCGTTGCGCAATCTGCTCAAAGCATTCCATCATGACCCCGAAGAAGACCGCGACGCGCGCATCGCGTCAAAACTCTTCGCTCAGGAGTTGGAACGCGCCGCTCGCGGCTTAGCTTTTGACCGTCCGCCGTTGAGCGCCCCTTCAGTGATAGGGCAAGAGGTTCACAACCTGAAGCCCAGACGTTATCGCGCCGTCTTCATTCTCGGTTTGGTCGAAGGCGAGTTCCCAGCCCGCATCGCAGAGTCTTTTCCCTACACGCGCAGCGAACGCGAAGAGTTGCGCCAATGCGGCATTGATCTGACCGAGACGACCAGTGAAGCAGGAGCGGACTTGTTGCAATTTTACAAAGCCTTCTCGTCGGCAAGCGCGCGGCTCTATCTGAGCTATGCGCGTGCCGACATTGCAGGCAGCGAGTTATTGCGGTCGTACTTGCTTGATGAAGTCAAAGCGGTCGCCGCCGTGCGTGAGATTCGCTTGGCGCAATCCGAACCGCACACACCGCGCGATTCGATGTCGGTGGCGGAACAACAGATGGCGGCGGCGCGCAGGCTGCGCCTTGAGTTGTCGGCAGGGCGTGAAGCAATTGAGGATGCCGAGTTGCAAGGCGCTCACCGACAGCTATCGCAGAGCGTGAAGAGTTGGCCGTTCACAGTGCGCGCAGCGTTGCTGGAAACGGCGCGGTTGAGCGGTCAGGTTGCGGGCAAGTATCGCGGACGAATCGAAGCGCCCGACTTGCAGCAACGCCTCCGTCAACTATTAGGGGCGAGTCATCAATGGAGCGCGAAGCAGTTGAATGACTATGGCGTCTGTCCTTTTCGCTTCTTCGCCCTTCACCTGCTCAAACTCAAAGAGGCGAAAAATCCCGTTGAAGGTTTTTTACCGCCGGAGCGCGGCATCGCCTATCACCGTATTTTGGAGAAAGCCTACCTGCGCGCCCGACAAGAGGAGTTTGACTTCACCCGCGAGCGGGCGGAAGA
>CAYXVU010000252.1:7542-8689 GCA_964468725.1 uncultured Clostridia bacterium
TTCGCCTACAAGGTGCTCGAAGACATGGCCGAAAATGATGAAGTGCGGCGCAACCACTTTTGGGAGCTTGAGAAGGACGAAATCAAACGGCAGGTTATCGCTTTGGTGCTGATCGAGTCGGAATGGCGGAAGGACTCGCTTACTCAACCCTTGCGCTTCGAACAACCATTCGGATACAACGGCATCGCACCGCTCATCATTGCCTGCGAGAGCGGCACGGTGCAGGTGTGCGGTGTGATTGATCGCATTGATGAGAGCGACGATGGCTGGATAGTGATTGATTACAAAACGGGGCGCACACCGATTCGCATCAACGATGCGGTGGACGGGCGCAACCTGCAACTGCCGATCTATGCCTTAGCCGCCGATCAGGTGATGACGAAAAGCAAGCCCGTCATCGGAGCCTATTACCTGCACATCGCCAGTCGAAAGAAGGGTTCCGAATTACCACATCCGCGCGATGAATCGTTGTCGCTCAAGACGATCACCGCACAAGCCGAAACCTATATTCGCCAGTACGCGACGCGGGCGCGCGGCGGCGAGTTTCCGGTCAAACCGAACCAAGATCGCTGCTACCCGCGCTGTAAATACGAAGCCCTCTGTCGCATCCGCTCAACTCGCCTCGCCGACGAACCCGACGAATAACTACTCGCCTACAAATTTGTTGCCAACAGATTTGTTTTCACTTGACGAAAGCTGCCCAGAAACATTATTCCGCCAATGAAATTGTTGGCAGCGATTTCGTTGGCAGTTTTCAAGATAGGAGAAGTAAGATGAAAAAGAAACTGGAAAAGGCTGTTGGCAATTGGGTTAGCGGTGAGAGGTTTTAGGGTAGAGAGATGGAAATTGAGCGTTTCATAGATTATCTCAATCATGGAGCAAGCATTTCATTGGTAGCTCAACGCCGCATCGGCAAGACGAGCTTAATGCAAGAGGTGGGGCGATTGATCGCAGACCGATATGTGGTTTTGCAGGTTGACTTACAAAAGTGCGAATCGCCTGAAGACGCGATTGCCGAGTTGAGCATCGCCGTCAAACCTCATGAGTCGCTGTGGAGGCGAACGCAAGGTGTCTTTGGCAATATCCTTGATAAAGTGGCCGAGAGAATCGGTTCCATCGAAAAGGATGATGTCAAGTTCGCCATCCG
>CAYXVU010000253.1:0-8654 GCA_964468725.1 uncultured Clostridia bacterium
GTTGTCACCATAAAACGAACTCATCTTGCCAAATACTGGATGGTAAAACAAAACGAGAACCGTTTGTTGAGAGTCGGTCTCTGACCGCCGTCCTTTCGTGCGAAGATGGCGGTCAGAGACCGCCTCTCAACTGCTCAACATCTCACCTGAATTCGCAACTCGCTATCGCCTTGATTCGCAATTTGGTCAGGAGAGGAAGCGCAGAATCTCGCGCATCAGACGGTCGCTCTGCGCGGTTTGAAAAATGGCTTGCGCGTGAGCCGAGCCTTCAAGCAGTACCAACCGCTTCGGCTTCGGCGCGCGGTCATAGTGAGCGCGAATGCGCGGCAGGCGCGGCGTATTCTCGCCGCTGAAATCATCGCGGGTGAGGATAAAGAGCTTTTTGCCCTGCATCCGTTCGGGCTGCTTACCGCCGTCGCTACCGAGCAACACGAGGCGATCAATCTCGCCCGGGGCGGCACGGGCTGAGGCTTCGCCTGCCGCCCCGCCTCCCATGCTTGCGCCAATGACGGCCACCGACCGCACCCCGACTTTTCGCAGGTATTGCACCGCCGCCAATACATCATAGTAGAGCGGAGCCGCTAGCGGCTGTTCTGCGCCGGGGCCTTGCGATTGGCCATAGCCGCGAAAATCAATCGCCAGCACACAGAATCCGGCTTTCGTCAGAGTTTGCGCTTGCGGTTCCCAACTCTCTTTGTTGAACCGACCGCCGTGCGCCAGCACAACGCCGCGCTGACTTTTGCCATACAAATGAGCGTAAACGAGACCGCCATCCGAAGTGGGAAACGACACCCCTTCCGGCAGCACAGACCCCTTCGTCGGTTGGCTCTGTTGCGCGAAAACTAAAGCCGACGCTGCAAAGACAAGTGTAAAGGTAGCGCGGATCATCTTCATTCCCTTGCTCCATTTGGTCAATTGTCGGTTGCCGGTTGTTCATCATTCACCCTCCGTTGTCGCCGGATTTGCCCGCCAGTTTGGCAAGTCCGGCAGCAACGGAGAATGGCTGACAGACAGCTTCGTTATTCGTACCGCAACGCGACCATTGGGTCAACCTTGGTCGCTCGTCGTGCGGGGATGAAGCAGGCTGCCAGAGCCACGCCGATCAGGAGAGCTGAAACCAGTGAGAAGGTCAGCGGGTCGGTTGCGCTGATGTCAAAGAGCAGGCTTTCTGTTACTCGCGCGATGGCATAGGCGATTGCTAAACCCAGCAAGACGCCCAGCAAGGTCAACCGCAAACCTTGTTTGAGGACGAGTCGCAAAATCTCGCTCGGCTGCGCGCCTAACGCCATTCGAAGGCCAATTTCATGCGTCCGCAAGGTGACCGAGTAAGACATCACTCCGTAGAGGCCGACAATCGTCAACAGCAAAGCGACGCCTGCGAATAGACCTAAGAGCAGGGTGTTGAATCGTGGTTGAGCAACCGATGATCGAATGGCTTGCTCGACGGTTCGGAGGTTGAAAATCGGCAGGTCTTTGTCAATCGCTTGCACCTGTGCGCGAATCGCTGCCACTGACTGGTTCGGGTCGTTTTCGGTCAGTACCGCCATCGTCATAACCGGACGCGAATTCTGCGCGTGCGCGATGTAGACGACCGGATTGGCCTCTTCATCAAGACGAGCATGTTTGACATCGCCAACGATGCCGATGATTTCCCGCATCAGCACTCCGCGGCTGTCAGCGCCGAAACTCGGATTGATTCGTTTGCCGAGCGGGTTTTGATTAGCAAAGTACTTTTTCGCCAACGTCTCGTTGATGATGACGACCGGATTCGACTCATTGGTGTCGCGTTGGTCATAATCGCGGCCACTGAGGAGCGGAATGCCGAGCGTTTGGAAATAGCCCGGACTGATGGTGCGATAATCGGTTTCATAAGGGAAAGGAACATTGGCTTCTGTCGGCTCGCCTTCGATGGAAAAGCCCAGCCCGCCCCCTTGTCCGCTGAAGGGCAGGGCAGTCGTGTAGGCGACGCTTTGCACGCCCGGAATCGTTTCGATACCTTCGTCGAGCTGCCGATAGAAGTTGGTGATGGCTTGCGATTCAGCATAGCGCGTCTCAGGAAGACTGAGACGGAAGCTCAACAGCTTGGCTGTGTGAAACCCCGGCTGTACCTGTTGCAAGCGATAGAAGCTGTTAATCAGCAAGCCCGCCGTGACCAATAACATTAGGGCAATGGCAACTTCCGCAACCACCAACGCGCTTCGCAGGCGATGGTGACGGTTGCCCTCTGTCGAAGTTCGCCCGCTCTCTTTGAGCGTTTGCATCAGCCGCGTCTTCGAAATCTGCAACGCCGGAGCCAGCCCGAAGAGTGCGCCGGTGAACAGAGCGATCAAGGCGGTAAAGCCAAGCACGCGCCCGTCAAGAGCCACCTCTGCCGCGCGCGGCAAGCCTTTCGGAGCCAGCGCCACCAGCGAGTCGGTCGCCCACATGGCCAACAGTATTCCGAGTCCGCCACCAATGAGCGCCAGCAGGAGACTTTCGGTTAAGAGTTGACGAATGATGCGCAAGCGACCCGCGCCGAGAGCCGAACGGATAGCCATCTCTTTATGGCGCGAGCTGGCGCGCACCAGCAACAGATTGGCGACATTGGCGCAGGCGATCAATAGCACACAAGCGACAGCGCCGAACAGTATCCAGAGAGCCGTGCGAACATCGCGCACCAACTCTTGATGCAGCGGCGCAACGCGCACGCCGAATTCCGCATTGGTTTCGGGATACTGCGCGGCGAGACCGGCGACGATGTTTTGCATATCGGTTTGCGCCTGTTGGCGCGTGACGTTGGCTTTCAACCTGCCGATGGCTTCCATTGCATGATTGCCGCGTTGGGCAGAAAGCGGCAGGCGACCTTCTTGCAGCGTAGCGGTCGTTGTCCACAGTTCAATTGGCGGATCGTTTTGCAGGGGGAAAGCGAAATCGGCGGGCATCACGCCGACGACGTTGTGGGGCGTGCCGTTGAGCGTGATGGTTTGACCGAGCAGGTCTGTGCGCGCCGAAAAGCGTTCGCGCCACAAACGATGGCTGAGAATGACCGCCCGCGCGCCGGGTCGGTCTTCCGCCTCTTCAAAAAATCTGCCGAGTTGCGGCGGCACGCCGAGTAGGGGCAAAACCTCTGCGGTCAACATCGCCGCGCGCAACCGTACCGGGTCGCCCGTGCCGGTCAAGGTGAAGTCGCGGCTGCTATAGGCTCCGAGTTGCTCGAACGATTGTTGCTGCTGACGCCAATCTAGAAAGTCTGGGTAGGTGATGGCGAACTGATCGTCTTGCGGGTCGGTATTCCATACCACCATTAGGTTGTCCGGTTCATGAAAGGCCAGCGGTTTGAGCAGCACCGCGTTAATGATGCTGAAGATGGCGGTGTTGGCTCCGATGCCGAAGGCCAAGGTGAGAACCGCCACGCAGGTAAAACTCGGACTCTTCGCCAGCAGTCGCCAACTGTGACGAACGTCTTGCCAAAGTGTCTGCATAGTTCCTCCACAGGTGAACGGGTTTCGGCGTCCGGTGACCCTGCCAGCGCGCAGGACTCACTCGGAAGCCTGATAGCGATCACCTCATTATCTGCGTATCGGTATCGGGAAATTCGAAACCGCGCGGCATGAGGCCGATGACGCTTACTGAGTTGCCGCCGAGCACAAGCGTCTTGCCGATTACATTCGGGTCGCTGCCGAATTGGTTTTGCCAGAAGGTGTGGCTGAGGATGGCGATGCGATCTTTGCCGGGCTGCTCTTCGTCAGGTGCGAAGGCGCGTCCGAGCGCCGGACTGACTCTCAAAGTCGAGAAGAGGTTGGCGGTGGTCGTTGCATATCGCACGCGCTGCGGTTCATTGCTCCCCGTCAGATTGCCTGCCGTAATCTGATAGGCTGCAAGATCGGCGAAAACCGAGTTCTGCTTTTCCCAGTCTCTGAAATCCTGATAAGACGCGCCGAAACGCAGCAACCCTTTTTCAGGATTATTGGAATTGGCGATGACCAGTTCAGCCGCCTGAGGATAGGGTAGCATGTCGAAGAGCACGGCATTGATCGTGCTGAAGATCGCTGTATTCGCGCTGATGCCCAAACCGAGCGTGAAGACAGCGACGAGAGCAAAGCCCGGATTCTTCGTCAGTATCTGCAAGCTGTGATGCAAGTCTTGCCAAAGAGTACGCATCATTCCTCCGGCGATGACCGGTAACAGGGGGCCGAAGAGAGGAAAAGACCCAAAGAGAAAACCCCTGTTAGGGCGTTCCCTTTTGGGTCACCCTTTTCTCTTCTCAACGGTAACCCGTTTCCCTATTCATAGTGTAGGGCGATCATCGGATCAATTTTGGTCGCCCGCCGCGCGGGTACAAAACAGGCTGCCAGAGCCACAATCATCAGTATCAAGGCAATCACTGCAAAGGTCAGCGGATCGGTTGCGCTGATTCCGAAAAGCAGCGTCTCCATCAAACTGGTCAGCAGAGAGGCTGCGACGATACCGATGCCGACGCCGGGCAGCGCTAACTTCATGCCTTGCCATACCACCATGCGCAACACATCACCGCGTTGCGCGCCGAGCGCCATTCGCACACCGATTTCCGGTGTGCGTTGCGCTACATTGTGCGCCATCACACCGTAGATGCCGACCATTGCTAACACCGCCGCAACAGCCGCAAAGAGCACCAGCAGCAGCAGCGTAAAGCGCGCTGGAGCGAGCGCCCTCGCCATCAGTTCATCCATTGTGCGGATGTGATAGATCGGTTGATCGGGGTCGAGCGATTGCACCGCTTGGCGAACACTGGCAACGAAGTTTTGCGGCTCGGAGGTTGTGCGAATAGCCAGCGTCATCCGGCTGAAAGGGGTTGGGTAATAGACCTGCTCAGAGAGATCGGCTTCCAGATTATGATGGCGGATATGCTTTACAACGCCGACGATTTCAATCCAGAAATCGGGTTTGTCGGGGAACTGGCCGAAGGTTAGCCGCCGACCGATGGGGCTGGCATTCGGCCACAATCGGCGCGCCAGCGTCTCATCAATGATCGCCGCGCGCGGCTCGTCTCTGAGATCGTGCGCGGTGAAGAAGCGCCCTTCAATCAGCGGCGTCTTCATGGTGGTGAAGTACTCCGGCGTGATGGTGCGTTGATCCACCTCGAAACTGGCCTGATTGCCCCGCTCGGCGTTTGCCGTAACGCCGTCAAAAGTGAGCGTCCCGCTCCAATAATCATTGCTCAACGGCAACTGCGAGATGGCGGCAGCGGATTCGATGCCGGGCAGCGCCTGAATCTTTTCGATCAGTTGTTGATAGAAGTTGATGGCTTGCGCCCCTTCTTTATACTTCGCGCGTGGCAGCGACACTTTCATCGTGAGAAGATTGTGCGCATCGAAGCCCGGATCCACTTGGTTCAGGCGCAGAAAACTGCGCATCATCAGTCCGGCTCCAACCAGCAGCACGAGCGACAAGGCGATCTCGGCAATGACAATCAGGCTGCGCAGGCGTTGACTCGTCAGATTGCCCGCAACCCCGCGACCGCCATCTTTGAGCGCGGTCGTCAGGTTGATCTTGGAAGCCCGTAAAGCCGGAACTAAACCGAAAAGCAGGCCGGTTACGGTCGTCGCCGCTAGAGTAAAGAGCAGAACGCCGAGATTGACCCGCACGTCGCCGATGCGCGGCAAATCCGGCGGCGCAAGCGAGAGCAAAACATCTATGCCCCATACAGCAAGCACAAGTCCGAGCGCGCCACCCAATATGGCGAGAAACAAGCTTTCGGTAAGAAGTTGGCGAATTAACCGGCTGCGCCCTGCGCCGAGAGCCGCGCGCATCGCAATCTCTCGTTCCCGCGTCGCCGCGCGCGCCAGCAGCAAGTTTGCGACATTGGCGCAGGCGATCAGTAATACAAAGCCGACGGCGACCAGCAAGACTAATAACGCGGGGCGCATCTTCTTCACAATGTCGCCGTGCAGCGATACCACTTTCACTTCGAAGCCAGTGGTCGTGTAATAGAGCGGATAGAGGTGCGCGGCGATGGCGTTCATCTCTTCCTGCGCTTGCGCGAGCGTCACGCCGGGTTTCATCCGCGCAATGACGGTCAGCCCGTGACTTCCGCGCTCCTGTTGCGCGTAATCCACAGCATACGGCAGCCATACATCAATGTCGGTCGCTGCGTGGGCATCTTTCGGCAGCATCAAGGCAAACGACTGGGGCAGAATGCCGATGACCGTTGTCGGATTGCCGCTCAGACGAATGGTGCTGCCGAGGATGGCAGGGTCGCCGCCAAAGCGACGTTGCCAAAATCCGTGACTGAGAACCGCCACGCGCGCGGCTCCGGGCTTCTCCTCTTCGGGCGCGAAGTCCCGACCGGCCTGTACGGGTGTGCCTAACACCGAAAAGAAGTTGGCCGAGACCTGCGCGCTGGACAACTGCTCCGGTTCGCCATCGCCAGTCAAAATCATTGTCGTATCGGTAAAGACCCCGAAGCTCTCGAAGAGTTGCGACTGTTCGCGGAAGTCCAATACCTCCGGCTCTGACACCCAGTTTTGTTCCAAGCCGATCTTATCGAGTTTAGTCCACAATAAGGTCAGCCGTTCCGGCTCCGCATAGGGCAGCGGGCGCAGCAAGACGCCGTAGACGACGCTGAAGATTGCAGTGTTCGCGCCAATGCCTAACGCCAGCGCGATGACGGCGACCAATGTGAAAGCGGGGTTCTTCAGTAAGTGACGAATGGCATAGCGCAGGTCTTGTACCAGCGATTGCATAGTGTGCCTCCGACCGGAAGGGGTGAACGCAGAATTGTGAACGATGAATGCGAATCTCTAGCTGCTCCTCACCCATCATTCCTCGTTCATCCTGTCCCTCAAGACAATTGCCGTGCCATAGGGAAGGCCGGAATAACCGTTGTGGAAGGAAGAGTTGAAGAGACCGGCGCAAGGTAGTCGCGCCATCGCCTGTTCGCTTTTGGCACAGCGCCTTCCCATCAGTGGGAAAGACTCGCCCGGTTGATAATCCGATTGCACAACGCTTCGCGGCGTCTTATCCTTGCGGGTGAATCCGTATCGTCTGATAGGATGTCAGCCTCTACAAGAGGCGAAACGGAAAAAGGGGAACTGCAAAATGGCGAAAAGCCGACATCGTCGTAAACCGCGCCCGCAACCCTCTCATCGCTCGCTGAAGACTCTGGCAGAGTTGGATTGGGCGGAAGAGTTGATTGATAACGGAGAGTTGATCGAAGCGCGTCAGGTGTTGGAGGATGTTCATCAGTTACACCCGACGCGCGTTGACGCGCTGCAAAATTTGGCTTACACCTGCCAACAACTCTGTGACTGGACGAGTTATTTGCGCTACTGCATCAAGCTGTGCCGGTTGGCTCCCAATCAGCCGGAGAATCTGCTGATCTTGTCTTCCGCCTATCTGCTCAATGAACGTCCGGCTTTAGCTTTGTGGACGAATCGCCGGTTTCTCGAACGCTGGCCGACTCACGAAAAGGCTGAGGAAATCCGCCAACAAGTCGTGCGACTCGAAGCCGGTTTGCAAGAGATGATTGCCGAAGCCGGATTCATCGGCGAAGATGGCATCGAGTCAGCGGTGATGCACGAAGAGATTCAAGTGCTGCTTGCCGAAGGCCGTTTTGATGAAGGAAGCGCGATAGCCAAAAACTTGATTGCGCGCCATCCGCAGTTCGCGCCCGCTTACAATAATCTCAGCCAGATGCAATTTTATGAAGGGCGCACGGATGAGGCCATCGCTACGGCGCGACAAGTCTTGGCCTTTGACCCTGACAATGTGCAAGCGACATCCAATCTGACGCGCTTTCTCTTTCTCAATGGCCAGCGCGAAGCCGCTCAAGCGTTGGCCGCTCACCTCAAAACGCTCAGCGGGACAAATTCGGATATTTGGTTGAAGAAAGCGGAAGCCTTCAGTTTTATCGGCGATGACGCGGCGGTGTTGGAAGCCTTTCATCAGGCCGAAGCCGCTCCCCGCGCGGAATACGCGCTCGCCAGCCCGATGCTCTATCATCTGGCGGGAGCCGCCGCCGCTCGACTGGGGCAGGAAGCTGACGCCAAACGGTATTGGAAACAGGCGTTGAAACTGTCGCCGGGATTCGATCTGGCGCAAGCGAATTTGGACGATTTGAAACAGCCGGTCGGCGAGCGTCACGGCCCTTGGGCTTATGACCTGGCCTACTGGCTGCCGCGCCAGGCGATCAACGAACTGTTGGCGCAGATGCGTTCGGGCACAAAGTCGAACGCCGTTATGCAACGCACTGCGCAGCGGTTCATCGAGAAACGCCCCGACTTTATGCTCTTACTGCCATTGCTGCTCGACCGCAGCGACCCGCAGGCGGCGGAGTTCGTCCTGTTGTTTGCCGGATTTATCCGGTCGCCCGAATTGCTGGAATTGATGAAAGATTTCGCGCTCTCGCAACGCGGCTCCGATTCATTGCGCATGCGCGCCGGGCAGTTGGCGGTAGATGAAGGCGTGTTGTCTGCCGGAGAGATCAGGATGTGGATGCAAGGCGAGTGGCGCGACGTTTTGATGCTGAGCATTGAAATCACCGATCAGCCCGTTAGCTGGAAGATTCCGAAAAAGGTTAAGCAATTGATGGAACGCGCGATGGAAGCCCTTCACGATGACGATGGCATCGAGGCGGAACGCCTGCTCAAAGAGGCGTTGGCGATAGCTCCGAACGAACCGCCTTTGCTCAACAATCT
>CAYXVU010000254.1:0-6900 GCA_964468725.1 uncultured Clostridia bacterium
GTTTATACTTCTTCCTTGCCGGAGCCGTCTGGACGCCTGCGCTGGTGGCGCTCTCCTCGTGGCTCGGCGCAGAGGTGTTGGATTCGGCGTTGCTCGCCAAACAAAGCTTTCTCATTCAAATTCTCGTCGCGCTCCTCGTCATCTATCTCGTCGCCAAAATATTGGTGAGGCTCTCTACTTATAAAGGGCGCCGCCTGCTTGTCTCTTCATGGCGCAGGTTGACGCGTTGGGAGTTCTGGCCGTTGTGGGCGTTTTATCCGCCAGTCATCCTCTATGTCATTTATCTGGCCATCAAACATCGCTCGCTGACGGTCTTCACAGCCGCTAACCCTGCGATTCCCGAAAGCGGCTTCATCGGCGAATCGAAGAGCGAAATTCTGCGCGGCCTCGCAGCCGCCGACGATTTCTTGCCGCGCTCGTTGCTCATCACTGCCACGCTGAATGCGGAAGAGAGGATCGCCTGCGCGCAACGTTTTCTTACCGAAAACTGCTTGACCTTTCCCGTCGTTCTCAAACCCGACGAAGGGCAGCGCGGTTCCGGCGTCGTCATCGCGCGCTCTGCACAGCAACTCGAAGACGGCTTGCGACGTTCGGAGGTGAATACCATTTTACAAGAGCACATCACGGGCGATGAGTTCGGCATCTTTTATTATCGCAAGCCGAGTTGCGAGCGTGGTCACATCTTCGCTATCACAGAGAAGCGGTTTCCAACCGTCATCGGCGACGGGCGCAGCACGTTGGAGCGCTTGATTCTCGAAGACCCGCGCGCTGTATGTATGGCGCGGTTCTATCTGAAAAAGCATGAAGATCATCTTTTTGACATACCCGCTAACGGGGAGCCTGTGGCGCTCGTCGAAATCGGCACCCACTGCCGGGGGGCGATGTTTTTAGACGGCGGTTGGGTGAAGACCGAAGCGTTGGAAGAAGCGATTGATCGCCTCAGTAAAAACTTCACGGGCTTCTACTTTGGCCGTTACGATGTGCGGGCAGCATCGCCTGAAGATTTGCAACGAGGTCAGAATTTCAAAGTCATCGAGTTAAACGGCGTGACCTCAGAAGCGACGAGCATTTACGACCCCCGTCATAGCCTCTTTGCGGCATATAAAACGCTCTTCGAGCAATGGCGGCTGGCTTTTGAAATCGGCGCGGAGAATCGCGCCCGTGGCACTAAGCCGACATCGTTTGTACAACTGGTAAAGTTGCTGGTTACCTATCGCAATCAGTCCGCCGCACATTTGAGCTGAGGGGATCCGAACATGACGAATTGTTCCTCTTTTCCACCATGCAGGCACGAAGGCGCGCCGCCGCGCAACGAGTGGGCGCGACGCTTCGCAACGCTTCCGGTCTTTGTGGCGTTCCGACGAAGGGTGAAGAGCCTCGGCTGCGCCATTGCCTTGATTGCTTGCCTGCTCGCAGACCCCGCAGCGGCAGCCGCACAACCAGGGTCGCAAACGCCCGCGCCGGATGCGAGCCTTGAGCGCGTTCGCCAGTTGATCGAAGAGGTGCGCGCCGCGTCGTTTCCCGAACTGCAACGCGCAGACATTCACGCCCGTCGCTTTCGCAGCGCCTCAGACTATTTTCAATCGCGTTTCGGCTTTTTACAGTTCTTCTTTTGTAAACGCATGCGCTATTTCATCTTCGCCAATGCCAAAGCCTTCGCGCGACAAGCGCCTGATGAGGGGTTGCGCGCCATCATCGCGCATGAACTCGGCCATACGCTCTACTACAAAAAACGGAATCGCTTGCGACTCTTCGGGCTGGTGCGGCTGGCATCGAAAGGCTTCACGGCGCGCTTCGAGCGATGGGCGGATTTGCAGGCTATCGCGCGCGGATATGGCGAAGGGCTGAAGGCGTACCGGCTATGGCTCTATCAAAATGTTGACGCGAAGACGCTGGTCGGAAAACGGCGGAACTACTTTTCGCCCGAAGAGATCGAAGCGATTTTGGCGGCCCTGCAAAGGCGTCCGGCGCTGATCGAGTACTGGCTCAAAGACGTACCGCGCAACTTGGAAGAGATTCGCAATGACGAAACCAACGCTGAAAAATTTTTACGGCGAAACCCGGCTCGCCCTTTGCCAGCTACAGGTTTCGCCTCATTTGCCTGACGGGTTCTCTCCGTACAGGACGACGTTACGCTTTTCCGCCGAACCACATCTGACCGATGATGGGAATCTCTGCTCGACGCAAAGCGAGGATGACCGCACAACAGACAAAGACCGCCAATGCCAAAAAGAACAGCAAGCCGCCATCGCCTTTCACATCAATGCCGAGTATGGTCAGGTGGCTGACAATCGCGCCGCTGATGACGCCGAGCCCGAGCAGCGCACCCAACGTTACGGTCGAAGGGATCAACAACAAAAGGACGGCAATGAGTTCCACGACGCCCGACCCAATGCGCCCCCAAGGCTCCATGCCGACAGTCTCAAAAATGTACTTTGACTCTTCTGCACCTGCGAATTTGAAAAACAGCGTCTGAAATAGAATGATCGCCGCAACGATTTGCAATACCCAACTGGTAATGTTCTGCCCTTTCGATAAGCCCATATCGTCTACCCTCCTTTTATTGTTTGACCCTGATTATACCGCGCTCTGACCTCTCAGCGAATATCGCACTCCTCACATTAATTACATACCCCGTACGGCGACGATTATTCCCTTACCGTTTGGTCAGGGGAAGGAGGCAAAATTTTTTCCGAAAAAACTCTTTCCTTGGGAATAGAATCAGAGATCGCCATCATTATAAGCGGTGGGGAAATCTATACGGCGAGAAATGGGCTAAATAATCTCTTTGAGGAAGGCGGAAAGCGGATGAATGAGCGGATCACAAACTTGAACAACTGTGCGCAAATGCGTGAATATCTGGACTTATACCTAGACAACCAACTCGATCCCGAAACCCATCGCCGGGTTGCTCAACACCTCTCACAATGCACCTCTTGCGATGAGGCGCTGAGCCAACGCCAGCGGGTCAAGGGGCTGTTGAAAAAATCTGTCGGCAATCAGTCGGTTCCCAATGACCTGCAATCAAAGATTCAAGAGCGCATTCGGAAGTCGCAAACGCCGAATAACGTCGTGCCCCTGCGCCGCGTGATGAGCGCACCGCGCTGGTTGCTGGCCGCCGCTGCGGCACTGGTGATGGTGGCCGGAAGTTGGGGTGCACTGCGATGGTGGAGCGCCAAGATGCCGACCGCCCCGCACCTCTCCGGCGCGGCGGTTTTACAGATCGGCGTACAAGACCATGTTCACTGCGCCATTGTCTCCGGGTTGGCCAACCGGCAATTCACGGACGAACAGATGACAGCGCGGTTGGGAGCAGATTATGCAGGGTTGGTTCCGCTCATTCGCAGCCGTGTGCCGCAGGCGCAGCAGATCATTGTCGGCCATCGCTGCAAAGTCAATGGCCGCGAGATGATTCACCTGATTCTCAAAAACCAAGAGCAAGCTCTGTCGCTGGTCATCACCAAAAAGACCGGCGAAACTTTCGACCGGGCGGGGCTTGCAGCCGTCATCGAAGAAGCGGGCGTTCCGATCTATCGCGCTAATCTCGATAACTTGGAAGTTGCCGGTTTTGAAACCCGCGACCATCTGGCGTTTGTTGTCTCCGGGCTGGAGACAAACGAAAACCTTTCGCTGATGGCTGCGCTCGCCCTTCCTGTACGCGATTACCTCGCAGGACTGGAAGCCTGATCCGAGGAGTCGTCGTATGAATCCGTCAGCAATCTTGCGGCTGAGGCTGTCCTGCTCAGCCGCGCCCTCTTCCCTCGTCCTCCTATGCCGCAAGTTTGCCCATCTCGCTCTCAGGCTGCTGATGGTCATCAGCTTTGCCCTGCCGCTTCTGCCAGCACAGGGAGTCGCGCAAACCGACAATGCGAGTTTCGTCTACACACTGCTCAATGCCAATGGCAATAACGCGCTTGCCGCTTATCGTCTTATCGTCGAGACCGAACGACCGGCGAGCTAGCCTTTCTCGCTACCTATCCGACGGGCGGGCGCGGAACCGGCGGGGCTGGCAATCGTTGATAACTGAGGCGATTCGCCATCCTGGTCGGTCGCTGGCCAAGTCCGCAAGGTAAGGGGTAAAAATAGACCATGCGCTATGTGCCCTATGAAGAACTCGGAGACACAACCAACATCATCGTAGACGGAGCCGCTGCTGCGCATACCTTGTTGACGCTTTCGCATTGGCCGAAGAGCGGCACGCCGACCGAACTCAAAGACGACCTCTCCACGCAAATCGTCTTTCGTTACCTTGACCGCCCGAAATTTTGGGTCAGCGCCGAGGCGGTATCGAATAATCATTTTGATGAAGACGGCCTGATTTCCATCTATGCCTTGCTCCACCCGGAAGAAGCGCAAGCCCGCAAAGCCTTCTTAGTTGACGTAGCAGCAGCAGGCGATTTCGGAACTTACCGGTTCCGCGAAGCGGCGCGCACGGCCTTTGTGCTTTCGGCCTTTGCCGACCCTGACCTATCGCCGTTGGACGGACAGGTTTTTCGCGCGCCGTATCCGCAACTGGCCGCAAGCCTCTATCGGGAGTTGCTGCCGCGACTGCCGGAGATCATTGCTGAACCGGAACGCTTCCGCCCCTTTTGGGAGGCTGAAGATGCTCTGCTTGACGAAGGTGAGGCGTTGGTTCGTGCGGGCAAGATTCACATTGACGAGATTGAATCTCTCGATCTGGCTATCGTTACGTTGCCCGAAACGTTAGCGGATAAAAAAGTTCATCGCTTCACGCAGAACCTGCGCGCCGCCTGTCACCCCATGGCGCTCAACAATGCGCTGCGTTCATTTCGCGTCTTGCTCAGACAAGGGCGAAGCTATGAGCTTCAGTACCGCTATGAGAGTTATGTGCAATACGTCTCGCGCCGTCCGCTGCCGCGTCTCGATCTCGCGCCGTTGGCCGCCCAACTTTCCGAGGCCGAAGCGGGCAACGGGCATTGGGCGTTTAGCGGCGTCAGCGATTTGATTCCCAAGCTGACGCTCAGCGAAGCAACCGAGAGTCGCATCCCGCCCGCAGAGTTTCTCGACCGCGTGACACGATTTTTGGCAACGGCTACGGCTTCGTGGGACCCGTATGACTGAGCGGTTGGCAACCGGTCGCGGGGAGCGACAATGGGCTAGAGCCTCACAATCCGTCGGTAGAGGTGATAGAGTAGAAGGTGAGCATGAAAAATCGGTTTCGCATACCCCTCGCAGTCTTTCTCAGTTTCGGTCTTCTGTGGCCGACTTTTGCAGCGGCGGCCAACCGACAGAAGGAGCAAGATTCGATGCCCGAATATGAAGGCAAAGTCAACGCCCCGGAATTTCCTGACGGGTTGGAATGGCTCAACACCGACCGACCGCTTTCCATGAAAGAACTGCGCGGCAAAATCGTGCTGCTCGATTTTTGGACTTACTGCTGCATCAACTGCATTCACATCATTCCGGACTTAAAAAAGCTCGAAGCCAAATATCCCAACGAACTGGTCGTCATCGGCGTGCATTCGGCCAAATTCAATGGCGAACGTCAGACCGACAACATTCGCCAAGCGATTCTGCGCTACGAGATCGAACACCCTGTGGTCAATGACTTCGCTTTCGACATCTGGCAATCCTACGCGGTGAAGGCTTGGCCCTCGCTAATGCTGATTGACCCGGCAGGGAAGGTCGTTGGCGGCAAATCCGGCGAAGGCGTATTCGAACCTTTCGATCAAGCGATTGCCGCGCTCATTAAAAAATTCGATGGGCTCAAACAACTCGACCGCCGCCCCCTGAATTTGAAGCTCGAACGCCATCGCGCGCCGACCTCGATGCTGGCCTTCCCCGGCAAAGTCTTGGCCGATGAAAAGTCGAATCGGCTATTTATTGCGGATTCCAATCACAACCGCATCGTCGTCGCCTCGCTCGGCGATTATGCGGTCAACGAAGTGATCGGCAGCGGGCAAGTAGGGCTAACCGATGGCGATTTCGAAACCGCCGCCTTCCATCACCCGCAAGGTCTGGCGCTCGATGGCAACCGACTCTACGTTGCCGACACGGAAAATCACGCATTGCGAGTGGTTGATTTCGACAAGCGCACCGTGACGACGATTGCCGGTACAGGCGAACAGGCGCAGACCGCCAATCAGTTCGGAGGGCAAGGCAAACAGACGCCGCTCAATTCGCCATGGGATCTGCTCGTGCATGACGAAATGCTCTACATCGCCATGGCCGGGCCGCATCAACTGTGGAAGATGAATCCGAAGACCGGCGGCATCACACCCTATGCCGGTTCGGGGCGCGAAGACATTATTGATGGCTTGCTGGATGAAGCGGCGCTGGCGCAACCTTCCGGCATTACGACGGACGGCAAAAAGCTCTACTTTGCAGACAGCGAAGTGAGCGCCATTCGCTCTGCCGATCTCGACCCCAAGGGTCGCGTCGAGACCATCATTGGCGAAGGTCTATTCGAATTCGGCGATGTGGACGGGCGCGGCGCAAAAGTGCGCTTGCAACACCCGCTCGGCGTTACCTACCACGACGGCGCGTTGTACGTTGCGGACACTTACAACAACAAGATCAAACGCATCACGCCCGCTGACCAACGCTCGGAAACCTTCGCGGGCACAGGCAAAGAGGGGCTGGATGACGGCAGCAAAGCAACCTTTGATGAGCCCGGCGGCGTCAGTATCGCCTTTGGCAAACTCTACGTAGCGGACACCAACAATCATGCGATTCGCAGCGTTGACCTGAAATCGCGCAAAGTCGAAACCCTCCAATTCAAGAATCTCGATAAGCTGCGCCCACGCCCGCGCGAAGCCAAATTCACAGGCGACATGATTGAGTTAGCGCCGCAGACGATTGAGCCAGGCAGCGCGAATTTGACCATCGCACTCGAATTGCCCGCCGGGTACAAGCTCAACGCGCAAGCGCCGACAGCGG
>CAYXVU010000254.1:6910-8474 GCA_964468725.1 uncultured Clostridia bacterium
AAGTAACATCGGCTGCAACGGCAACGACCAGCATTAACGGCAAAACCGAAGATTGGTTTCGCCAACCACCATTCCCATTGTCAGTGCCGCTCAAGGCGAGGGAGGGAGAGACTCGACTACAGATCGAATACGCAATCTACTATTGCGAGAGCGCCAAAGAGAGTCTCTGCTTTATTAAAGAGGCGCGCCTCATCCTTCCCCTGAAGGTACAGAAAGGCGCAGGCGGCCACAGCCTCTCAGCCAGTTACAAACTCATCCTGTCACCGTGAGGATGAGCGACAAACGATGGGACGAGCAAATCAGCGAGCAACGGTTCGGAGCTTCAACTCTCAGCCTTTAATTTTCGACCGCTTTTGCGTTAGAGTGCGGCTATTATGGCCAAATGCATCCGATGCAGCAAACGACCGGCGAAACGGTATTGTCCGGCGCTCCGCACCAGTATCTGCGCTCTGTGTTGTGCGCAAGATCGCATGCTTGAGCTTGCGTGTCCTGAAAGCTGTCACTATTTGACCGATGCGCGCTCCGAAGTTGCGGAGCGCGAACGCCAGTTGCGCGATAGGGAGCGCGAAGCCAGCGGTCGCTTTGACGAAGGATTCAACGATCTCATTGCTTCAATTCGCATCGTCGTGCAAGGGGCTATTATCGCAGCGCAACGCGATACCGAGTCTCCCAATACACGTGATTTGACGGATGCGGAAGTGTTAGCGGCACTGGAAAGCTCGGCCAAAACGGTGAAGACTGAAGCCAGCGGCATCATCTACGAGCACGCCTCTTCGTCGCCTCGAGTGGATAAGGTCAGCCGCCGGATCAATGAGATGCTCAACAAGCTAATGGGCGAAGTTCCCGCAGCCGACCGCGTCTCGCGCTCACAAATCCAGCGCGCGCTCACGTCGCTCAGCGAAGACCTACAAGCGCATCTCAACCGCCCCACTCATGATCGGGATTCACGCAGCTTTCTGCGCTTCACGGCGCTCTATTTCCCCTGGCCGGAAGCCGAAACCAAGCCGCTTATCATTGCCCCTTGAACCCTGCGATACAGATCGCTTCCGCTGCAAGCGCGTCAAGGGTGAGAGGTGAGGGGCAGGCAGAAAAGAGCCGAGTCGCACAAAAGGGCGGTATACATCGCCACCGCCTCTCGTCTTTGACTCCGATACCTTATACCGAATTGCAGAATAAACTGAGAAACGTTGGTTGAGAGGCGGTCTCTGACCGCCGTCCTGTGGTGCGAGAACAGCGGTCAGAGACCGCCTCTCAACTGCCTCAGGTTGATGAGCAACTTGGTATTACTCTCATTCCTGTTCGTATTTCAGGCAATACACCACCGCTTCTTCTTTATCTCCCTCCTTAATCGTAGTGGCGAAATACATCAGATGGCGGGCAGAGGGATACTCTTCTCTCTTCCGTTGCCAGACGACATACAATGCCTGCCGGATGACTTCATCTGGGACATTCGGCCCAAACCCGCCACATCCATTTCCGTGAGCCGCCCACCCCATCCATTTCACTTTCTTATCGTAATAACAGTAATCCGGCGCGGTTCTCTGACACTCCATTTTTGGGGTTC
>CAYXVU010000255.1:0-8389 GCA_964468725.1 uncultured Clostridia bacterium
AACGAAATCGAGTTTCTTCTCGATCTGCGAGGCGTGACCTACATCAGCAGTACGGGTGTCGGCAGCTTGATTAAATGCTATCGCGCCGTCCTCAAACAGAAAGGGCACGTAAAGTTACTCTCTCCGTCGCAATCGGTACGAAACATCCTGGCTATCTCCAAACTCGATGGCGTGTTTGAAATCTTTTCGGATGAAAAAACGGCGCTCGCGAGTTTCAAAGGGTAATCAGCCATAGACCAAACTATCCGGCTTCTTACCCTTTTTTGGCTCCTCGTTAGGTTTGTTCGGCCTCTCTTCGGGTTTCTTCTCTTTCTCTCTCACTCGGGCTGGGCCGGGCGGATCTTTTTTCTTCTGCTCCCCTTTTTTCTGGTCATCCACATTCAACGCCAATGCTGATGTGCAGAGCACACCTTGAAGCGTGAAGAGTAAGAGAAAAATGATGAGTGCAACCTTCTTCATATAACTACCCTGCTTCGTATTCTGACTCCATTCAATGGCCGGCGAAGAGATTGGCCTCTAGCATACCACCAATCACCCGAATGTAAACTCCTACTTCGGTTGCCAGCCCTCCACAACTCTTGGCAGGGCAATCGCAATGCCGAAAGGCTCTCTTCGGCAAACCTTGAAAGCAGGTGATTTATATTTTGAGCCGAATAAACTCAACGGGCTCAGCGCACCGTTTCAGACTTCGATTACACGTTTTAGTGCGCTAGGCAGAGGTAAGCAAGGTTGCGGAATCGTTGTTGAAAAAGGTTTGTGGCACAAAGCGCAGGCGCGTGCCTGCGCACAATCCAGCCTGCGTGATTTGACAGCAGATTGGTGAACCCATCACTTCCGACGTTTGTTGATGGCGTCCTTCAGATGTTTACCCGCAGCAAAGCGAACCGCCTTGGCAGCCGGAATCTTCATCGCTTCGCTGGTATAGGGATTATGCCCGCGGCGCGCTTTGCGATGACTGATGGCAAAAGTGCCAAACCCCACCAGAGTTACCTTTCTGCCCTTTCGCAGGCTATCCGTGATTGCTCCTTTAACCGCATTGATAGCGCGCTCTGCTTCCGCTTTGGTGATGGAAGCCGAACGCGCAACCTTTTCAATCAAGTCTCCTTGATTCATTGTTCCTCCTAAATGTCGTGGTGCAATCTCAGGGTCGCTACCATATCTAGTATCCGCACTGTCGCGCTTTATAGCAGGTAGTCGGGCAAGTGTCAACTAATTTCTTCGCGTACAAACCCCGAAACAGGTTCTGGAAGCCTCATTCAAGGTTTTACTATCTCAGGAAGCAAGGGGAAAAGAAGCACTTTGCGAGAGCAGGGCAGGGCTGCCTGCTCGAAAGCCTGCAATCCATCGGCGAGAGAAAGCCGGTGCGAAATAAACGGCGCGACATCGACGGTTCGCGTCGTCAACAAGTTAATTGCCGCAGAGAAATGGCCACAACGAGAGCCAATCAAGCGGATTTCCTTCACCACCAAAAGGGAGAGATCAATTGGCGTCGGACGATGGTGAGTGGACTTCAAAACTAATACCCCTTGCGGTTTCAAGAGCCGCAACGCGAGAGGCAAACCGGTGGGCGAACCACTTGCTTCAATCACCACATCGAAGCTCTTCTCCATCTGGATCGCAAGCCTTTCAACGGGCAAATCTTGTGGTCTCGCGGCCTCACCGTTGAGTTGCAAGACCTGCGCTCCGTATTGACGCGCCAGCGCTAGCTTCTCTTCATGCTTTCCGATCATGGTAAGCGAGCAGCCGGTTTGCGCAAGGACAAGCAAAATCAGTTGCGCAAGTTTGCCGTCGCCAATCACGGCAACCTGCGCCGAAGTGCCAATCTCGACTTGCTCAAGGATGTGGCAGGCAGCCGCAAGCGGCTCGATAAATACGGCCTGCTCATTGCTAATGGTGTCCGGCACTGCCAACAGATTATCAACCGGCAGCGATAGGTAGTCGGCAAAAGCCCCATCGCGCCCTTTGATGCCGAGCACCGTTCGCGCAGCACAGTGGCGGGAGTCGCCTGTCTGACAGAGAGTGCACTGCCGGCAACCGACATTAATTTCGCCGACAACACGCTTGTCGATCCAATCGGGCGTCTCAGCTTCAGCAACCCGACCAACAAATTCATGGCCGAGAATGCCTCGATAACCGGCATACCCTTTAACAATCTCCAAATCCGTATTGCAGATGCCTGCGCACAGCACTTCGATCAGTGCCTCTCCGGCGCGGCGGGGCACAGGAGCGGCGTCGGTTAGGGTCAACTGGCCATCAAATTGTAGAGCTCTCATACCGTTCCCTCCATCCGCTTGCATTCGCCGGATACGTGAAACCAAACCTCCGCGCGGAGATTTTTTCATAAGCTCATTAGCCGTGCAAGCAACCGGTCTGCGCAGCTTTTCAAGCAAACTTTCGCGCAGTTATACTCAGGGCTTATCGAATTACGAGGAGAGTTCTATTGAAAAAAAAGCACTATCATCTGATCGGAATTTGCGGCACAGCGATGGCTTCGCTGGCTGGCATGCTCAAAGCGCAAGGTCACGAGGTCACCGGTTCCGATGAGAATGTCTATCCGCCGATGTCGACCGAGTTGGAGCGGTTGAGGATTTCGGTCTCCCAGGGCTTTCGCCCGGAGAATCTCACTCCGCGCCCGGATGTCGTCGTCGTCGGCAATGCCATCATGCGGCGCAATCCCGAACTTGAATACGTCCTCAATGAAAAGTTGTACTACACTTCGATGGCCGCCGTCGTCAAAGAGAACTTCATCCGCAATCGGTATTCGGTGGTCATCGCGGGCACTCACGGAAAGACGACGACCACCTCACTAATGGCCTGGGCAATGGAGAAAGCGGGCGTCCATCCTGCCTTTCTCATCGGCGGCGTTGCTGAAAATTTTCAATCCTCTTTTCGCGTAACGGAGAGCCGTTACTTCGTCATCGAAGGCGATGAATATGACACGGCCTACTTTGATAAAGGGCCGAAATTCATGCATTACCTGCCCGATCTGGTCACCCTCAATAATGTTGAGTTCGATCACGCAGACATCTACCGAGACCTCGAAGCCGTCAAGTTTGCCTTCAGCCGGTTGATCAATCTGATTCCGATGCGTGGCCATCTCATTGCCGGATGGGACTCGCCAATCGTTCGCGAGTTGACTACCACTTACGCGCTCTCTGCCGTCGAGACCTTCGGCTTAGAAGAGGGAGCCCGATGGCAAGCGGAGTCCATAGATTTTGCGAGTGAGATGACGAGTTTTGCGGTGACGGTTGATGGCCATCACTATGGTCGCTATCAAACGCCGTTGGTCGGTGAATTCAATATCCGCAATTGCCTCGGCGTCATTGCGGCTTGCGAAGCTCTCGGTCTAGATCGCCAAGCCGTCGCTGACGCGCTTGCAGATTTTAAGAGCGTGAAGCGCCGGATGCAGGTGCGTGGTATAGCGCGCGGGGTTACGGTCATTGATGATTTTGCGCATCATCCGACAGCAGTGCAACAGACGCTACGCGCGGCGCGACACAAATATCCGCATCGCCGAATCATCGCGGTCTTCGAGCCACGATCCTACACGGCGCAACGTAAAGAGTTTCAGAAAGCCTTTGAATCGGCGCTAGCGGAAGCGGAGATGATCGTGCTCGGCCCGTTGTTTCACCCCGAACGCTACACGGCAGAGACAGGCATCGCGCCGGACGAGATGATTGCATCGCTTCGGCAACGCGGGCGCGATGCCGAGTACGCGGCCACTTTCGACAGCCTTATTCCGACTCTCGTACCGCGGCTGCAATCAGGGGATGTCGTAGTCATTATGTCAAATGGTTCATTCGGCGGCATCCATGACAAACTGCTTGGCGCATTGAACGAGTAAGCGAGTCGTCAGTTACTCGTTTACGGCTGGCGGAGTCGCAACCGCCACCAGTTTGGCTTTCGGTTCGATGCGTCCGACCAACACATTCTTGAGCCGCTGAGGAAGAAAGTACTCTGCGATGCGGGCGATGTTAGTGACCAAATCTTTGATATTCGATTCGCCCTTCCAGTGATGTAGAACCACCAAGCGGTCGGCGCGATTGAGCAGGCGCAGAACAGAGATGGCGATCAGATAGGCATCGTCCACTTGCCCGATGAATGGGATGAAATCCGGCAGCACGTCAATCGGTGCGATGACATAGAGAATCGTCCCGGCAAGGATCGCTTTATCGGCTGACGAGACGCGCGCATCCTTGAGCAAGCTCAACAACAGGCGCATCAGATTCGGGATAAAGAGCAACAACTCGCGCATTCTCTTTTTCATCGTGACAGGTTTCGCCATTTTATCTCTCCCTCTGCAAATCAGCGGATGTTAGATTCCGATTCTATGGCTAGCCGATGCCCGCGTCAATTTTGCGACACGATATTTTCAGGAGCGTAAAAACAAGAAGCGCAGAGTTCGTCGCAATCTGCGAGTCGAACTCTGCGCGAGGAGGAGAATAGTTGCCAGTGTGGCTTAAAACTTTTCAAACGGCGGTCGCAAAAACGGCACCGGGAGCGTCAGAGGTTCGACCGACGGTCTTGCTGAGCACGGATTCGGTTTCAGGTTCACTTCAGATTCCGTTTGCACCGGCTCAAACTTCGGTTGTGGTTCGGTAAGCGGTGTCGCCGTCAGAATAATCTCCGTCTCGCTGAACGGTTCCAAAAGCGTCTCGGCTTCGATGTTGATGACCCCTTCAGAGAATTCCACGGTAAAGGGAGAAGAGCCTTCCTCAAAGTTCAGTGCGTTCTCGGCCTCTGCCACTTCCGGCGCAGGAATTGGCGCGGCAACTGCCGGTTCAATAACCGGACGCACTTTCGCTAGGATCTCTTTGCGCTTCACCTTTTTCAGCTTGCTAACGCGCTGTGATACCGAAGTCAATTGATAGCGGTTGGTCGTCTGCTCGGCCAGTTGACGCGCGCTCAACTCGCTTGCGTCACCCTCTTCAAAAACCGGTTCGAGTTGACAGCGCAGCCCTTCGGAAGCCAACGATTTCTCCGATGAGTCGAGCGGCTCGCTTTCGCTGCGAACATAAAGATGGGCAGGGTTGATCGTGCCTTGACTGAAAGCAAACGATCCGGCCACTTGTGTCCAGGTGATAATCAGGGAATTCATCTTCGAGCAGAGGCGTGATTGTATCCCACATTCTCCGACCGAGAATGGTGCGATAACCAGGCTCAAAGCCAGAAGCCCGATGCCACAAGCCAACTTGGTTGATCGCTCTACCTTTCTCATAACAGTTTCTCCCGTGCGGATCGGCAAGAAAACACCGCAGCTTCACCCTTGATTGCCAATTCTAACGCAGAAGGTTCCGTAAAGTTCGTCCGCTACGGCGTTTTTACGTTTTTTTTACAATCCGAATTTTCGGACACTTTCTACGCGGTCACTCGGTTAGTGACCCGCTCTCAAAAAAAGTTGCAGAGAAAATGCTGCCCGTAGCCGAAACCGATTTCTTCACTACCGGCAGCAAAGGCTTGTCACGGGGAGAATGCGGCAAGTTCTGTGCTCTTGCCGCATTCTTTTGCGCGGCGGGCGTGAGTTAAAACAGATTTCCTTGCTCCCGCGCTCCGTTATTGATTGGCAGGTCAAAGCCGAGGTGCTCATAAGCGCGACGAGTAGCGACGCGTCCGCGCGGCGTACGATTGAGAAACCCGATCTGAATTAAATACGGCTCATAAATCTCTTCGATTGCATCCTTGTCTTCACTGATGGCTGCAGAGAGCGTACCCAGTCCGACCGGGCCGCCATCAAACTTGCCGATGATCGTCTGCAATAGCTTGCGATCTACTTCATCAAGTCCGTATTCATCAACCTCCATGCGATCTAAGGCCTCGCGCGCAATCGCGTCGGTGACCAAACCATCGTGCTTGACTTCGGCAAAGTCGCGCACGCGGTGCAACAGACGATTGACGATGCGCGGCGTGCCCCGCGACCGCCGGGCAATTTCGACCGCGCCGTTGGTCTCCATCTGCACGCCGAGAATCGCCGCCGAGCGCGAAACGATGATCTCCAAATCTTCCGGTTGATAAAAATCCAGGTGCAACGGAATACCGAAACGCCCTCTGAGCGGCGCGGTAATCAGTCCGGCGCGCGTGGTTGCGGCGACCAGAGTGAACCGCGGCAAATCAATCTTGATCGAACGCGCCGAAGGCCCTTGTCCGATAATGATGTCAAGTTGATAGTCTTCCATCGCCGGGTAGAGAATCTCTTCAATGGCCGGATTGAGGCGATGAATTTCGTCAATGAACAAGACATCACCCTCCGCCAGATTGGTGAGCAATGCGGCCAAGTCTCCGGCTTTTTCGATTACCGGCCCGGCGGTGGTTTTGATGTCGCTGCCCATTTCGTTGGCAACAATATGGGCAAGCGTGGTTTTGCCGATGCCCGGCGCGCCATACAGCAGGACATGATCGAGCGCCTGCCCGCGTTTGCGAGCGGCAGCAATGAAGATCGAAAGATTCTCTTTGACTTTTTGTTGACCGATATACTCGCGTAACCATTTCGGTCGGAGGCTCAATTCGAAGCTCTGCTCGTCAGAGTCTTCCGGGGTTCCCGACACAATGCGATTGTCTGACACGTGCTCTACTCCCAAAGTTGAAATCTGGGGTTTCTCGTCAGCCAGTTTACCATAGCAGGCCGCCGCCTCTGAATGCATTCCCAAATTCGGGAACGCCCCGCTATAATCCCTCAGCGCTTGCAGTCGTCGAATTGGCGAATGGCAGACGATGCGGCAGGGTGACGGAAAGATTGTCCGCGCAACTGCCGAAGCAGAATTGGCATGGCAAGATTTTTACATATTTCGGATATTCATCTCGGCATCAAACGCTATAATCTGCCTGATCGCACAAGCGACTTCTTTCGCGCCTGGCGCGAAGTGATCGAGCGTTACGCGCTTGGCAGACGCGTAGACTTTGTCTTGATTGCCGGTGACCTCTTCGACCGTCGTCAAGTGGACCCGCAGGCTGCCAATCACGCCATGCTGATGCTACGCCGACTCGAAGCCGAACGCATCCCTGTCATTGTCATTGAAGGCAACCACGATGCACACGAATCCCTCTCGCGCTTCAGTTGGCTACGCAGTTTTTCGCAGTGGGGCTATCTCAAACTGCTCGAACCGGAATGGCTCGACGGCAAACCGATCTTAAAGGCATGGGATGAAACCGATGCGCGCGGCGGCTATATCGACATCGGCGATGCGCGTATCTTCGGCTCAATCTGGTTTGGCACAACGGTGGGACAGGCGCTGCCGCTGCTGGCAGAAGAAGTTCGCACCCATCGCCGCAGCGATGCAACCAACATCCTGCTCTTACATTCGGACATCGAAGGCCAACTCAATCGCCCCATACAAAATGCTCTATCCCTATCCAAGTTGGTCACCTTAAAAGAGGGCGTTGATTATCTGGCGCTCGGCCATACCCATAAACAGTTTCAGATTGAAGACTGGGCATTCAATCCCGGCTCTCTGGAAGCCTGTAGCGTGGATGAATCAGGCGTTACACGCGGTGCCTATCTGGTCGAAACGGATGGCGCACAGGTCAAAACGGAATTTTTCAGCGCTGGCACAGACTATTTTCAACGCCCCTTCAAGCGCGTCGAATATCAGATCGCAAGTCAGGACGACCCAGACGCCGTGCGGGCAGAGATATTTGCCGCCTTGCGCCGCGAGTGGACAACGCCGGAGGCGGAAGACGATTGGAAAAAACCCATCATCGAACTGACGCTGCGCGGTCAACTGGCTTTTAAGACTTCGTTGTTGCAACTCGGCAAACTGAAAGAGCAGGCGATGGAAGAGATCAATCCACTCGGCCTGATTCTCAACAATAAAACGGTGCCCAAGCAGTTGGCGGTGGCGCTGAACTTTTCCCACGACACGCCGCGCAGCGAGCGCGAAGTGCGGGTGATCGAGGACATCGTCAAAGCTGACCCCAGATTCGGACATCGAGCAGCAGAGATTACGCAGATCATTATTGAGGCCAAACGCTTGGCGCTTGAAGAGGAAGCGCCGGAAAAGATTCTTCGCATGATTGAAGATCGCTTGTTCCCGCCGATAACGGAAGACCCGAATGACCCAGCGACTACTGCTGCTTATGCCGAAGGCGCGGACTGAGTCGAGACCCTTTCTACAATGAACAAACCACCAGAAGAAGGCGATATTTGGGAATGGCGAGCTTTTGGTCAGATCAACCCGCACCTGCGCAAACAGATTAGCGCACACCCGATTCGCATGGGCATTTGCGACCTTCGCGGCGAAGATATTTATCTCGTCTCACCCACCAGCGAACATAACGTCAAGTTGCGCAGAGGGCAGGCCGGATGGTGGTTGAAATTCAAACTCCTGCTCGAGAGCGAACCCGATGCCATCGAGTTGTACAATGAAACGGCAAAGATGATGTTCGCCTTTCCGGT
>CAYXVU010000256.1:0-8205 GCA_964468725.1 uncultured Clostridia bacterium
GCACTCCATCTATAGCGCCACCAAGGGCGGTTTTACCGATTTCGGCGTTGATTTCGCCGCCGATCCAGCCTTGCATAAAAATACCGGCGACTCGATCACCGACTTTTACTCTGGTGACATCTTCGCCAGTTTCGACAACTTCACCGCTACAGGGCACGCCATTCGGTTCGGGCTGGCCGCCATCAAAGGCATCGGCCAATCGGCGGTCGCTTGCATCACCGAAGCGCGCACGGCAGGCGGCGCTTTCCGCTCGCTCTATGATTTCACCGAGCGCGTGGACTTGCGCGCCGTCAATAAACGGGTGCTGGAAAGTTTGATTCGCGCTGGAGCTTTCGATTCGCTCGGCCATACTCGCGCGCCGATGTTTGCGGCTATTGACGCGGCCATCGAAAGCGGGCAACGCATACAGAAATCGAAAGCCAGCGGGCAAGCCGATCTCTTCGGCGCATTTGCCGATGTGATGCCGGTGGCCGATCCTCCGCTGCCGTCGGTTGCGGACTGGTCGCAGGCAGAGTTGCTCAAAGGCGAGAAAGAGACGCTCGGCTTTTATATCTCCGGCCATCCGTTGATGAAATACGAATCCGCAATTCGTGATTTCGCCAACGCTGACGTAGACAAGCTGACCAGTTACCATCACGGCGCGCAGATCGCCATTGCCGGTATGGTCATGGAGTTGGCGGTGAAGATGACGAAGAAAGGGGATCGCTTCTCGCTCTTCCACCTCGAAGATCAGTATGGCTCGGTCAAGATCGTCGCTTGGCCGGACACTCACAACAAAGCCAGCGCCTTGATCCAAAACGACGCAGCCCTGTTAGTCAAAGGTCGTTTGGAGATTGACGATGGCGGCGCGATGACCATTATCGCCGACGAGATTCAAGCCCTTGAAAACCTCCGCGAACGCAGTACGCGGCTCGTCGTTCTGCGGTTTCCGGTCGAAACCATTGACGGCGACCGGCTCGAACGCCTCTATGCCTTGCTCGATTCGCACCGCGGCGACTGCAACATCAGCTTTGAAGTGGTGATGGAAGACGGAACGATTGCGCGCATTCAACCCAACCAATTCGTGCGCGTAAAAGTGACGCCGGAGTTGACCAACTCGATCACCGGCATCCTCAAGGAATGCACCGTCGAACTCATCGTCCAACGCGCCAGTACGGCAGCACGTTGAGCGCCGCGCTCTGCTGAGGGTGACAACCTGAAGGGATGGAGGGGTGATCTGACGGAATAGCGAGCGGCGACCTTCTCATCCCGGCCATTCAGCCGCTCATTTTCGACCGGCTACCTTCGATTTTCGACTCTCAATCGGCTCTTTTCGGCCTTCAACTTTTCTCCCTCGATCTTCGACCGGAAACCCGATCTAGGTTGCACTCTTGCAGCCCGCGTTTATAATAAACGGCGATTTCACAGCTTAGGAGGAGACCCATGTCGCGAAACATCAGAATGGCTTGCGCGCTTCTGCTTGTCGCTTTGTTAGTCGGGCTGACGAGTGCGATTTCCACAACCGCTTCGCTCAATGCTTCGGCCAACACGCAAGAGAAGATGGAGGCGAAAGACAAAGAGAAGAAGGATAAGGACAAGGACAAAGACAAGGACAAGGACAAAAAGAAAGATAAAAAAGACAAGGACGACGATAAAGCGATGGACGACCCCAACGGCGGGCGCGCGGTGATGTGGGAAGAGCCAGCCGATTTGGAGAGCCGCGACTTGTTCTACGGCAACGGCGGCGAAGGCGGTGCGCCGAACCCTTCCGGCAAATACAAATTCATCAAACGCTCGTCCTCCGGCACCTCGGAAAAGATCATCGTCGAAGACGATAAAAAACGCGAATGGACAGTGAAATTCGGAGCCGAAGCCCGACCCGAAACAACGGCCTCGCGCATCGTCTGGGCGGTCGGCTATCACGTAGACCAAGTCTATTTCGTCAAAGATACGCACGTTGACAGTCGCGGCGGCTTCGACATTTGGGATGTGCGCTTCGAACGCCGCGATGATGGCTTAAAAGAACTCGGCACCTGGTCGTGGCGCGCCAATCGCTTCAACGGCACGCGCGAGTTGAACGGCTTGAAGACGTTGATGGCCTTCTTGAACAACTGGGACTTGAAAGACGAAAACAATAAAGTCGCGCGCCCAAACAAAGAGAGCGGCGGCGACCGCAACAAGCGCGTCTTTTATGTCGGCGACCTCGGCGGCACGCTCGGCTCAACCGGCAACCCCATCCGCATTCGCAGATTTCCGGCGCTCAAAGATTTGCCGGGAGGGTCGAAAGGCAGCGCCGCAGGCTATGCCTCTGAGCCGCTGGTTGAAAAGGTTACGGGCGGCATCGTCAAATTCAACTATGATGGTAAAAACCGCGAAGCGCTGCGCGGCATCCCGACTGAACACGCGCGCTGGATGGGCAACCTGCTGGCGCGGCTGTCGGATAAACAATTGAGCGATGCGTTTCGAGCCGGGAACTTTACACAGGCGGAGACCGACACCTTCATCCGCGCTATGAGAAAGCGCATCAAAGAGCTTCAGGATTTGAAGTAACGAGCAGCGACAATCGCAATCTGATTTGATGAAAACGGCGCATAAGAGCGAGCCTCCTATGCGCCGTTCATATTGACAAAGGAGAAAGCGGATGGCTTGGGTTTATCTCTTCATCGCCGGACTCTTCGAGGTCGGTTGGGCGATTGGCTTGAAATACACCGAAGGGTTTACGAAATTTTGGGCGAGTCTTGCCACTATCGCGGCCATGATTCTGAGTTTTGTATTGCTCGCGCAGGCGCTCAAAACCATTCCGGTTGGCACGGGGTATGCTGTGTGGACAGGCATTGGCGCGGTCGGCACTGTCCTCGTCGGCATGCTGTTGTTGGGAGAGTCTCGTGCTCTGGCGCGTCTCGTCTGTCTCTTCCTAATCATCAGCGGCATCATCGGTCTCAAATGGGTTTCGTCACAGGGGTGACAACGCACGGGGCGCGGAAAGACTTAATTATTGACTTGCCTTGATGACTTTGATACTTTGCGGCCAGTGAGCATCTGCTGTCTGCCCCTGTGATTCCCACACCTCGCTCCCACCCAAACTCGAAGGAGTAGCCATGAAACGAACTGCACGCTTTGCCATTGTCGTGGCAATCTTTGCCTCTGTCTGCTGGGCGATGCCGACCGCCAATCGCGCTTCCGACAACCGCGACGAACGCGACCCCGTACTCAAACGCGCCGATGTCTATTGCACCGGCTTCATCTCCGATTTTGCGCCCAATGCAGAGGTGAAGATCGTCGGCGGCGACCGCGAAAACATGCAGGATGCCTATGCGCAAGGGCAGGTCGTTTTCCTCAACAAAGGGCGCGAAAGCGGCATTCGTTCCGGCGCTGTCTACTATGTCCTGCGCCCGATGGGAGTGGTCAAACACCCGTTTAAGAAGAAGAAAAAAATCGGTTACTTCGTCCGCGAACTCGGCATGGTGCGCGTCATCGAAGTGCATGCCAATACAGCCGTCGCCGAAGTGTTGGTCTCCTGCGAAGATGTTTTGCTTGGCGATCTGCTCAAACCTTACGAAGAGCAGACCGCACCCGCGCCGCGCGACCCGCGTCCGCTGCCGCGCTACGGAGAGAGTTCCGGCGGCATCACCGGACAGATCGTTATGTCGCCGCGCCACGCCGAATACTTTTCGGCCAACACCGTCGCCTTCATTGATTTGGGCAGCCGACAAGGCGTACAGCCCGGCGATTACTTCACCATCTTCCGTCAGATCAACCGGCGCGAACGCGTAGTCAACGCGCCGAAAGATAACGTCAGTCCGCGCAAGAGCGATGGCTATCAAAGCCGCCATTATCACGGCGGGACCTTCTCGCAAGCTGCGCCCGCCGAGCCGAAAGATAAAATCTATGAGGCGCGCCCGCAGATTCCACGCAAAGTCCTCGGCGAAATGATTATCCTCAAAGTCGAAAATAACACCGCCGTCGCGCTCATCACACGCACCACGGAAGAAGTCAACATCGGCGACTTCGTAGAGAAATCGAACTGATTCGGGGCTACGCCCGCCCGACCTCTTGGCAGACTGAGAGCGCCGCTCTTTTTTATCAGGCGGCGCTCTCAGTCTGTGACTCATGGCCGTCTGTAGCCGGATTCCCCTCACCATCCCTGCTTGTTTTGAGCAACTCGCAGTGCTAGAGTTTTCTTGCCCTCACCGCGACAAACCAATTCGCGCTGGCAGGTATCTAACCCCCAAATTTTTTAGATTGGGGATATAAGTCGTTTGGCAACTGTTACGAGAAAACCGCGAACCCGGGTGCTTCAAAAATCAGCGGCTCATAAGAAGAGTCTGCTGCGCCGCATCTTTTCGCCGCTCACCTTTTCCATCATCGGGAGCTTGACGCTGATCGTCGTCGGCGTCTTCAGCTATTTCTATCTCGAATATTCAAAGATGATTGATGCGCGTTTTCGCGGCGACATTCTGATTCGCACGACCGGCATTTACGCCGCGCCGCGCACGATTCGCACCGGGCAAGCATGGACATTGGCGGCGATCAAAAGCTATCTCGATAACCTCGGCTACGTCGAATCTTCCAAAGAGGCCGACTCGAAACGCGGGCGCTATCAAATTAAAAATCAGGCCTTGGAAATCCATACCGGCAGCGATGCGGTCATTGATGGGGTGCGGCAGTTTCCCAATCTCTCAATCGCCTTTGCAGCAAATGGCAAAGGCATCGCCAAACTGACCGACCTCGATAGCAAACGCAATCTTGACAGCGCCCAACTCGAACCCGAATTGATGACCGCCATGTCGAATGACAAACAGCGGCAAAAGCAAAAGATCGTCTCCTTTCAAGACCTGCCCAAAGATTACATCAACGCCGTCGTCGCCATCGAAGACCGTCAATTCTTCAATCACGTCGGCATCAACTTTCGCGGCATCATGCGCGCCTTGCGACGCAATGTCGAAGAGAACGAAATTCAACAGGGCGGATCTTCAATCACGCAACAGTTGGTGAAAAACTTCTTCCTCACCCCCGAACGCACGTGGGGACGCAAGTTGCAAGAGATGATGATTGCCGTCACACTGGAAACCAAACTCTCGAAAAATGAAATCTTTCAACTCTACGCCAATGAAGTGTACATGGGGCAATCGGGCAGCTACTCGATCAACGGCGTCGGCGAAGCTGCAGAAACCTACTTCAATAAAGATGTGGTCAATCTCACCCTGCCGGAGTGCGCCTTCTTGGCCGGTATCATTCGCGGGCCGAGTCTCTATTCGCCTTACAGCCATAAAGAGCGGAGTAAAACGCGACGCAACACCGTACTCGATGCTATGGTCGAAGCCGGACACATCACCCGCGACGTTGCCGACAAGGCGAAAGCCACCAACCTCGACGTACAACCCAAACGCAGCGCGATGAACTCCGATGCGCCCTACTTCACCGATTATTTGCAGCAGCAACTGGCCGACGACCTCGCCGGGCACGATCTATCGAGAGAGTCATTTCGCGTCTATTCGACGATTGATTTAGATTTACAACGCGCGGCGGACAAGGCCTTGAGCGACGGAGTGGCCGTACTCGATCCGATCTTTTCTAAACGTCGCAAAAACCCCGTGCCGTCGGGCACTTTGCAAGCCGCCCTCATCGCCCTCAATGCCAAGACCGGCGAGATATTGGCAATGACCGGCGGACGCGACTACTCGCGCAGTCAGTTGAATCGCGCGGTGGAAGCCAAACGACAACCCGGCTCAGTCTTCAAACCTATCGTTTATGCCGCTGCGCTCAACTCCGCCTTCGAAGACGCCGACGAAGAGGTCATCACTCCGGCCTCACGCTTTATGGACGAGAAGAAGACCTTTTATTACGGTCGCGGCGAAACCTATGAACCGGGCAACTTCGGCGACACCTTCTCGAACAAAGAGGTCACCTTGCGTGACGCGTTGACGCGCTCGCTCAACGTCGTCACCGTGCAGATCGCCGAGCGCGTCGGCTATAACAAAGTCGCGCGCATGGCGGAAAAACTCGGGCTGCCGCGCCCGCAGGCCTTGCCTTCGACGGCGCTCGGCGCTGCCGAAGCTACCCCTCTGCAAATCGCTTCCGCCTACACCGCCTTCGCCAATGGCGGCAAGCTCTCACAAGCCTCACCGCTCCAACGGGTGACCGATTCGGACGGCGCCAGCGTCAGCACCGTGAGCGCCGAGTCGCGTTCCGCTTTGCGCCCTGAAATCGCTTGGCTGATGACCAACGTCATGCAAGATGTGATGAATAAAGGCACCGCCGCACGTTCGCGCGCGATGGGATTTACGGCCACCGCCGCAGGCAAAACCGGAACCTCGCGGGACGGCTGGTTTGCGGGCTACACATCGAACATCGTCTGCGTCGTCTGGGTTGGCTTCGATGACAACGCAGAGTTAGGGCTGGAAGGTTCGAAATCGGCATTGCCGATTTGGGTGAACTTCATGAAGCAAGCTCTTGCGTTGCGCCCTGATCTGGCCGGTAGCGCTTTTCAAAAACCTGATGGCATCGTCAGTGTCGAGGTTGACCCGACTACGGGGTGGCTGGCCAGTTCGCTGTGCACCGTCAAACGCACCGAATATTTTGTGCAAGGCACAGAGCCGGATGAAAGCTGCATCACGGAAAGCGGAGAACATCCGCAACCCAATGCCAAGTTGCACAAAGAACCCGGCGAAGTGGAAGACGCAACCCCGATTGATCCGCCAAAGAAGATTCCGATTGATGTCGAGCCGCCCGCGCCCGATGAAAAGAGTCCCGAACACAAACCGACCAACGCCAACAAACGACCGGAGAATCACTAACTCTTGGCACAGGCGCACGCCCTTAGCCTCGCCTGTGAATTGTCGAGAGAAGGTATTGAATCTGGAGAACAGCGGAATCGGGCAAGATACCGTCTCCCACAGTAACTTGCGGTTGACTGGAATCGGAAACGGATTCACCGCAGAGAACGCAAAGACGGGGCAGAGAGACTTGCCCTGCGTCACACGCAATTGCAAATTGCTATAGAAGGTCGCTCTCTGAAGGCATCACGTAACGGCCAATCGGGCGAATCAACACGAATCAGAGACTTGGATTCGTGTTGATTCGCGGTTATTGATGTAAGTCGTAGCTGCCATCTTGCTCAACTGTCCGTCACAATCGGCTGCGACCGTTTCGCTTCGCCCGCATTGAATTGATGGGGGTGTCTTCTGACACGCCCATCAATTGCCTTGCGTAACGGTATGCTTGACTCCTTCGACGACGATCATCCCCGTGCGTTTTACTCCGGTTAAATTCTGATCCACGCGATAGGTAACGGTGCCGTTGCCCGTGCCGCTGGCTCCGCCGGTGACCGTCATCCAGGGAACCGTGCTGACCGCCGTTCGCGTGCAGGCAGCTTGTGTCGTGACGGTAAAGGAGAAGGTTCCACCGGCTGCGGCGACATTTCGAACGGTCGGATTCAGAACGAACGTACAACTTGGACTCTGCATTACCGTAAAGGTTTGTCCGGCAATCGTCATGGTACCCGTGCGGCTAGTGGTTCCCAAATTGGCTGCTACAGAGTAGTTGACTGTGCCATTGCCGTTGCCCGCTGCGCCAGAGGTAATGGTGATAAAGGCATCGTTGCTGACCGCCGTCCACGCGCAGCCGCCCGGCGCTGTGACGCTGACGGAGTTGCTGCCGCCTGCGGACGGGAAGCTTTGCGACGTCGGGTTGATATTGAAAATGCACGGCGCAGGGTCTTGCGTGATGGTGACGGTTTGCCCTGCGACGGTCATCGTGCCGGTTCGCATCGCAGCATCGGGATTGGCGGCCACAGAGTAGTTGACTGTGCCATTGCCGCTGCCCCCTGCGCCGGAGGTGATGGTGATAAAGGCGTCGTTGCTGACCGCCGTCCAATCACAACCCGGTGCTGCCGTGACGCGGACGGAGTTGCTGCCACCCGCGGGTGGGAAGTTTTGCGACATCGGAGTGACGACGAACGAGCAGCCCGCGGGGTTGGGGTCTTGATTGACCGTAAAGGTCTCTCCGGCAATGGTCATCGTGCCGGTGCGCGGTGCGTTGTTGGGATTGAGCGCCACAGAGTAGTTGACTGTGCCGTTGCCGCTGCCCGCTGCGCCGGAGGTGATGGTGATAAACGGCGCATTGCTGACCGCTGTCCACGCGCAGCCGTTGAAAGTCGTGACATCCACGCTGCCGCTGCCACCGGCTCCAGCGATGGTTTGGCTAGTCGGATTGATCGAGAAACTG
>CAYXVU010000257.1:0-8177 GCA_964468725.1 uncultured Clostridia bacterium
CGACGACATCATCTCGATGCCCGACAAATGGGAATACCCCTGGTTTGCGGCGTGGGATTTGGCCTTTCATTGCGTGCCGCTGGCTTTAGTAGATTCTGATTTTGCCAAAGAGCAACTCATCCTGCTGCTGCGCGAGTGGTATATGCACCCGAACGGACAGTTGCCCGCTTACGAATGGGCGTTCGGAGATGTCAATCCGCCCGTGCATGCGTGGGCGGCTTGGCGCGTCTACAAGATTGACAAGAAGCGCTGCGGCAAAGGGGATACGAAATTCCTTGAGCGCATCTTTCAAAAGCTGCTGCTCAACTTCACTTGGTGGGTGAATCGCAAAGATGCAGAGGGGCGCAATGTCTTTCAAGGCGGCTTTCTCGGACTCGATAATATCGGCGTCTTTGATCGCAGCGCGCCGCTGCCGACCGGCGGCTATTTGCAACAAGCGGACGGCACCAGTTGGATGGGGATGTACTGTTTGAATATGCTCGCCATCGCCATCGAGTTAGCGCATCACGACCCAGCTTATGAAGACGTGGCGAGCAAATTTTGGGAGCACTTTCTTTATATCGCGCATGCCATCAATCATATCGGCAACGATGGGGGGCGATTGTGGAGCGAAGAAGACGGTTTCTACTACGACGCGCTTTGTTTGCCCGATGGCAATGGCTTCCCATTGAAAGTGCGTTCGATGGTGGGGCTGATTCCGCTCTTTGCCGTCGAGACGTTGGAACCGCAGGCGCTCAGCCGGTTGAGCGGCTTCAAAAATCGGCTCGAATGGTTCATCGATAATCGCAAAGACTTGGTTCAACACGTCGCCTGTATGCGCACAGCCGGACACAAAGAACGGCGTCTACTCTCTATCCTTGACCCGGAACGTTTGCGGCGCGTGCTCAAGATCATGCTCGACGAAGCCGAATTTCTCTCCGACTATGGCGTGCGCGCCCTGTCGCGTTGTCATCTGCACCAACCCTATATCTTGCACGCTAACGGCTCGGAGTATCGCGTAGATTACGAACCGGCGGAATCGAGCACCGGTCTTTTCGGCGGCAATTCCAACTGGCGCGGCCCCATCTGGTTGCCGGTGAATTACCTCCTCATCGAATCGCTGCAAAAATTTCATCACTATCTGGGCGAAGCCTATCGCGTCGAATTTCCGACCAGCTCGGGCAATCTGCTGACCCTAGAAGAGGTGGCGACAGAATTATCGCGCCGTTTGACGCACATCTTTTTGCGCGACGAAGACGGGCGTCGCCCGGTTCACGGCGCAGATAAGCGCTATCAAACCGACCCGCACTGGCGCGACTTGGTTTTATTTAATGAATACTTTCACGGCGACAATGGGGCGGGTCTCGGCGCTTCGCATCAAACCGGCTGGACGGGCATCGTCGCCAAACTCCTGCAACAGAGCGGGGAATGAGAGGGATCAGAGGAGAGCTGCAATCAGATGAAGCGGTAAGCGGGTGAATCGCAACCCTCGCCTCCATTCTGTTCGAATGTCACTTTTCATCTTTCGACCTTCAACCAGCGGCTGCCGGTTGCGGCGCGCCAGCGGTTCCAAAATAGAAATAGGATCGTCGGCAAGTACAGAGAGAGTCCCAACCAGATGGGCATTTCCGGATAGACATTCGGTATGCACCACAAACCGTACAGCAGCACTGACGCGCCCGTCAGGTATAGCCACCCGATCTGCGGCGCAAAGCATAAAAAGGGCAAAATCCACGCGTAATACCATGAATATCGCGGCGTCGTCACAAACAGATAGAGCCCGATCAGAGCGACCCCCGCGCTGGCAACCTCGCGCACATCGCGTTTCGCTTGCAACATCAATTTCAATCCAAGCCCGATTAATGCGATTGCCGCGCCGCCCAAAAACAACCCCGTCGGCACGGGCGCAAGCAGGCGCGCGAAACTGAGAAAGAAGTACCGCTCGCCGGTTTCAACAAAACCCTCTTCGCGGAACTCGTTCGACAGCGAAGCAAACACGCCCAGCCCGATGTTGAGATAGGGCAAATAGGCGACCACAACCGTTGCAACAAACGCTCCCATCAGTAGCAGATTGGCGCGCTCAAATAGCGCGCGCCAAATGCGTGTGAGCCAATAGCTGACTGACCGCTTCACATCTTTGACTTCGGCGCTCTCTATCGCGCTGAAAAAAAAGACCGGCAGCACCAGCGCCGGATAGAACTTTACCATTGCCGCAAGCCCGATGCTGATGCCCGTCAGCACAGGTCTTTTGTCTGCCCACGCCAGTAGCGCAAAGGCGAGAAAAGCGATAAAGGGAGATTCGATGTGCCCCGTGTGCGCGCCTTCGAGAATCAGCAGAGGATGCCACGCATAAACGATAGCCCGCGCCGGGTCGAGGCCGGTGCGTCGCAAAGCCAGCATCACCGCCAATACGCCGAGCAGATCAAAGATTGACATCAGAGATTTGAAGGCGGTGACGCTCAGCGGATTGATGAGATAAGCCAGATAATAGATCGCTTGCGCGACGGGCGGATAGGGCGTTGGCGCGTAATCGCTGCGATTAATCTGCGGAAAAATCTTCTCATCGCGCAGCGGCTTCAACTCTTCTGCGCCCGGAACATATCGGTAAGGATTGATCCCGGCAGCCTGCACGCGCCCATCCCATAAATAGCGATAGACATCGGTTGACAGATAGGGTCGCTGGCTGACAAGCGGCGCGCGAAAAGCGATGGCGAAGAGAAGAACCAACACCAGCGTCGGCCACGTAGCCCAACGCGGCGCGGTCTGCGGTTTGCGCCACACCGCATAGCTTGCCAGCAAATAGATGGCAAATTGCCCAATGAAGAGGCTGATATATCCGGCGATGCCTTGGGTGAAGCGGTGTAGGTCGCGCGCCCAATAATAAAGATAGGCGCTGCCGATTCCCAATATGATGAGCGCAAGCGGCGTCGCAAGCGATTTGAACTGATCCCGTTTTTCAACCAACGTCAAAGCAACTCTCTCTTACCAGCGACGAGTAACGAGTGACAAGTGATAAGTAAGCAGAAAGGCAGCCTGATGAAAGCTGAATACAGCAGGCAGAAACGCAACAGACTGCTATTGGTTCATCGTTCCTCATTCCGCGCTCATCAGTTCGGCTGGTTCAGCGCTCTTCACTTTATCCTAATGCGGGGCGCTGTCGCGGGCGCGGGCATCGCCTTTGGAAAGGATTTGATAGAGTCGCCCGCCATCGCTCTCTTCCGGCAATTCCAATTGCAAGGTGACGTGACCGATGTTGTATTCGGAGCGTAGCATCGCTTGCAACGCTTCAAGCGTGCTTTGATAAACCGCACTCGCTTCGATGGTGACGTGCGCCGACAACGCTTCTTTGCCGGAACTGATCGTCCAGACGTGCAGGTCATGGACATTGACGACTCCGGCGACCGATTGCAGGGTATCAATGAGGGCTTTGACGTTAATGTGCGACGGTGTGCCTTCAAGCAGGATGTTCACCGATTCGCTGATGAGTTTCCAGGCGCTGAAGACGATCAGCAAACAGACCAACAGACTGACCAGCGCGTCGGCCAACGTCCAGCCCCATACCCATATCAGGATGCCCGCAATGATCGCGCCGACCGAACCGAGCGCGTCGCCGATGATATGCAAGAAGGCGCCGTGAATGTTCAAACTCTCTGCACGTGCAGAGTGCAACAGCCAGGCGCTCACCAAATTGACGGCCAGACCGCCGACGGCAATCCAGATGACCTCTGCGCCGCGCACGGCTTCCGGCGATTGCATGCGTTCGAAGGCTTCGACGCCGATCAAGATCGCAATGACCACCAACGCCACGCCATTGATGAGCGCCGCCAGTATCTCCATGCGATAGTAGCCATAGGTCTTTCGCATCGTCGCCGGACGCGAGGCAAACCACATGGCCAATAGCGCCAGCGCCAGCGCCGCTGCATCCGTGAGCATATGTCCGGCGTCCGATAGGAGAGCTAGCGAATTGGTCAGGTAGCCGCCGATGGCTTCGGCCAGCATGTAGGTGACGGTGAGCGCCAGCACCACGATGAGCCGCACGCGATTGCGCTGCTCGTGATGGGGATGATCGTGAGCGTGGGCGTCAGACATCGGGTGATACTTTAGTGCAAGCCCGCCGTTTGCGCCATTCACTTCGCATTGACGACTTGCGAGGCGACGCCGCCGAGATAGACCAGCCGATGGTTGGAGTAACCGACTTCGGTCGCATCGTACAGTTCGCCAATCAACCCGTAACCGTAACGCGACAGAAAATAGAAGACATTCAACTCGCGTTCTTGAAAATTCTTGTTCGGCATCAGCGAGGCGTAGGCGCGTTCGATCTGCCGGTAGGTGGCCTCTTCGCGATGTGCGCTGGCATGAATGAAGCGCGTGCGCAGGTGTTCGAGTTGGTAGAGCATCTTTTCGCGCGCCCGTTTGAGCGCGTCAATCACCGACCCATCACTGCGCTTGAGCGATTGTTCGAGTTTAGCGAGTTGTTCATTCAGCAACCGCTCCGTCTCTTCGAATGCCGCCGCCGTATCGCGATCAATGCTGTTTTCGACGACTTTGGTAATGGCTGCGTGCAAGCCGTCATAAAAATCGGCAAGCGCAAGTTTATGCTTCTTCATGGCCTTTTGATGGCGGCCTTCGACGAGCGTAAAGCTGGCGCGCGGCAAGACGCAGGGCTCCTGCCGACCGAGCGTGCGATAGACGACTTGCAGTTGCGCGAAGTAGGCGATCTCTGCTGGGCCGCCGATATAGGCGGCGGTCGGCAACAACCAATCCTGCACGATGGGGCGCAGGGTCACATTCGGGCTGAAACATTTCGGACACCGTTGCGCCAGTTCGATCAACTCCTGTTTCGCAAAGGTGCGCCCGGAACCTTTCACGACAAAGCGATCTTCGTGCTGCGCCATGGCGACGCGGCGCTCTTCGTCCAGAACGAAGAGCGGAACCATATCTTCGGAGACGTGAATCTGCGCGTGGTAGCCTGCGGCCTCCAATTCGCGGCTGCGCTCGATCAAGGCGCGAGCAATCTCTGCGGACTTTTCGATGGCTTGCGCGTATAGGGGCGCGGCTACTTGCTTGAGTTCTTCATCGAGCGGGTCGAGTAACACCACGCCATAATCGCGGAAGAGGCGCGCTAGCAATTTCGCAAAGCTGCGTGCGAATCCGTCTCCGCGCCTGTAAGAAGCGCGTAAATCGGCTTCGATTTCGGCAATGAACTCCGACGGCGGCAGCAAAGCAAGGAACTCGTCAATGCTTCGTTCGATCTCTTCATCAAGGTGAACGTGACCAACGGGCGCGTCGGCGCGTCGCTCGCGCGCATCGTAGCGCACCTCTTTGACTGCGCCATCTCGATCAACCACGCGCGCGTGATTGACCTCTTCGTAATCATGATCTTCGCTGGCGATCCAGAAGACCGGCACGGCTTCAACGCCCTGCTCGCGCAAGCAGGCAGCCAGTTTGATGGCGGTCAGCGCTTTATGAATGGTGTAGAGTGGCCCGGTGAAGAGACCTGCCTGCTGACCGGTAACGATGGCGACCGAACCCGGACGGCGAAGCATCTCGATATGCGCGAAGGCGAGTTCGGATGATCCCGCTTCGCGGTTGATGCGTTCGAGCGCATCGGGTACGCGTTGGCGGTCAAACTCCTGTGCGCCGACGCGGCGGGCATGTTGGGCAAGCGGCGCAACCGCGCGCCCGTAGTCGGCATAAAATCCTGCGACCCGCTCGTAGTGATAAAGAAAGTCTGTGAACAGCGGCGAGGTACGCGGAATATCGGTAAAGCGAATGGCGTCTGTCAGGTTTTCAGCAGCGGCTTCGAGATTTGCACAAGGAACCGTCATGTTTTTATCCAATGCTCTGCAATCCATAAAGTTGACGGTTGAGAGGGGAAGGATGAAGGTCATCGTCCGGAGCTTTCAACCTTCACCCTTCCCCTCTCAACCGAATCTTTTACTCAAGCTCTGCAAACAAGCCGCTGTCGCGCATAGCGGCGCTGAGGGTGGCTCTTTCGGTTTCACCAAGCGGCGCAAGCGGCAAACGCGGCCTGCCGCCGACAAACCCTGCTATCTCCAAAGCGGCTTTCAGTCCGGCGACGCCAAAGCCGACGGTGACGAGGTGGGCAAGCGGCGCAAGACGATTTTGCAATTCGCGCGCTGTGACATGATTTCCCGCTTGCACGGCGTCGTACAACTCGACGCACGGGCGCGGTGCGACACAGGCGACAGCGAGAATCGCGCCTTTGGCTCCCATGGCCAGTGCCGGATACAAAATGCTGGCGTTGCCGGTCAGAACTTGAAAGCGAACCGGCACGCGACGCAGAGTTTCAGCCATCGCGCCCATGTTGCCTGCACTGTCTTTGATGCCGAGAAGATTGGGATGCTCGGCGAGTGCGGCAATCGTCGCTGATTCGATCACGACGCCGGTGTTTTGCGGCACGTTGTAGAGCAGGACGGGAATCGGCGAAGCTTCCGCAACTGCTGTGAAGTGACGCCTGAACACGTCGCCGGTCATCGCACCTTTATAAAAATAAGGGGTGACGACAAGCGCGGCATCGGCTCCGACATCGGCGGCGCGGCGACAGGCTTCGCTGGCTGCCTGCGTAGAGAATTCATTAACGCCGCCGATGACTATTTTATCGGCGGCGGCGGCACGCTTGATGGTTTTGATCACTTGCACGCGTTCGTCTGCGGACAGGTGCACGGCTTCGCCGTTCGAACCGAGCGCGACGTAGCCTGCCAGTCCGGTTTCGTTATAGCGCGCGACATTGCGAGCCAGCGCCTCGCAGTCAAGCTCGCCATTTTCATGAAAAGGTGTGGTTAGCGGCGGGAGTATTCCATTGATCTGCAGGTCTTTCATGTCTCGTTGTCCGACGCGCTATACGCTCTTTTCGATTAGACGGTTTCGCTACTCATAAAGCAAGTCGAAATTATAGGAGTCGCTTTTCAGCCAATGCAATGGTTGGCAAAGAATTCACAAATTGATTACAACTTGTTACACGAAATCATTTGCCCATCTGACATCGAGTTGCCGTTTGCTTTCTGGTTCGAGTAAATATCCGCTATGCCGAATGACACGATGACAACCCCGGCTTTCGATCTGCTCCGGGCGCGGCGCGACACGCCCGCTTGCAAGCGCCTGATTCATTTCAATAACGCGGGGGCGGGGTTGATGCCGATCCCGGTCGTCGAAGCTCTGACGCGCCACCTGCAACTCGAAGCCGACATTGGCGCCTACGAAGCCGCAGAGCGCGAACAGGCTGCCATCGAGCATGCTTACGACGCGGCAGCCAACCTGCTTGGCTGCGCGCGCGATGAAATTGCCATAGTCGAAAACGCCACCCGCGCATGGGATATGGCGTTTTACTCGATTCCCTTCCAGACTGGTGATCGCATCCTCACCGCCGTATCGGAATACGCGAGCAACTACATCGCCTATTTGCAAGTTGCCAAGCGCACGGGCGCACGCGTCGAAGTCATTCCCAACGACGAGCATGGCCAGACTTCGGTTGCAGCCTTGCGCGACTTGCTGGACGAGCGCGTCAAACTCATCGCCATCACGCATGTACCGACCAATGGCGGATTGGTCAATCCGGCTGCCGAGATTGGTCGCGTTGCACGCGATGCCGGTGTGCTCTATTTGCTTGATGCTTGTCAGTCGGTCGGGCAGATGCCGATAGATGTGCAAGCGACGGGGTGCGATATGCTTTCGGCGACCGGGCGCAAGTATCTGCGCGGGCCGCGCGGCACAGGCTTTCTCTATGTGCGGCGCGAGGTGATTGAAAGGTTAGAGCCGCCGCTTTTGGATTTACATGCGGCGACGTGGACGGCGCGCGACACCTATGTAATGCGCAGTGACGCGCGGCGATTTGAAAATTGGGAGACCCATTACGCGGGCAAGATCGGGCTTGGCGTCGCGCTGGATTATGCGATGGGGTTCGGCTTGGAAGCGATTTGGCAGCGCGTGCAACGCCTCGCCGCCTCGTTGCGCGAGCAGTTGGCGCAACTGCCCGGGGTGACGGTTTGTGATCTAGGCGAAGTGCGTTGCGGCATCGTGTCGTTCACCCTTGCAGGCCGCGACCCTAATGAATTGCGCCGTGCACTCAATGCTAAGCAGATCAATGTATGGGCATCTGAAATGCCCTACACGCGGCTCGACATGCAGGAGCGCAATTTGCTGAAGATCGTGCGCGCTTCGCTGCACTACTACAACAC
>CAYXVU010000258.1:0-8145 GCA_964468725.1 uncultured Clostridia bacterium
AGCCTGCGCCACCGATGAGTTGGTCAGCGCGGATCTGACGCCGCCAGCTCAGCCAGTCTCGGGGCGCGCGCTCAGAAAGACCACTACTTCGGGCAAGAAGACTGGCAGATAACAGGCCAGAGCATAGACGCAGGCGGCCAGCGGCAGGGCTGCCGGATGTGCGGCATAGTGACGAAAAGACCGCAAGAGCGCCGCCACCAACGCAGCGGCTATGGCATAGGCTACTAAACTATACGAGATCATCGTTGCCGATGTCTGTAAGCTGCGCGCAAGATAAGGAGTGATGGCGGCGATGGATTGCAGATCGGTAACGACCAGTAGAACAAGCAGCAATTGCGGGAGCTTTTTTGTCATCATCGCCTCAGCAGACCGCAAGAAAAAGGGTGCGGCACGCCGCTGCGTGAGTGCCGCGAAAAGGGGAGAGTTGTCCAGTGGGGTAGAGTTGCTCATTCTGTTATGGCTGTGCAGCGAGGCAAGAAAATCGGAGAAGATCGGCGCTTTGCTCCTTCTCCCTGCATCGAGAGGGAGGCGAAGAGCGTGACAGCTTTAAGGCACAATAGCGCTGTCCATCGCGCTTCAAGATGTTCACGCTTTGTTCGCCTGCTCCCTTCGCTCCTTTGCTTTTGGGAGGCTGATTACTTCTTTGGGAAGTCCGGGTGCGCTTTCACTTCATTGATCTGCGCCGTATGGCGTTCGCTATGTCCGGCAAGGGAAAGCAGCCATTGATGGGCATCCAAATCCAGTGAACCAAACTTTCCGAAATGCGAGCGCAATTGGCTGCGCTGATTTTGTACCAGTGTCAGGGTGAGCGCGCGCGCCAGCTCAAATTGTTTGAGCGTCTCCTTGAGCGTCCCCCAGCGTCCAGTCGGTTTGAGAGAGTCTCTCGTCTGCAAACGATTTGTCCGGTCGGTGGCAAGTTGCAAGACGGCGGCATCCGGCACGGCACTCTTCTTCTCCGGTGCAGCAGGCGATTGCAAGATGGCAGTTACAGTTTCGTAAAGAAAGGTTTCTGCCAGGGCAATATGCTCGGCAATCTCGGCAATTGACCAGCGGTCGGCAGCCGGTTTGAAGTTCAATTGAGCGGGGGAGAGTCCCGCGACGGCTGCGAAAAATTTCTCTTTCGCGGCGTTCAAATGCTTCACAACCGCTTCGCTCCCTTCCGGTTCGACTGCCGAGCGCGGGTAGGCGGCTTCCGCTTTCACTCCTTGAATTTGAGCAAGGTGCCGTTCGCAGTGGGCGCTGGCAAAAAGCAACCACTGAAAGCCGTCTATGGGTTGACCGGCTGCCGGGTTCATCGCCAGTCGGTAGCGCAAGTCGTCGGGGGCGGCTTTGATTAGATCGAGGGTTCGGGCTCTCGTCTGCTCAAAGTTTTTGAGCACTTCTTCGCGGGACGACCAACGCCCGGTCGGCAAGCCGCGCTCATTGGCAGAAAACTTTTTTGAGCGGTCTTGAGTGGCCGCGATCACCTGCTGGTCAGTCAGCCCGCTGAGTTTGCTGTCAGAGGGGAGGGCGGCTTTCATCAGCTTATTGGTCACAAAGCCATAAAGCTGGTCTTCTGCTAAGACGATATGCTCGGCGATTTCCGCGATAGACCAACCCTCTGCAGTGGCTTTGAAGCGCCATTGGGCTTCGCTAAGCCCGGCGGTTGCCGCATAGAGTTTCTCTTTAGTGGCTTGGAAGTATTGCAGCGCAAAACGGCGATCCGCTTCGGAAATGCCGCGTTCGGGCGCGTCGGTTATCAGAGTATCGGATGCGGCGAGCGGGGCCGCCGGTGATACGTGAGCCTGCGACGACACTCTGCCCGCAGTCACAAGGGCGCAAAACAGAAGCACAGCAACCAAATATCGAGTCATAGTCAAAATCTCCTTGTCAGGTTCAAAATTCATGGCCAAGCAACTCAGCCGCAAATGCGAATTACCGGTCGCCGACTGAGCCGCAGTTGGCGATTCATTCTGCTCAGTCAGTATAGGAAGGAAGGGAGGAGAGTCTGCCCGAATTGTGCCAAGTGGCGGTATGATGAGGATAACCGAAGATAGAAAGGGACAAACGAAGGCGCGGATTACCCAAGCATAGTCAAATGCGGATCAATTGGGCGTTCTGCTCATCTACAGGAGGCCATGCGCGTGCTCTCCGGCTACCAACCGATACCCCTGACAAGAAAGGTGAATCACTCTTTTGGCGATTGCTCCATCAACCGCTTTATCGTATCTTTTCGACTGCATTTTAAGATCAGGTTGTTTGCGAGCCAAGGATGACAGATTCTCATCAAGATAGGTCAAAAAGTCGGCAGACGGTAGACTATGGAAGGATTTGAGGAATTTTTGAAACTCCTCTCAAATGGGTCTGACCCGGACGGTCGCTGTTATGAGAGGCTACATCAAAAACTGACCGGCTTCTTCAGTATGAAAGGCCTTTCCGACCCGGCCAGTTGTGCAGATGAGACGATTGACCGCGCCATATTGAAGATTCGTTCCGGCGCAGTGGTGCCGGATATTGAGCGGTACTGTTTCGGCATCGCCCGCAACCTCTGCAAAGAGAAATTACGCCTTTTGCGACGCGAAACGACAGCCTTTCATAATTTTCTTGACGACCTCAGCCGCTCTTCCGCCGAGCAGGTGGAAAGAATCTATCAACTGTTGAAGCCCTGCTTCGAGGAGCTAAACGGAGACGAGCAACAGTTGCTCGTCTCCTACTGTCGCGAGCAACAAGACCAATCTCGCGCGGAACATCGCCGCCAGTTAGCCGAAACCCTCAAGATTCCCGTGCAGAACCTGCGGGTGCGAGTCAATCGCTTGCGGAAGGCATTGGATGAGTGTGTTCAGAGACGAACGGATAATCTGTAAAATCGCCCTATTTTGCCATGCAATGAATCGGCGATTGGGAGCATCTTCTATTAGGAGCAGGTGGAATCGGTTTGAAACCGCTTGCTAGTGAGTCGGAATGACAGAGGAACGAATCATCGCTTATCTGCTCGAAGAACTGCCGGAAGCGGATCAGGAACGGTTCGAAGATGAGTGTCTGCTCCATGACAGTTGGCCTACGGAGATCAATCTGGTCGAAGAGGATTTAATAGATTCCTATTTACGAAATGAACTGACGCCGGAGCGCCGAAAGCGTTTTGAAGAGAACTATTTGACTACCCTTGCAAGACAAGAACGCGTCCTGATGGCCGCCGCACTCTTGCGCCAGGTTGATGACCGCAGGGCAACGGCTGAACCAGCCTCTGCGCTATCAACTGTGACTTGGGCTGACCGCCTGCGCACGTTTTGGAGCAGCCAAACCCGAACCCTGCGCGCCGCAGCGGCGATGGCGGTCATCACAGCCATGGCGGCTGCCATATGGTTTCTCTTGCTGCGCCCGTCACCGCCTCAAACCGTTGCCACGATTACTTTGGCGCTCAGCCAAAACAACCGATCAACCGGTGTCCAAGCCGGTAGACTACGGCTTTCGTCGGAGATTGCGGCTGTGAAAGTCTTTTTGACGCTGCCTCAACCTGCGCCTGCGGCGGCTGGCTATCGCGTCGAGTTAGAGAGTGACGACGGCGCAACCAAGCCTGTAGAAGTGGTCGAGCAAAATGCCGAGGCCATCACGGTCATCATTCCGGCTGTACAACTTGCCCGCCGACCCTACAGCTTGAAACTCTTCGCCATTCAAGCCGATGGCAGCGAGCAACGAATTCCGGGCAACTATTTCCTGACCGTTGAATAGTTACTTAGCCGCCTGCGGCCTTGGCAGCTTGCGATAGCCATACCAGCACAGGATGCCAAGCAATAAGGTCAAGGCTCCGATGGTTATGACCTGGCGATACCGCTCGCTAGCCGAAGCGGGCGCTGCCGGTTGAATCACCCGACGATACTCGCCTTGCAGCGTAAATCCCGCCCAATAATAAGGCGACTGCCACTCCGGCCTCTGTCGCAGACTATTTTGCGCGGCGCGCAAAGCCGCCGCCGGAGTCATCCCCTTTTGCAGCATGTTGGAGTAGGAATAGCGCATCAGTTCTGCAGTCGCTTCGTCATTCACTTTCCACAGACTGGCCATCACGCTGGATGCGCCCGCATACATAAACCCTCGTGTGATACCGATCAACCCTTCCCCACGAACTTCTTTACCGAGGGCGGTCTGGCAGGCGCTCAACACGACTAGATCAACCGGCGCGCGCAAGCCATAGATGTCTTGCAGTCCGACAAAGCCATTTTGTGTTTGCCCTTCACGGTTGATTGTAGACAACACCAGACCGGAATTTTCAGGCCGCTTGGGGTCAAGCAGTCCATGCGTAGCGAAATGCAGAATTGCATAGCGGGTTAAATCGGCGCTCAGTAGCTGTTCGCGGGTGGCCGCGAAACCCGAAGCGATGAACGGGTCGCCGCCTGCCTCCACACTGCGCAGATTCGCCAACTCGCGCTTGGCATAAAAGAGCGGCTGTAACACCGACGGGTCGAACGCCTCTCCGTTTAATTCAAGGTCGCGCAACGCCTGATGCCACCGGCCAATCTCCCAAGCCTGCATGGCAGCCGATTGCTCGCCGCCCGCTGCCTCTTTGCGTTGCGCATAGTTGGCCGCAAAGACAGGGTCGCCAAAGGCGGCTATCCCGGTTGCCGGTTGCCGCTGTTCGGCTTCTCGCCGTAAGGCTCCCAAGATGGATGCCGAAGGGGCGTTGATAATTTCGTAGTTGGCGACCAGCGGTTGGTTATCGGCCAACGGGTTGGGCAACATTTGAAAGGGAATGTAATGCAGCGCGCCATCCGCCACAATGAGGATTCGGGATTTGTTCAACTCTGCCGCAACCGGCAGCAAGATCATCCGGTTCAAGTCTTCAACCGCCGCAGACAATCGCTCTGCCGTATCCGCGCCGGGCGGAGTTGCCAACAGTTGATACACTCGTTGCGCGGCTTCGTTGATGCGCGCTCGCGCCGGTAAGGGATAGCTCACGATGCGGTCACGGGTGACCACCCAAACGTAGCTTCTTTCGGAACCGAGGCTGTATTCCAAAAGCACGGTCTGATCGTCGGCGATGACCTGCTCTTGAATCTTTTGCAAATCCCATCCCTCGGAGTTGGTCATCTCTGCATAAGCGGGATAGCGGTCTCGAAGCCTTCGCTCGACTTGTTTGTAGTCTTCTTCGAGTCTCGTCAGTTCAGCTTCTAATCCAACCATCTCGTTTTGAGAGTACGACCTGCTCAATAGCGTTACTCTATCATCCTCTTTTATGCGAATCTGCTGGCGGAGCGCCTTCTCTCGTGCTGCCAGTTGCGGGTCGAGGCCAGCCGTCAGATTCGTTCCGGTTGCTTGCAATAACTCAGCCAGTGATCGCGCCCGCGCCGATTCGCTCATCTCAAACGCCCGCACGACAAAGCCCTGTTCGGGGTGCGCCTCGTGTTGGCGCATCAGACATTCGATATACCCTTCGTACCGGTTGCTGACGGTTGCAGAAAAGGCCGCCGTCAAATCACGACTGGTAGGCACGCGGCGCAACTGCTCAGTGATCTGGATGGACTGGCGCAAGTACTCTTCTGCCCGGCTGAGATTCTGCTGCTGCAATTCCAGCCTGCCGAGCGCGTAGTAGGTGGCCGCTTGATTGACCCGATCCGAGAGCTTGTTAAAAGCCGCTAACGCCTGCCGGTAGTGCCGCCGCGCCAGTTCCAAGCTACCCAGTTGCTGATGGCATTCTCCCATCAGCGCCTGCACCTGCGCGGCTTCTTGGGGATTACCCGTTCGTGTATAGACGGTCAGCGCCGATTGGAGATAGGGCAATGCAACCACAACGTTTCCCATCGCGCGGTAGACTCGTCCGAGATATTCGCTGCAATGAGCGGCGTCAATACTGTCTGCGGCAAAACCGGCCAATGCCGGTAGCAGGTAGTTCAAAGCTTCGGGATAGTTTCCCATCAGATAGTTGGCCTGTCCAAGTTCGATGATGGTCATCGCATCGTCTCGCGTATCCGGCGTTTGACGAAAACAATCCAACGCTCTTTGATATTGAGCCAATCCACTCTCCGGCAACCCGTTTTCGTTGAAGAGGTCGCCGAGGACGCTGGCAATCCGCCCCATTTGCGCGGGTTCCTGATTTTCATCAATCAAGCTTTGCGCTTGGGTGAGAAAGGAAATCGAGTTCCCCCACTCTCCTTTGCGATTCTCGATAAAGCTAAACTGAATCAGAGCACTAGCCTGCTCCGCGAGGTTATTCAGTTCACGCCATAGATGAAGCGCCTTTTCATAATTCTCTGTCGCTTCCGGCAAGTCGTTTTGGGCCAAGTGACAACGACCGATCATGGCATAGGCGCGCGCCATGCCGTCAGCGTCAGCCGCAGATTGCCAGAGTTCGAGCGCTTGTCGGGCGGTATCTAAAGCCTGTGCATGGTTCTCATAATTCTGACGCTCACTAAGCGTGAGCAAGGCTTCGGCTTGCTGAGCAAGCTCTTCCAGGTTGGCACGGGTTTGTGACGGCAAACCTGGAACCAGACAGATCAGGAAAGCCAGACAGAGGGCAATCTGATGCAGCAGCTTCGCGGCAGCCATGCGGCGAGAGGCTTGAAAAAGCCCTCGCCACATCGAATCTGCTGGAACCATGCGGCTGTGCCTTGCCGATAGAACGTCGCGTCGGTTGGAGGGAGGAACGTTCATCTCTTTAACCGCCATCGCTGAAACCGTTTGATCGAAACAGTGCGGCTCAGTCGGGGCTTGACGCAAAGTATTGCGATACCTTCGCACTGAAAGGGACTCCCGGTTTAGCCTTCTCACTGCTGCTAAACCGCGCGCGCGTGTCGTGCGAGAAATTCTTTATGGAGCCACACGTGCAGGCGTCGCCGGTTGGGTCGCGCGGGTTAATCTTATCATCAAGCACGCTCTCTCGACTGAGCGGCCCATTCGCATTGAACATGAGGCTGGCAATATCCTCAAACAACTTATCATCTTCATCCTGTTCGGCTTGCCCTGCCCGCTGACCCCTCTCAACTTTTTGCGGGGGGCGCAGAGTTGAATGCTGAAACGCCTCGTCATCAGCCTCTCTATTTTGAGGCCCCCAATACCGATCAAGGAACTCTAGCCATCCGGTGGCTTCGAATTTGTACTCCTTATACTCTCGCAGAATGGTTTGGTCTTCGACTGGCCGCGTCCAGGGAAAGAATACTGAGAACCCATGCGAGTATTGCGAACCGGGTCCGGCAAATTCCGCTTTGACAATGGGATTGTTCGGATCCGACACTAAAACCTTCATCACAGAGAAACAAGCCTCTATCAGGCCTTGATAAGCATCCGGCTTCCCAGTCTTTGCGCTGAACTCTTCACAGTACTCACGCAAGCAGAAACAGAAATCATAGAGGTCAGTATAGTTCTCCTGCCAGTAGCTTTGCGCCTTTAAGTGCGCTAGCAAGATCGAGTTTTTCACCATGCTATCGGTCAGCCCTTGCATCAGCGCCTCGGTCAACTGGTGGAGCGGCCTTCTAACGTCTCCGATTTTCCGTAGATCGCATAAAGAGAGATCGAAAGAGTAGCCCGCCAGCATGAAATCGGTGCTGTTGCGCAAGACATACTTAAAAATTCTCTCCAGCATATTTTCGACATTTATTTCTGTCTCATGCTCAATCGAATCCTTGAGATCATTGAACACTCGGACCAATATCTGCGTGTACGGCCAACTGCCAACAAACGCCGGCCCCTGCGATGCCAGCATGTAATTGGCCGTGTCTTGCAATTCATAAGCGACTTCCACGCTGCTCATCGAACAGCTATGAAAACTGACCAACTCGAATTCGGCGGCGTCGATTTTCGTTTTGAACTCATTGAGCGCCCCGCGCAACTCTCGTAACGTAACCGCGTGTCTTTCGGCATGCTCATCGTGCAGAAACACATCATTGCCGACCACTAACCCGTGACCGAGCAGGAAGAGCATGTAGTGCTTGGCAGGATAAGCAGAGGCGCAAAAGTTTAGAAAAGTCTTCAAGGAATCGGCTGGCATCGTCTCGGATTGGTCAGCCGGTTTTGCTTTGGCAGGGTTGCCAACCGCAGGCTGTGCAGTTGCCTGAAACGGGGGCGGTTTAGGCAGATCGTATTTGATTTTCTGCTTCCTCATCATTCGCACCACCCCCTCCCGAATCGTCGTACTTCCATCCCGACAGAACTCGTCATCGCCCCATAGCTTGTCTTCCA
>CAYXVU010000259.1:0-6386 GCA_964468725.1 uncultured Clostridia bacterium
TCCCTGACCCGCTGACCAGCGTGATGTGGGGCAGTTGGGTGGAGATCAATCCGCAGACCGCTACAGCACTCGGCATTCGTGATGGAGACCATGTGGAAGTCAAAACCAACAAAGGCTCCCTCATCGTTCCGGCGGTCTTATATCCGGCGATTCGCCCCGATGTGATTGCCATGCCTTTTGGACAGGGTCACACAGCGATGGGTCGCTATGCAAAAGATACAGGCGTTAATCCCGCGATATTGACCGATTCGTTGGCCACCTATACGCCAGCGAAAATTACCAAAGCGCAGAGTCAAAGTCGGCTCATTCGCTTTGGGACAATGATGCCTGAGCATAGCAAAACAAAACGATGAGACAGAGGAGCGGGCTACGTCTCTCTTGCGTATTCGGCTGAAATAATCAGAGGTAGAGAATCAATGAGCGAAAACCAACAGGCTAAGAAACCGCAATGGGGGATGGTCATTGACCTTGACCGCTGCACTGGATGCGAAGCCTGCGTCGTCGCCTGCGCGGTCGAAAATAACATTCCGACAGTAGGCGCTGAACAAGCAGCGATGGGGCGTTCGATGCAATGGATTCGCATCGAACGTTACTTTGAAGGCGAATACCCGGACGTGCGCGTGCGTTTTCGCCCGGTCTTATGTCAGCATTGCGAAGAAGCGCCCTGTGAGCCGGTCTGTCCGGTCTATGCAACGTATCACACGGAAGATGGGCTGAATGCACAGGTCTACAATCGCTGTGTCGGCACGCGTTATTGCGCGAACAATTGCCCGTACACAGTGCGATTCTTCAACTTCTTCGGCCCCAAATGGGATGCGCCGCTAGAGAAAGCTCACAACCCTGAAGTCTCTGTGCGCGTCTCCGGGGTGATGGAGAAATGCACCTTCTGCGTGCAGCGCATTCGCAAAGGCGAAGCCCAAGCTAAGGAAGAAAACCGCGAAGTGCGCGATGGCGATGTTGTACCAGCCTGCGTGCAATCCTGTCCGACACGCGCTATGTACTTCGGCAACCTGGCAGACTCCGCGAGCGAAGTCGCACGCCTGTCAAAGAGCAATCGAGCCTTTCACCTCTTAGAAGATTTGGGCACAAAGCCGCGTGTGACCTATCTAAAAGCAGGCGATTCATAGTGACGATGGAAGCAGAGAGACAACAAAACGGCACAATCAATGACGAATTATTGAAGCCTATACTCAAGACCGGCGCAAGTTGGTATCTGACCGTCGCTTTGTGCAGCGCCATTCTCTTGGCGGCGATTTTGGCATTTGTCTACCAACTTCGACACGGCATCGGCGTATGGGGTATCAATCGCCCGGTGATGTGGGCATTCGATATTACGAACTTCGTTTTTTGGATTGGCATATCGCATGCGGGAACATTAATCTCGGCGATATTGCGAGTCACAGGAGCCGAATGGCGGCGTCCCGTTACGCGCTGCGCAGAAGCCATCACTGTCTTTGCACTGATGATTGGCGCGATGTTCCCGATCATCCATCTTGGTCGGCCTTTGCTCTTCTACTGGATTGCTCCCTATCCGAACGAGCGAGGCTTATGGCCAAATTACCGCTCACCATTGTTATGGGATTTCTTTGCGATTAACACCTATTTGATCGGGTCGTTAATCTATCTCTATTTGCCGTTGCTTCCTGATCTCGCTTTGCTGCGGGAAAAATCGGAAGGCTGGCGACGGCGACTCTATCACTGGCTCAGTTTGGGGTGGCGAGGGACAACGCGCCAATGGCACAGACTAGAAAAGGCTGTGCAAGTCATGGCCGTCATCATTATTCCGGTTGCCGTTTCGGTACATACTATCGTGTCGTGGGACTTTGCCATGGCGATTCAACCCATGTGGCATTCAACCATGTTTGGCCCTTACTTTGTCGCCGGAGCAATCTTTTCCGGTATTGCTGCTTTGATCGTTGCAATGGCTGTCATCCGAAAAGTTTTTCGCCTCGAAGCCTATTTGCGACCGTTGCACTTCAACAATCTCGGACTGTTGTTGTTGACCATGAGCTTGATCTGGCTCTACTTCACCTTTGCCGAATACCTGACGACTTACTATGGCAATGAACCTGCTGAGAAAGCGATTTTCGATTCGAAAGTAAGAGGCGCATTCTCGCCGCTATTTTGGACGATGGTGCTCTGTTGCTTCCTCATTCCGCTGCCGATTCTTGCCATCAAGCGGTTGCGAACCATTACTGGGACGGTCATTGCTTCGCTGACGGTCGTTGTCGGCATGTGGTTGGAACGGTTTTTAATTATTGTGCCGACGCTTTCGCAACCGCGATTGACCTTCAATTGGGGGAGTTATGCGCCGACTTGGGTCGAGGTGACGATTATGATCGGCACTCTTGCCTACTTCGTGTTGCTCTACTCGATCTTTACTAAGCTCTTTCCCATTATCGCAATTTGGGAATATAAAGAAGGGCTATCGCTAAAGCGGAAAGCGTCAGAAGAGCAGGCGACAACCGATTCCGCCTTAGTGCATGCAGATTGAACCTCAAGCTATGAAGACGATCTCGGCAACATTCGAAACGGCTGAAGCTGCGCTTGCTGCGAAGAGGGAGTTGCTACGCTCGGGGCTGGCAGCATCAGCAATCACGCTACTGTCTTCGGAGCCTATCGCCGAAGCGGTTCACGATGAGCCGACAAAGAGCCGCATCGGAGGGTTTGCAATTGGCGGCGCGTTGGTCGGCGCATTGATCGCCTTGGGATTAACGATTCAGACTTCGCGTCAAGTGGCGATTGTCACCGGCGGAATGCCGATTGTAACGAGTTGGGCATTCGGTATCATCGTTTTTGAATTGCTCATGCTGGGGGCGATTCTCAGCGCGTTGATTCGCCTGATTTTTGAAGCTCGACTGATGCGCTTTCGAGGGCTTACTTCCGATGATCGTGCCGTCGCAGAGGGCAAAGTTGTCATCACGGTGGCTTGCGCAGACGAAGAAGGCGCATCATCCATTCAGCAATTATTGGATAGCCTAGACTGACTCTTCTCCGATAGAGGAAGCGAAACCGGAAGATGTAAAAGAAGGCTCGACAAACACCCTTTGCCAACCACGACTTCATCACTTATATGGCAGGGCGAATCGAACAACCTACTGCATATTGGAGTTGCGCTGTCGATCAGTTGCTCGCCAACTTGCAGACGACTCGCACGGGTCTTAGTACGTTCGAAGCTCAAAAACGATTGCAGGCCTATGGCTCCAACACCCTCAACCTTCACAAGTCCATAACGACGTGGGGACTCTTCCTCAACCAGTTCAAAAGCCCGTTGGTGTTGATTCTCATACTGGCCGCAGCCATATCAGTCTTGGTCAGCGACTGGACGGAAGCAGCCGTGATATTGGCCATCGTCATCGGCAGTGCAGCCATCACCTTTGCACAGGAATATCGCGCCAACAATGCCATTGATAGATTGCGTTCCCGACTGACACATTCGATTACTGCGCTGCGCGATGGGACGATGCAAGAAGTGGCGGTTGAAACCATCGTACCGGGCGATATTGTTCGATTGTCGGTTGGCAGTCTGATTCCTGCCGATGGCGTGGTTATCCACTGTAAGGATTTCTTTATCGACCAGGCAGTCATGACTGGGGAATCGTTTCCTGTTGAAAAAGCGCCGGGGGTTACCAGCGAGCAAGCGAGCATGGCTGAACGCATCAATTGCGTTTTTATGGGCACAAATGTCCGCAGCGGTTCGGCACAGATGGTGGTTGTCGAAACCGGTCTGAGAACCGCCTATGGGCAGATCGCTCACAAGCTGAGTTTGCGCCCGCCGGAGACTGAGTTCGAACGGGGGATTCGACGATTTGGTTATTTGCTCACACAAATCATGGTCATCCTCATCCTGATTGTTTTCGCTATCAATGTGTTTTCGGCCAAACCTCCGGTTGAGTCGTTACTCTTTGCCATCGCGCTGGCTGTCGGCATCTCCCCCGAACTTCTGCCTGCCATCATCACCATCACCCTGTCACATGGAGCGCGAGAGATGGCACGCCACGGCGTCATTGTTCGGCAACTGAATGCCATTGAGAACTTCGGCAGTATGGATGTACTCTGCACAGATAAGACCGGAACCTTGACGCAAGGGGTCGTGCGCCTAGATGGCGCATTGGATGTCAGAGGGCAACCTTCGAAAGAAGTCTTTCGCTTTGCTTATCTGAATGCACACTTTCAGACCGGGCTTGTGAATCCGCTCGATAAAGCGATCACGGAAAAGCAGCAACTTGATCTGGCACAAACCGTAAAACTCGATGAAATCCCTTATGACTTCGTACGCAAACGCTTGAGCGTCGTTATTCGAGAAAGTAACGAGGAAGCGTTGTTAATCAGCAAAGGAGCGCTCGAAAAGGTGCTTGCCGTTTGCAATCGGATGAAAGAAGGCGAGCAAGTCATCACGCTAGGCCAAGCGGAACGGGAGCACATTGAGCGGCTGTTTACAGAGGCCAGCGATAAAGGGTTTCGGGTGTTGGGCGTTGGCGTCAAATCTGTTCCGCTGCAACCTTCCTATGCGCGAGAAGAAGAGGTTGACCTGATTTTTATAGGGTTTTTGACCTTTTTTGACCCGCCCAAACCCGATGCGCAAAAAGCAATTGCCGCACTGCGACGACTGGGAGTACGGCTAAAGATCATCACGGGTGACAACTGGCGTGTGGCAAAACACATAGCAGAAATGGTGGAGTTGCCGATTGAGGGCATCCTGACGGGAGCCGAGCTAGGCGCTCTCAAAGATGAAGCGTTATGGCATCATGTTGAGCATACCGATCTGTTTGCGGAAGTAGACCCGAATCAAAAAGAGCGCATCATCCGCGCGTTGAAAAAGAGAGGGCATGTCGTCGGCTATATGGGTGACGGCATCAACGATGCTCCGGCCCTTCATGATGCTGACGTTAGCATATCGGTTGAAAGCGCTGTAGACGTAGCTCGTGAGGCGGCCAACTTTGTGCTCTTAGAGTCTGATTTGGATGTGTTACGACGCGGTATCGAAGAGGGGCGAAGCACCTTTGCCAATTCACTCAAATACGTCTTTACGACGACAAGCGCCAATTTCGGCAATATGCTGAGTATGGCTGGCGCGTCATTCTTTCTTCCCTTTTTGCCGCTCCTGGCCAAACAAATCCTGCTTAACAATTTTCTTTCTGACTTCCCCGCGCTTGCCATCGCTCAAGACAACGTGGATCAGGAGATGGTCGAATCTCCGCGCCGTTGGGATATGGCGTTTATCCGCAATTTTATGATCATCTTCGGGTTGATCAGTTCGGCATTCGATTTTTTGACCTTCGGCATCTTGCTGTTACTGCTTGATGCGACCGTCGAGCAATTTCGCACCGGCTGGTTCGTTGAATCCCTCATGACGGAGTTGCTGGTAGCCTTAGTTGTGCGGACGCGGCGACCGTTCTATAAAAGTCGTCCGAGCCACTGGTTATGGGTATCAACTCTAATGGTTATCTGCCTTACACTGGTCATTCCCTATGCGGGTTTGCGAAATCTGCTAGGATTTGTGCCACTGTCACTTGAAACGATCTTCCTCCTTGTCCTGATTACCATCCTCTATACCGTCGTAACGGATGGCGTAAAATGTGCGTTTTACAAGAGGGCTAGGGCAAGCAGTTGAGCGAGACCGAGAAGCGAGGAAAGGAGCGCGACACATGACCCGAAAAATCAGCAAAGGTGAGATGATTCTGGCTGGGTTGTCAGCTCTTGTGGGATTGACGGCTCTGTTGTTGAGGCTGCCCTATCGAGCGCCGCTTCTAAATGGGGTGTTGACGGCACTCGCGCTCTCTGCGCTCTATTTATACTTGCGGATGCGGCTGGAGATACGGGTTCCCGCCAATGCCCTTCTCGGTCTTGTCATTGCCGTCGTGTTGGACATCGTCGGCAATCAGTTTGGTCTATTCAGTCGCCGAATCTGGTTCATCCCTTATGATATCATCACCCATTTTTTGACGAGCGGGCTAACTCTGATGTTGGTCATGTGGCTGCTGATGACTCTTTTTATACGCTTCGACTATCGGCTTCCGCTGGGGTGGATTGCCTTCTTTTCCGTGACCTCCACATTCAGTTTGGCAGCCTACTACGAAATCACAGAGTTGATGGATGAACGATGGTTCGGAGGGCATCGCATTTGGTCGACGCGAGATACCTCGCAAGATTTAGCAGCCGACCTTGTCGGTGCGGTTATCGCAGCGGTTGGTTATTCGCTACTTGTTCGCAGAGGTTCCCGCAAACTCTCGGCTAAGACGATGCCCTCTCGTTAATTCACCTTCTCACGGCCTCCTTCTCAGATTCAGACTGGAATCGGCAACCAGAACCTAACCGAAGACAAGTGAAAATTAGTTGGCGCTGGTTTGCGCGAACAGACTACTATTGAAGGGTTGTGGTCTTTG
>CAYXVU010000259.1:6486-8086 GCA_964468725.1 uncultured Clostridia bacterium
GTTGAATAAGGATCAGGGCATGCCATCTTCAATAACTCATGCCGTCGCAGCCGTTGCCTTAGGACGAGTCTACACAAGCCGCCCTTTACCCATGCGGTTTTGGATACTGTCCGCATTTTGCGCAATCGCGCCGGATTTCGATGTTGTAGGAAAACGATTTGGTATTGAATATACAGACCTATTTGGTCACAGAGGATTTACGCACTCCTTTCTCTTCGCAGCCCTCTTGAGTGGCCTGATAACTCTACTGGCATTCCGAACCCCGCCGGATGGAATTAGCCGACTCTCTCTCTCTGCCTTTTTTTTCCTCGCCACATCTTCGCATGCGCTACTCGATGCTATGGTTGATGGCACGTTGGGAGTAGCGTTACTAGCGCCATTCGATTCGACAAGGTATTTTCTCCCCTTTCGGCCAATTGTCTCGTCGCCTGTCGGATGGGATTTTTTCAGCTATGCTGGTGTAACCGTGATTGCCAACGAATTTATCTGGCTATGGATTCCATCCACTATGGCGATTCTTATCGCTTGGTTACGTCAGACGCTCGCTGGCCGACGTAGCCCGCAAAAGCCTTGACACCCGCGCCGATACCGTTTTGCCCCCTTTCTCGCCCACTTAATGACCAAAAGCTTCGTCTCCGTATGCTTCTTCGCATCGTTCACAGATGAATGGGTTATTGGATGGATCGAAGGACATCGCCGATGAAACGTTTTGGTAGGTATTCTCGTCTACGTAAAAAACGGCATTGCATTCGCGGCAATGTAATCCATAAGGGCGGGTTTTAGTTGGTCGAGTCGAATGATTTCGAATCAGACTTTCTTGCCCTCCCGGAATAATCAATTCCTTCCGTCTGTCCATAAAGCCTCCTAGACTCAGTCTTGATTACCTTGTAAAAGTACCAATTGCCAAAAGCCTTCTGCGCCTACCCTTGAATTCCCTTCCTCTCATCGAAGACCAAAACCCATTGCAGAGCGTAAATCTTTGCCCTTTATAGATTCCGAGAACTCGCGGATTCTTCTGCGCTGTAAGTGGTGCGGCAATTCCGATGCCATCGAGGAAGTCCAATTGAAGACGAGAATATGCGTGCATCGTGGCCTCTCGTCGTTTTGCGGCAGTACACTTTGCGTACTTTTACTCAACCAACTTGAGAATCTTTGCGCAATAATCTGGGATGATCGCCTCTCGGCGTGGAGAATGGAATCGTTCAAAACTGAGGCAACAGACCGCACGGCTAAGACCGAAGCCCTCCTCCCAACCGCCCGACAGTAGCCGATCTGGCCAGAACGAAGAATTTTTCGGCATACCTCAAGCAGGTTATTGTATCAATCAAGACGGCAGGTGAGTGAGTTGCGCTGCCTACAGGCGCTTAACCGTATTGAAAGAGGAAGCGAGCAACGGCGATCCGCTCAAGTTACGGATGGTGCGCAAAGCAGATCGTGAGTGGCTCCCCAAAGTTGGCAGCGTAGTGATGCAGGCACACAAAATAAAGCTTTGCGGTTCATATTCGCGCCTTATCACAGAGAGTCATAGAGAGTCATCAGCTTGCAAAATAAAGGATGCTGCCTACTCCGAACACTCTCACGAACTCCGAGACCAGACTGA
>CAYXVU010000260.1:0-8071 GCA_964468725.1 uncultured Clostridia bacterium
TCGCCCGGCGAATCCATCATCAGGTCCTGGGCCGAGGCTGTTTTCGGGAACGCCATTACGTCACGAATGTTCTCGGTTCCGCAGAGGATCATGCAGGTACGTTCGATCCCGGCGGCAAAGCCTCCGTGCGGCGGCGTGCCAAATTCGAGCGCGTCGAGCAGAAATCCGAATTTCGAACGCGCTTCTTCATCGGTCATGCCCAACGCTTTGAAGATGCGGCGCTGCGTCTCGCGTTGGTGAATTCGAATCGAGCCGCTGCCGAGTTCCACGCCATTGAGCACCAGATCATACGCCTTCGCCAGCACGGAGCCGGGCGCGGTTTCCACCAAGTCGAGGTCTTCGTCACGCGGACTAGTAAATGGGTGGTGCATGGCGTAGTAGCGTCCATCGTCTTCGTGATATTCGAACATCGGAAAATCCGTCACCCACAGAAAATTGAACTTGTTCGGGTCGATCAAGTTTTCGCGTTCGGCCACTTCGGCACGCAAAGCATTGAGCGCCGCCGCCACGACTGCGGGCTTGCCCGCGACAATGAGCGCGCAATCGCCCGCCACACAATCGGCTGTAGCAGCTAATTCCGCGACTTTCGCTTCTCCAAGCGCTTTGAGCGATGAGGTCGTTTCGCCGCCTTCGGCAATTTTGATCCATGCCATGCCACCGGCGTTGAGGCGTTTGGCAATCTCCGCGAGTTCGTCGAGCTGCTTACGTGAATACTTAGCCCCGCCTTTGACGGTAATGGCTTTGACCTGTCCGCCCGCATCGAGCGCACTGCGATAGATGGAGAAATCCGTTCCGGCAAGCGAGGCGCTCAAATCAGCCAACTCTAGCCCATAGCGCGTATCGGGTTTATCTGAACCGTAGCGGCTCATCGCTTCAGCATAACTCAGTCGCGGAAAGGGCAAATCTGCTTTGACGCCGATCAACCGCGCCAACTCCGCCATCATCGGCTCGATGGCGCTGAAGACATCATTAGGGCGAACGTAGCTCATCTCGATATCGATCTGCGTAAACTCCGGTTGCCGGTCGGCGCGCAGGTCTTCGTCGCGGAAGCAGCGAACGATTTGAAAGTAGCGGTCATAGCCCGACACCATCAGCAGTTGTTTGAAGATCTGCGGCGATTGCGGCAACGCATAAAAGTTGCCGGGCGAGATGCGACTCGGCACAATGTAATCGCGCGCGCCTTCAGGCGTCGTGCGGATGAGCATCGGCGTCTCGATTTCATAAAAGCCATGGTCATCCAAATAGCGGCGCACCGTGATGGCCGCGCGATGGCGCAGTTTGATATTCGCTTGCATCTTCTCGCGGCGCAGGTCGAGGTAGCGATACTTGAGTCGTACCTCTTCGTTGAGCCGCGTACCTTCAATTTCGAAGGGCGGATTTTTCGCGTTGTTGAGGATATAAACTTCGCTGGCGATGACTTCGATGCGCCCGGTATCGAGGTTTTCGTTGTACTTGTCTTCATCGCGCATCACTGCTTTGCCGATGATGGCGGCGACGTACTCGTTGCGCAACTCTTTGGCGCGGCTGTGCGCGGTCGGATTCTTCTCTTCGTCCAGCACAACTTGTACAACCCCTTCGCGGTCGCGCAGGTCAAGGAAGGTGAGGGAGCCAAAATCCCGGCGGCGATGTACCCATCCCATCAAGGTTACGGGTTGTCCGGCATGCTCCGGTCGCAGAGCGCCGCAGTAATGTGTGCGTTTCAAACTGCCTAAATTATCTAACATAATCTGTCTCAACTAACCCTACGCGGTATGCCCTGCTGTCCAAGTCTATGTGGATGATCTCTTCGCTTCCGCTAGGTAGATATTTTTGTACTCAATATAATTTTGCCAGTGATGATCTATGCGCGCGATCTCTTCTTGCGTAACGGCGCGGCGCACTTTGGCAGGCGCTCCCATGACCAACGAACGCGGCGGAATAATGGTGCCGGGGGTAAGCAGCGAACCGGCGGCGATCAACGACTCTTCGCCCACTACTACGTCATCGAGAATGATCGAGCCAATGCCAATCAGCGAGCGATTGTTGATCGTGCATCCGTGCAAAACGGCGTTGTGGCCGACGGTAACGCAGTTGCCAATGAGCGTAGCAAACCGCCCGCTGGTGACGTGAATGACTGTGCCATCTTGAATGTTGGTATTCTCGCCAATGCGAATATGAAAGACATCGCCACGAATGACACAGTTGAACCAAACGCTTGCCTGCTCGCCAATCTGCACATCGCCGATAATCTGCGCGCTCTCTTCGATAAAAGCCGTTGCGGCAATCTGCGGTTCAATTCCTTTGTATCCTCTAATCATCGCTCTCCTCGGCTCGCAGCAATCGGCTGGCCGCTTTGCGAGCATTTCCGCCTGATGAAGAAAGAAGGGAAGGTAGCATGTGGGTCGTGCGCGTCGCAAGCGAACCGGAAAATGGGCAGTCGCAATGCGCGTGCAGACTACGGCCTTGCCGTTCGCAACCACAATCGAACCTGAATGTAAGCGGAAGAAACAGGTTTTTACGGATACGGTCAATTGATCCGTGATGCTCCTCCCTCCGTGTTCTATTCCCCGCCTCTCACCCTAACGCGTTGAGAAAAAGATGATGGCTTCAACCTAACGGGCGACATCGAAAACTATTTTGCATTGCAGCCTTTCGATTTTACGTCTTGGTAGAGTGAGCGCTGCATACTAAATTTTGCTCATACCTTTGAGCAAGGCATTCGTATAGCAAACCATCAGCGCGATCCTCAACTAACCACCACACAAGGAGAGTTATCAATGGTAACAGTGTATTATGGGAGCAAAGATGAGCCGGGATTTATGCTCGAACAGAGCAATGACCTGATCGCCGTTCGCACGCGCAGCAAACGATCTATTACCCGCACAATCGGGTCTGTCCCGACTCCAATTTCGGCAGAATTGGAAGACGGCACGCTGGTTCAGGCCTTTCCAGAAGCGGGCGTCGAAGTCTATCGTGTGCCTGTGGGTCGCGGAGAACGCTCATTGAGCGACCGCAAAGCAACGTTGCGCGCGGCTGCGGATGTGCGCTTTGCCGGAGGCGTATTGGTTGACCCAGCGACGCAAGAACCGGTTCTGTATACCGAAAATCTATTCATTAAATTCGTCGAAACCGCCGACCCGGACGACTGCCTAGCCGTGTTGCGCGAAGCCGGGCTGACCGTCAAAAACGAAGTCTCGTATGCTACCAATGCCTATTTTGTGGAAGCGCCGGAAGGCACAGGGCAAGAGGTCTTCGCCATTGCTGAGAAACTCTTGCACCGTAAAGATGTCGAGTTTTGCCATCCGGAGTTGATCCGCCCGCGCGCCCGCAAAGGCATCTTTCCGCAACAGTGGCACTTGAAAAAGACTACCCTTAACAGCCTCTCCATTGATGCCCATGCTAACGTCGAAGCGGCACACGAAGTGACGCGCGGCGCGGGCGTGACGATTGCTGTCATTGATGACGGCGTAGATATTGACCATATCGAATTCGGCGGCGCGGGCAAGGTCGTCGCTCCGCGTGACGCCACCTTACAGAGCACCGATCCGCGCCCGAAAGATTCCTTCGGCACAGGCCCGGAAGACGGCGATAATCACGGCACGGCGTGCGCGGGCGTTGCCTGTGCTAACGGCAGCAACGGGGCGTCGGGAGTCGCTCCGCAAGCCAAACTCATGCCCATTCGCTTGTCATCCGGGTTGGGGTCACAGCACGAAGCCGATGCCTTTATCTGGGCCGCCGATCATGGAGCCGATGTAATCTCTTGCAGTTGGGGGCCACCCGACGGTCGTTGGTGGGTTGCCAGCGACCCGCGGCATAGGCAAATCTTTCGCTTGCCTCCGAGCACGCGGCTGGCACTGGATTACGTCACCACCAATGGTCGGAACGGAAAGGGATGTGTGGTGTTATTTGCCGCTGGCAATGGCAACGAGTCTGCGGATAACGATGGCTATGCCAGCTACGAGCGCGTCATCGCCGTTGCCGCTTGTAATGATCGCAACGCGCGCAGCGTGTACAGCGATTTTGGCAACGCCGTGTGGTGCGCTTTTCCGAGCAGCGATTTCGGCCATCCCCCCTTCAATCAGCCGGAGCCGCTAACGACGGGCATTTGGACGACAGACCGTGCTGGGCAGGATGGCTACAACAGCGGCCAAATAGCAGACGGCGACACTGCCGGAAATTACACCAATAGCTTCGGCGGCACATCGAGCGCATGTCCGGGCGCGGCAGGCATCGCCGCTTTAGTCCTCTCTGTCAACCCGGCGCTCAAGTGGCATGAGGTGAAAGACTTGTTCAAACGCGCCTGCGACAAAATTGATCCGCAAGGCGGCGGCTACAACGCTGAGGGGCATAGCCCAAAGTATGGATACGGGCGGCTCAATGCACGGACAGCGGTTGAGCTAGCCCAACCGCTGCCGCAGAGCAGCGTCATCATCAAACGTACCTTCGACGCTCCGATTCCCGATTTACAGACCGTTACCTTCACTCTGAATGTGCCGGAAAGTGCGCCGGTCGAAGCCTTGACCGTTAGCCTCGATCTGAAACACACCTTCATCGGCGATTTGATTATCAGCTTGCAGCCGCCCGCCAGCGTGAGCACGAGCCGCGTGATGCTTCATAATCGGGTAGGCGGATCAACAAAGAATCTGAAGAAGACCTACGATGCGGTGACGACTCCGGCGCTGGCAGCATTCGCCGGTAAAAATTGTCGCGGCAATTGGACATTGCGCATACAGGACGCGGCGGCACAAGACTTCGGCACCCTCGTATCCTTTGCGCTGAATCTGTCCTTCGCGCATCCGGATCGAACGGCGCGCCCGCCCGAACTGAAAGCGAAACCAGCTAAGAAGAAGGCAAAGGCGCAAAAAGCCCGCTAAACGATTTGGGCAAGTGCGCACAAGAAGCAAGGGTGACGGGCGAGCATTCGGTTTGCGATCAATAATTGGATACCGATCAACGCCGCCAAGACGGATGGGCACGGATGCAACCTAAGAATCCATGCTCATTCGTCTCAATCCATACCTACCCCTTCTATACAAAATCCTGCCCGTCAGACTGACACTGATCTCGATCTTTGATCGAGCGTGGTAGAGGATGGCGGTGGCCTGAATGGATGGAGCATGGTTGTCTGGCGAGGTATCGCAGGGCTGCACTACTTGTCCAGTTCTCGCTTAGAAAACCATCATCCCCGCATCGCCACGCCGACAATACGTGAGAGATTATCAACTTTCTCTAAGAGCCTGTGACGCAGGGCAAATCTCTTTGCGCCGTCTTGGCGTTCTCTGCGCCTCTGCGGTGAATCCGTTTCCGATCATAGTCAATCGCAAACGGCTGTAGTGCCTGATGCGCAGAATCTATTCACTCTCGACGACCGGCCAATCAAACCGACTTGCCGCCGCTTTCGTCTTGACCCAATTCTCAAGAATACTTTAGCTCCTGCATTTATCTTGTAGGCAGCGGAAGGGCTAGTGTATTCTTTTGGGCTTGATTCAGAACGATCAGAGATAATTCACTAAGGAGAGACTGCCTATGAGTGCCGCTAGTGTGTGTACTTCTATCGAAAATCCAACTAACGTGCAGCGACTCTTGCGCGCTCATTGTGAAGTAAACGGAATGACGCGCGAGTGCCGCATCTTGGATTTGAAGGCCAACCGGGCTTTTGTTGAAAGTTATGTTCCAGCCGTAACCGGCTCGCAAGTCAACTTGCAATTTAATCTGCCCAATCAGCATCCGATCTCAGCCAACGGCGTCGTCAGCCATCATCAATTCACTGTGGGCTTCAGCGTGGAATTCACAGACCTTTCGGCCAACGACTGTGAGCAGTTGAAGCGTTTCGCTTACTAACTCTTCCCTCGACGAAACCGGATTCTTGCCCCAAAGGCCGCCAAGCGCCATGGTAGCTGCAGGCCTTATATGCCATCGGGTTTATAGAGGATGAGGGAAAACAAAAAGGGCGACTCGCGTGAGCCGCCCAAACCGATGCCACTATACCTCAATTCTCTCCGCTACTTATTAGTATCGGTTTTCGCCGAATCCACTTTCACGTTGTTGCTAACCAGCGTCATGCCGGTGACGCGCTGCAAATCGGCCAGAGCTTTATTGTAATCGGTCAACGCGCGAATCTCCGTGCCGCGCGCCGTTGACAACTCCGTCTGGCGTTGCAAGACGAAGAAGTTAGTCACTAGCCCGGCGCGAAAGCGTTCTTCTTCACCTCTGAGTTGCGCCTCCGCGGCGATGCGACCGGCACGCGCCGCTTCAAAGCGCAGCCGCGCCGCTTCAACGGCTTGCAAGGAGTTGCGAACTTCGATCTGGACGTTTTGTACCAGTTGCCGTTGTCGCGCATCGAGTTGTTTGGATTCGGCTAGCACGCGACCGTAGTTGGCTTCCGCCGTGCGATTGCGCCACGGGAAGCTGATGCGCACGCCGACTTGATAGTTGCGGAAGTCTTGTCCGAACAGATTGCTCAACCCTTGAAAATAACTGCCCGCGAAGCGCCCTTCTTGATTGGGAAATGGCTGTCCGGTCGTGCGATCAATCAAAGTTCCGGCAGAACCCGTCGAGCCATAAATACCAATGAAATCCACTTGCGGCTTGAGTTGATTTTTGTAGTACGCGATGTCAACATCTTTCTGCTCAACTTGCAGTTTGATCTGATCTAACTCCGGGCGATTCTTCAATGCCAGTGCCGTTGACTCCGTAAGGTTGAACATTACCTGACCGAAGATGGGTTGATCGGTCGGTTCGATGACGGCCGACCAAATCCTGTCGCCCGACTCTTTCAGAATCAACCCTTTCAAAGTGTTTTCCGCGATGGTGATCTGTTGGAGAGCCGAAATGATATTGCCTTTGCCTTGCTCAAGCTGGGCTTCAGTTGAGCGCAATTCAATCGGAGCCAGCGTGCCCGCTTCGACCATTTTCCGATTGTTCTCCAACTGCGTGCGCGTCAGTTCCACCGAATCGCGCGCAATCCTTTCATTCTGAATGGCAAAGACCAAGTCCCAATAGGCGCGTTGCACCAGATTGATCGTATCAATGACGCGCTGACGAAACTGACTGTCGGAGAGAGTGAGCGACTTCTGCGCAATCTGAATGGCACGCCGATTCGCATCAATCGAAAAATTTCGCATCAGCGGCTGTGTGAAGGTAAAGGTCAGCGTTGAATCATAAGCGGGATTGAGAAAAGCGAAGGCGCTTCCCGATTTCGTGCGCGAGTTGCTGAAATCAATCTGGTAATTGCCGCCGGTTCGCTGAATCTGTTGGTTGGTCGTGAAATCGTAAAAGATTTCGCTGCTGCTAATCGAATCGCCCGCCGTCGAGCCGCCGCCCGACAGAAAGTTGGTGTTGGCAGTGTTACGATTGCGATAGCCGCTCTGCGCACCGGAAGTCAGATCATAAAATCCATAGAGCGCGTTCAAGCTGTATTGCGAAATCTCCACCCCGTGCCGAAAGACTTCGATATCAATGTTGTTTTGCAACGCCATGGTGATGGCTTCCTGCAAGGTCAACAACTGTTTCTGATTGAGATCAACGCCCGTGCGGTCTGGCGGAACCTCGGGTGAAAGGGCGAGAGGTTGAGTAATCTGGTTTTGCGTTTGGGTGTTCGATTGCGGCGGTTTGGCGACCCCGGCGAGGGGCGGCTCGCTTTTGTCGCCTTTCTTCTCATCCTGCTTGTCATCCGCGCCCGGTTTTTGCGGCGCGATGGTTGGCAGCGCCGATTTGACGACGCCCTCTTGCGCCTCTTGCGCCAGAGTTGCAACCGGCAACGCCCCGCAGAGCGCAACCGCTAAGGCGGCAGCAACCACTTTGTGCAGCAGATTCATTCCTATCGTTTTCGTCGAACCCATATAGCTCCCTCTCGAATCTTGATGATTTAATTACCCAAGCCTCGGTTGCTGATCGCGACGGAAGGCGACGGCAACTCATTTCGATTATCACAACTATCTGTAATCAAAAGGCACATACGTCTTTGCAAAGAACATCGTTTCAATAAATTTCTCTCGCCAATTCGGGCTGCTACCGTGCACCCCTTGTGCCAAGGGCAGATGCTGATCGTCTCGAACCTCATCGTCGCACAGCGTTGAGACCAAATTCTGAA
>CAYXVU010000261.1:0-8025 GCA_964468725.1 uncultured Clostridia bacterium
GCGATGTGTTTTGCGAAGCGCATGTCTTCAACACCGACGAATCGCGCAGCGTTCTCACTCGCGCCAAAGAGTTAGGACTCGGTTTGCGCTTTCACGCCGAGCAACTGACCTTGAGCGGCGGCGCTCGTCTCGCTGCCGAACTCGGAGCCGCAACCGCTGACCATCTCGAATGGATTGACGATGAAGGGATCGCGGCACTGCAAAGCGCAGGAGTGATGCCCGTCTTGTTGCCGGGCGCGGTCTATAATTTGGGGCTGACGAAATATCCTCCGGCGCGGCGCATGATCGAAGCCGGTTTGCCGGTGGTGCTGGCGACCGACTTCAACCCCGGCAGTTCGCCGACCCCTTCGATGCAGATGATTCTTTCCATCGCTTGTACGCAGATGCGGATGACGCCCGCCGAAGCGATTACCGCAGCCACCATCAACGCCGCTTACAGTTTGCAACTCGGCGATAAAATTGGTTCGCTCGAAACGGGCAAGCAGGCTGATCTCGTAATCTTCGACTGCCCGGACTATCGCCAGATTCCTTATCTTTTCGGCATCAACCATGCCTTGGTAACGATCAAATCCGGTCGCGTCGTCGCCGACCGCCGGTAGTCGGCGTTGACCGGCAAACGGAGGGATACGCATGAACCGACGAGCTTTCAATCTGGGGTTGTTGAGCGCAACTGCCGCCAGCATCATTCAACCGCTCGGCGCGCAATCCAGGCCTGCGGTCAATGGCCAACGGCTCAATCAACACCTGCGCGAGTTGGCAGAGTTCGGCAAAAACCCGCAAGGCGGCGTCTCGCGCGTCGCCTACAGCGATGCCGACAAACAAGGGCGCGAATTCGCTCTCAAATTGATGAGCGCGGCACAACTTGACGTACACATTGATGCGGCAGGCAATCTCATCGGACGGCGCGCGGGGCGCGAGTCAAACTTGCCGCCCTTGCTGATCGGCTCGCACATTGATTCCGTGCCCGAAGGCGGCAACTACGACGGGCAAGTCGGTTCGATGAGCGCCATCGAAGTCGCACATTCCCTTGCGGAGCGGCAAATCCGACTGCGCCACCCGCTCGAAGTCGTCATCTTTCAAAACGAAGAAGGCGGGCTGATCGGCAGTCGCGCCTTGAGCGGCGAACTGGCTGAAAAAGAGTTAGACCTCGTCAGTCGCAGCGGTAAGACCATCCGCGAAGGCATCAAATTTATCGGCGGCGACCCTGACAACCTCGCCAGCGTCCAGCGCAAACGCGGCGACATCGCCGCCTATGTCGAATTGCATATTGAGCAGGGCGGCACGTTAGAGAGTGAAAAGATCAACATCGGCGTCGTCGAAGGCATTGTCGGCATCAATTGGTGGGATGTGACGATCACCGGCTTTGCCAATCACGCGGGCACGACGCCGATGGCAGGGCGGCGCGATGCGATGTTAGCCGCTGCGCGGTTCACCGAAACCGTCAATCGCGTCGTGACCGGCGTGCCCGGTCGGCAAGTCGGCACGGTCGGGCGCATCCAAGCGTGGCCGGGCGCGCCCAATGTCATACCGGGAAAGGTGGTCTTGAGTTTGGAACTGCGCGACCTGGATGCGGCGAAGATTCAGATGCTCTATCAAAAGATTCGCGCCGAGGCCGACGAAATCGCTAGAGCGAATGGTACGACCTTCGACTTCAAAGAGATCAATGTCAACATCCCTGCGCCCACCGATGCGCGCGTGCGGCAAGTGATTTTCGAAGCGGCGAGAGAGTTAGGCTTGACAACAAAATTGATGCCGAGCGGCGCGGGGCACGACGCGCAGGATATGGCCAAACTCGGCCCCGTCGGCATGATCTTTGTGCCCAGCGTCGGCGGCATCAGCCACGCGCCTTCGGAGTTTTCGCACCCGGCGGACATCGTCAACGGCGCGAACCTGCTACTCGGTACGGCGCTCAAACTGGATGGCTTGAAGCTATCGTGAAGGGCAGCAGTCCGATGGTCACCCGGTCTGGAATCTTGCCGAAGGACTGGGGAGGAAGCGATAGAAATTGGAGGCAGGGAGGCGGATGCAATATGTTGATTGATGGCCTGCTGTCGCATCCGCCTCCGCTTTTGCCCGACGATTTCGGTGGCAAGACAGTAACGTTCATTGTTTCAACCTCGTGGTGAGGTCGTCTTTATCGGTTGCGATAATTTGTATCGAGTCGGTTCCCGCTGGCGTCGCTTCCCATAAAAAGGATCGCCGGGGAAGCTCGGATTCCTCCCCACTGCTGTACCGGCTGCGCAAGGCAAGGCTGAAGGCAATACGGGGATTCGCAGAGCGTCTGGCACTTCGCTATGATTATGCCGCGCGGTACGAACTTCAGCATGTATGACCATCGGGGGCGCAAAGACTGATTATCAAGTGAAACGAGGACGCGTGAGAGAGAAGAAGCGAATTGCACTCTTCATTTTCCTGTGCGCGTTGGCGATGACACCGGCGGCACGGGCGCAAGTCGAACTGCCTGCGCCGATGCCTAACACTTATGTTCATGACTTCGCTCAGGTGATTGCAGAGGACAAGGAGGCCGAGATTCAGGCGAAGGCGACACAACTGCGTGAAACCTATAAAACGGAGGTTGCCGTGGTGACGATTCCTTCGCTGCAAGGCGAAGACAGCTTCGATTACTCTATGCGAATGGCGCGGTCGTGGGGCATCGGTTCGAAAGACAACGAGATTCGCGGCTTTCTGATTCTCGTCGCCGTGCAAGACCGCAAGACAGCGTTTCGCACATCGCGCCACATCGAAGGCGAATTGCCCGACGGGATAACCGGCGAAATCAGCCGTCAGATGGGAGCCTATTTCAAAACCGGCGACTTCGGCGGCGGGCTGGCGCACGGACTTGATAGCGTTCTCGAACGCTTACAAGTGGCATACGAACCGGCGACCGCAAATGCGAAGCCAGCGAGCGGCGGGCTGGGTTGGTATTGGTTGCTCATCGCTGGGGTGCCGGTGCTCGGCGGCGGGACGGTTCTCTATGTCCGACGCAGGCGACGCATCGAAAGAGCCTGGCAAGCGACGCGCGCCCGCAATGCCGAGATCGAAAAGAATCGGCGCAAAATGTTTGCCGCTATGCCGTCACCTTCCAAACGGAGGCGCGGCGGGAAGAAGGGCAAAAAAGCCAAATCAGGCGGCGGTGGTTCTGCGAAGGGCAGCTACACGCCGACCTACGGCTCTTCTTCATCGAGTTATAGTGAAAGTTCATCGAGTTACAGTTCGGACTCTTCGAGCAGTTACGATTACGGCTCGTCGTCGAGCTATGATTCCGGCTCATCGTCGGATTCGAGCTACAGCGGCGGTTCGGATTACGGCGGCGGCGGTTCAGACTCTAGTTGGTAGCACACAGGCTCCTATCCTACCGATGAAGCGAATCCTTACCTCGCAAGTAACTGCGCTACTTTGCGCGCTCGGACAGACTGCGGGCGCTGCCCTCATCTGATGAAAGCGGCAAAACAAACCCGCACATTGGGGTACGCGCGCCCGTGCCGCTCTTGCCTGAGTTTGAGATTTTATTATCCTTTGAGCAGATCAACATTCTGATAGAGAGAGTGTAAAGAGCTATGAGTATTGTGGCGATGTTACATGAACGCATAAAGGGCACGCTGCCCGATTTGCTCGGCATACGGTTTTTGGAAGCGGACACAGAGCGGGTGAAAGCGAGCATGGAAGTTCGGCCTGACCTGTGTACGGCAGGCGAAGTCTTGCACGGCGGCGCGATTATGGCATTTGCCGATACGCTTGGTGCGGTAGCAACAGTGCTGAATCTGCCGGAAGGCTTTGCGACGGCGACCATAGAATCGAAGACCAATTTCTTTCGCCCCGCCCCGCTCGGCGCACAGGTGATGGGCGAATGTACCCCATTGCACAAAGGCCGCAGGAGTCAGACATGGCAGACCAAAGTCTTCACAGAAGATAAAAAGCTGGTTGCCATCATCACACAGACGCAGTTCGTGTTGGAAACCAAAGCGTAAGCGGTTTCGTGCGCCCTGAAGAGGACTCGCCGATCACACGAGTCGGCGTACAGGCGGGCAAGCGCGAGCCGTCGCTCGGCGCAAGGGTATGTGGTTCTAGCGCGCGGTTGATTTGAGGAAGGCCGGTTTCGCGCTAGGGACTGATGATCTCGTCCTCATAAAAGAAGGCGGGGCCGCAGACTAGAATGATCGTCATCGGCTCCGCGCCGGTGTTTGCAAGCGTGTGACGCTGGCCGCGCGGAATATAGATGGCGTCGCCCTGACTGACTTCGCCTTGTTCGTCGCCAACCGTCATCACGCCGCGACCGGAGAGAATGTAATAAATCTCTTCGAGGACTTGGTGATGATGCGGCGTGACGGCGCAGCCGGGCGGGAGCGTCTCTTCGGCCAAACTGCATTGCGTGATGGAACTGGTCGTACGATCTACGAGCGGGCGGATCTCCGAGCCGTGACGAGTCTGGATGATGCTGGCCGCTTGGCGGTTCTTAATAATCATTTTCACAGTCACAGGTTAAGGGGTATCGGTGGCAGGTATCGAGTGGCGGGTGAGAAGGCGGCTCGCTACCCTTTCGCGTCACCCATTCACCTCTTCATCCCTTCACCCTTTCATTTCTTCGGTTCGGTCTTTCCGGCGGCGCGCAGCCAGGCCTCCCATCCGCCTTTGAGGGCGCGCACATTTTTATAACCGTGTTTGGCGAGTGTCTGTAAGGCATGGCCGCTGGTTGCTTCGCTTGGGCAGGCGCAATAGGTGACGACCAGCCGATTACGCGGAATCTCTTTCAAGTGCGATTCGATTTGGTCGTAGGGAATCTGCCACGCGCCGAGAATCTTTTCCGAATAGGAATCGAGGACGCGCACATCAATGATGACGACCGGCTTTTTCTTTGCCACCATCAAGATCAATTCATCCACTGTGATGCGCGGCAAATCGGCCATATCGTCGCCGCCCGCCCGCGCCCGCGAGACGGGAGCCGCAGCAGTCAGCAACAGAAAAAAGAGCAGAGCGCCGATCCATCTTTTCAACCGCATGTAGAAGCCTCCTGATTGAAGTTTCGGGAACTGCCATTTTGCCATGCGCGTTACTTCAGTGGCTAGTGATTGGTTGTCCATTGAAGACGCTGCGACGTTGTATGGCTGTGCGTCGAGCAATTTTTCATCCTCAAGGAACCAAGCCAGCAACAACCGGCGACCGTTTTCGTCTTGCTCGGCAACGCGCAAAAGCAGTACCATTGCGGCCAAGATCGAAGCGACTGTGACCGAGTCGGATAGAATCGGATTTGCCTGCAGGAGAGAGAAACGCCGTGAATCTACATCGCATTATCGCTACCGCACTTCTCTGCATGATGGCGTTCAGTCTGGTCATTGCCAACAACAATGACCGTGCCAAACTCGGCGACACGCGCAGCATCACCATGCCGTCTTTTGCGATTCTCGACGAAAACGCGCAACCGTTGATTGCGCTCAGCGGCAAAGTCGGCTTTCTCGCTTCGATCACCAGCGGCGCGCTGGTCTCTTTCAGTCTGACTTCGGGCAAAATCATCTCTTCCGTAGCGGTCGGCGATACCATTGGACCGATCACCATGATCGAATCGGCCAATCGGCGTTTGATTGCCGTACCGGCTGCCAACGACCCGCTCAAAGGGCATCCGGCAACGGTCAGCATCATTGATGCAACGGATGCCAAAGAGTTGGAAGTCGTCGGTCTGATCGCTTTGCCACCGGCTGCGCAAATCACCACGACGACGCGCGCCTTTCTAACCGAAGACGGCAAATTCTGTTTGATCGCGTCGAGTTTCGACGAACCTTCCCTCTATTCGCTCAACGTTGAAACCGGACAAGTTGCTTCGTGGCTTCCTTTGCTCGGTCGCGCTTCCGAAGTCGAGTTCTTCGAACAAAACGGCCACCGCAACCTCGCGTTCGTCAGCGTTGCGGCCAATGAATTATCGCTCATTGACATAGATTCTGAAGGGCAACTCTCCTTGACCGGAAACTTCATTCCGTCGGGCGCACGCTTCGAAGAAACGAACAACATCGCTTTTAGCGCCGACGGTCGCAGAGTCTATGTCGCCGCCGCTACTGGCAATCGCCTCTTTCAACTCGATGCCCGCAGCGGCGCATTGCTCGGCAGCGCGCGTCTGGCTTCGCCGCAGCGCGTCACGGTTGCCCGCGATGCTGAGCGCCGAGATTTGATCGGCGTGACACGCGCCGATCAATCCGACAAAGCTTTTCGCGGTGGCGCAACCCTCTTTACACACAATGAAGGCCAGTTGCAACTCAAATCCGAATTCACGCCGCCCGACGAAATCGCCTTTTCGCGTGCTAACAACGTCGTCTTTGATCAGTCGGGCGCGACAGCTTTCATCGGTTCGGCGACCGGCATGCTCTTCGCCTTCGATGTCGAGACTGGCGAATTGGAATCGCATCAAACAATCGGCAGCGAATTGCGCCGCATCGCGCTCAGTGAAACGACGCGAGCGCTGGCGGCAGTGCGTTCGGCGGCGAGCGGCGACGAAATCGTCATCATCAATTTCGACATCGTGGCCGAAACCGAAGAGGGCGAGGCCGACTCCCTCGCTCCGCTCATTCAATCGCTCAAACCGAACCGCGTCGAGCAAGGTCAGCGCAAAGAGATCAAACTTGCGGTCTTCGGCGAAAACTTCAGCGCCGATGCGACCCTCTTGGTCAACGGCCAAAGGGTAGCGGCAACCTTCAAACAAGCGGGCGGCCCGCTCCTCGCCAAACTGCCCAATGCCTTCTTCAATCAAGCGGGCACGCTCAGCATACAGGTGCAAAACGGCGACGGGTCGAGTTCCAATGACGAACCGCTCGCGGTCGTTCGCCCTGCTGACCCCTTGATTGATCGCATCAAACCGACCGAAATCGCCGGGCCGGGCGCCGCCTTTGCGCTCAAAGTCGTCGGCAAAAACTTCCGCAATAGTTCGATCATTCAAATCGGCGATCAACTGCTCAACACCAACAAAGTCAGCGACCGAGAATTGCGCGCCGAAGTTCCGCCCGAAATCGCCGGTCGCATCGGCACCTATCGCGTGCTGGTCAAAGATTCGACCGTCCCCGATCTGCTCTCCAACGATCAGCCGCTCGATGTCTTCGGCCCGCGCATTCGCAGTTTGCAGACCAACGTGGAAACCGTGGTGGCGGGCGATTCGGCCTTTGTGCTGCGGTTGCAAGGCGACAATTTCCGCGAAGGGGCGAGCGTCGAAATCAATGGCGAAGCTCTTTCCGCAAGCCGTGTGCGCAGGGCTTCGAGTCGTTTGCTCAAAGCCACTGTACCGGCGCGATTTTTTCAGAGCGCCGGAAAACTTGCCGTCGCCGTTCGCAATACCGATGGCGCGGCTTCGACCGTTCACGAAGTAGATGCCGAAGCGCCGGAAATCAGAGAGTTCTTGCCGGGTCAAGTGCTGGCCGGAGTGACCAGCGCCAAACTTGCTTTGCGCGGCACGAACTTCCGCAAACGTCTGCAACTCTTTGTTGGCAATTCTGAAGGGCAAGCTGTGCGCCTCGAACGCAGCCGTGTGCGCTTCCGTTCCAGCACGCGCATCCTCGTCACCCTTGACGGCGAATTGAGCGGGCTGCTGGCGCAACCCGGCACGCTGCGTTTTCAGGTCGTCAATCCCAATAAAGGCGACGGCGTGCCTTCGGTCGAACACGCTCTCGATGTGGTCGCGCCGAACATTACCCAAGCCGAAATCCAGCCTCTCGAAGGCGATGACCAGAACGTTCGCATCGTCCTCAAAGGCGAACACTTTCGCACCGGCGCGACGGTCGAAATCGTCAAAGGCGATGCCGTGCAACTCGTAAAAACGCCTGAGAAACTGAACGGCGAGCGCATCATCTTTACAATGCGCAGCCGCAGATTGGAAGGGCTGGGCAACTTCGAAATGGTCGTCGTCAACCCCGGCAATGTACGCTCGAACGGACGCCAACCCGAACGCGGCTCCGTCGCTGGTGGTAATCAACAGTAACCACTTGACGGCGGACAGACCGCCCTTCGTCCCTTACCGTAGCGCTACAGATTCGGGTACTCCGAAAAAACCTC
>CAYXVU010000262.1:0-7965 GCA_964468725.1 uncultured Clostridia bacterium
TGTGGCGTTCCAATTCCAGATTCGCTTGCGCTAATCGCAAGGCAAAGCCGCCGCTAACCGGCAAAGCCGGATAATGTCGCAACAACTTCATCGAGAAGGCGGCGATGCGTTCGAGTTCTGCGCGCTTCTGCTTCACGTCATCTTCGTCCGGCTCACCCCAACCATACAGGCTCGGCAGCGTATAGTTGTAAACGTTGTGATAGGCATACGCCATCGCCGCCTCCGGCTCGTTCGCCAGTTGCGCTTCAACGCGCTGCATCTCTTCATCACTTGCGCGCCAACGGACGAAGTTCAAAGAGATGACCGCTTCGCGGCGGGCATTCGGGTCTGCGCCCTCCGCAAGCATTCGATAATACTCAATCAACGCGCCTGCGCGGTCGCCGATGCCGAGAGCCAGATATGCCAGCCAGCCCCGCGCATCGGTTGCATAACGTCCGCGCGGGAACTCTCGCATCAGGCGTTCGAACCCTGTGCGCGCCGCTTTCCATGCGCCATCACGACACTCGTCGCACCAGGCGGACTCCGCTCTGTTGCCCTTCGCATTGGCATAGCTCGCGCTGCGCTTCATCTCCGCGACACCGATCATAAACAGAGCCGCTTCGCGCTTCTCGCTCTTCGGATAACGCGTTACCAGATGTCTGAATGCTTGCGCGGATGTTTCCCCTTCTTCAGGAAGCCGGAGGCCAGCTTCTTCGTCGCGGTAGATCAGAGCGGCTTCGAGATAGCAGGCATTATCTGCAAGACGCGTATCTTTGCGAATGCTTTCCATCTCATGACGAACCTCTTCAGCCGGTCGCCCCGCGTCGTAGGCGCGTCGCGCAGAGAGGTAAGCGCGCACGCCGTCGGCTGGCGCATTTTGCTCAAACGCTGTCAGCGCATCGAGCATATCCACAGCGGTGTTGCGTTCCTGCTGCCATTCATTTGGTTCGCACCATCCGGCATTGCGCGCGAAGGCTGTGCGCTCCAGAAACTCAGCCAGCGTCTGTTGCAAGGCGCGCAATTCGACCTGTAAGCGAGTAGTAGCGGTCTCCTCCCACAACGCTTTTGTCCTCTCCATAAACTGCTGACTATGCTCATAAGCTGCTTCGTAATCGCCCTTCGGCACGCCGGTTTCCTGATCGCTGAGGTATCTTCGAAAGGGTGGCAGACGACTGAAGTCTTGCGCTTTGCGATAGGCGTTGAAGCGCACGGAATGCTCATCCGAGAAATTCCACCCGCAACCAAGCGCAACGGCTGCAATGGCGCATAGACAGAGCGTCAGCCGCGCAACCGATGACCAACGCCGCCAACCGACAAAGGCACGATAGAACATTGCGCGGAGTGATTTTCGTGATCGAACATGATGATTCATAACGGCTCGCTTTCAACCGGGATAGCCAATTCGGTTTGCCGTTCACGCCCGTCATCACTCAGCACGCGCAGAGTGAGCGACAAATTGGCAGGCGGCTTTTTCGCTAATTCGAAGATGATGCGCGCTCGCGCCTGCGGTTGCCACGCTGTAGCTGTGAAGAGAAAAAGATTGGCATAACGCAAAGATGCAGGCTGTTCGGAAGGCAGGTTGTAACGCGGTTGAGCTTGATAAACCGATTGATAACGATCCAGTCCGGCGAGCGAAAGGTTACGCACAAGGGTGTCCGGCAATTGCAGCTTCACGGCCATTGCATCAGCGCCGAATTGCGAATTCGTTGAACCGCTGTTGGTCAGCGCCAGCGTCAGGCGATAGAACGGCTTTCCTGCAATTGGCTGACATCGCGCTTGCGCGTCAACTGCGAAGACGGACTCTTGATCGGCCAATGCGGTGGCGATTTCTTGAATGGTCAGCGTGGTCGCATCCTTCGTTGTTGGCAGTCGAAACAGGCATAGCCCTAACAATTTTTCGCCTGCCTGCTGACACACCATTCGCGCATTTTCGCGCAGGCTATGGGCGGTCTGCACATCGAGCAGTAAGTGATCGCCCGCTCGCACCGCAAGGTTGTCAATGATGCCATCGTTGCGCGCCAGATAGACATAGCGCCATTCGGCTGTGACGGCTTCCGGTTCAGGGTTTTGCCGGAAGGGCTTGCGTTCGAGCCGTTCAAAGTTCGCATCTCTGACCACACGCGCCGGGTCGAGGTCGCCGCGCACGGCGACCAGTCTGCCATTGTTCGAATACAAAATCGCATAGCCATAGGCCGCAAGCCCCGCGTAAAAGGGTTTGCCGAGCCGCCGCGCCTGCGCGACTTGTTGAGCGACCCATTGCGGCGAAGAGATCGGTATGGGTTGATCGAGTCTGTTTGGCACCTGCGCGCCATAAAATTGCGGTGTCCAAAAATCGAGCGGCTCTAACACCCGTCGCAGGGCGGCTGCCTCCATCCAGGTCGGCAACCCGGTGATCGAGAGGTTGATTTCAGCAGGCAATCGTTGGCGCAATCTCGCAAGCAGCTTGGCATAGTGCGTCAGCAAGCGGGTCGGCGCGTCAATGTCTAATTGCAGGCCGACGACTTGGCCGCCGTCTTGACGGGCGCGCTCACCGTCTTCGGCAAACGATGCGAGGATTAGATCGGTCAGTTCATCAATCGAGAGGGCTGCAAATTCCTGCAAGAAATCGCGCGTCGCATTGTAAACGAAATGCAGAGTAATGGCGCGCGGCATTGCTCCATTGACCGGGCGAATACGCCGCAGTTTGCCGCCTTCAAAATCGAGTTGCCCGGTGCGGAGAAAGAGGGTTTGCAGGCGTGCTTCCTTGATGGCGATTTCGATCTCTTCCGGCGCAGGCGTCGCCGTTTGCCAATGCCAAAACGCGATGGGCAGATCAGCGAGGTTATGAACGCGCGGCGGTTTTTCATTGAGCGAAGAGACCAACGCCACCGCGAAGGCGAGCCATGCGGTCAGCGCCAGCCAGCTTTTCCCTCTGGCCTTGCGGGTCACGAAACGGCTGATGAACGTATTGGTCATGACGGACGGAAGCAGGCGCACCAAGAGGCAACGGCGCAGCGAGGATTGTCAGCCGGAGTCGCATTCCCATCACCTTTCGATAAGACGGCTGTCGTCGCGCCGCCGCTTCTTGGTGCGCCGCTTGGCTTTGATCCCAATCAAGGATTATGCAAAGACTCAAACAGGTGCATGATCGGTTATCGCATCGGCGCACGCGAGGCGACGCGCAACAGCGCGAGGGAGTGCGCGCCTCGTTTTCGGCTGACGGGCAGCCCGCCGCGCGGCACTGTGGGTAGCCACATTGACCAACCCGAAACAGGGTCATAGCATCTATGATGACCGTTCGACGACGTGACGCGGTTAGACCACCAAACCCGATTTGTGAGGTGGCTGATGGTCGAAAGGTCAGAGAGATTCAACGTCGGGCGCCGCATTGCCAAACGAATTTTTTTCGGTCTTGTCGTCTCTGAACTGCTGCTGGTCGCGCTCTATGCAAGCGACGCAGCGATGGGCGGCGAAATCGAACTCTTTCACTTGCTCTTCAACCTCGACGGCGAAGGCAATGTGCCTGCCTGGTTCTCTTCGAGTCAGTTGTTGATGGTGAGTTTGATTAGTTGGTTGATGGCGGTCAGCCGCGATGCCTTTACTAAGCCGCGCAGGCGCTTCTGGTTCGCCACCGGTTTGGTCTTCTTCATCTTGTCCGCAGATGAGACCGCGCAGATTCACGAAGGCGTAACCGGCGTGTTGGGCGAGCGATTCATTGATTGGGTTCCTGCCTATTTGGCTTCGAACTGGATTGGCGTCGTGGCAGCCCTCTTGCTGGTCGGGTTGTGCGTGAAAGGGTTTGCGCGCGACGTGTTGGCGGTGTGGCAGGTGTCAAAGCGCACCGCTTTGCAATTCGCCTTCGGGGCGCTGGTGTACGTGACCGGGGCGGCGCTATGCGAGACTATCGGATACAAGGTTTTGCATAATGATGCCTCGTTGTGGCTCTACAAACTGGAAGTCGCAACCGAAGAGTTTTTTGAGATGTTCGGCATCAGCATCATTCTGCATGCGTTGCTCGGCTTTGCCTTCGTGCAGGGAAAACTCGCCTTCTGGTTAAAACCGCTCTGTCGTCCGCCGGTGCTCCGCGTCAACGGAACACATTGATTTTCGATTCAAGCCGGGTTGTCAGAGGTTGTGGTATGAAAATGCGAGGCGTCATTTTGGTGTTGATTCTGTCGTTTGTTGCCAACGGCTGCGCGAAATCTCCGCAAACTGCAAAATCGAATGCCGTCTCTGCACCAGTGGCGAGCGCTGCGCCGCAGCCTTCGCCCGCGCCGAAAAATCATAAGTTGATACACGTCTTCGTTGCTCTGTGTGACAACGATTCGCAGGGTATCGTTCCGGTTCCGGCGCGCATCGGCAACGGCGATGATGCGGCCAGCAACCTCTATTGGGGCAGCGCCGAGGGTTTGAAAACGCATTTCAGTCGCAGCGCAGATTGGCGATTGCTATCCTCAACGCCGAATCCGACCGCAAATATCCTTGAACGCTGCCTCTTTCAACATCGCACCGCCAATGCTTACTTGCTCGCCGACGCTTATCGAGGGTCGAATATTCAAGATGCGACGGAAGACTTTTTTGCGGCGGCGGCAGGAAGGAAACAAGAAACGGTAACGACGAGGGTCGGGCAACAGCAGATCACGCTTGTGGCGGCAGGCAGCGCCGATCTGGTTGCCTACATCGGTCACAACGGACTGATGGATTTCTCGATTGCGTTTCCCGAGGCTGCCGCCGATGCCGCAAGCCGCGATGCCATCGTGCTCTGTTGCATCAGCGAACGCTACTTTCGCTCTGCGCTCGACCGTTGTCGGGCGAAGCCGATTCTGATGACGACACAACTGATGTATCCCGGCGCGTTCATTTTGCGCGCCGCCCTCGATGGCTGGCTGCGCGGCGAAAGCCCGACCCGCTTGCGCGAGCGCGCAGCCAACGTTTACGCTGCCAATCAACACATCAGTGTCGGCGCAGCGCGCGGCATCTTTGCGCCCGCACTCGATAGGTGATGGCTTATGGCGATTCTGATTGCTGAAGACAATGTGGCGCAGCGCCGTTACCTGCGCGAGTTGTTAGAACGCGAATTCGCTCTGCATGCGCCGGTCATCGAAGCGGCAGATGGCGAAGCGACAGTCGAATTGGCGCTCACCGAGCAGCCGGAATTGTGCGTGCTCGATATTCAAATGCCGGGCTTGTCGGGCGTCAAAGCGGCGCGCGCGATCTGGCGCGGCTTTCCGGCGGCGCGCATTATCTTCTGGACGCAATTCCCGCACGAAATCTACATCAACGAAATTCGCAAGATCATCAAGGCGGTACAGCCGCCACCGGCTTACGGGTTCATTCACAAAAACAACCCGGAAGCGCGCTTCCTGCGTTTCATCGCCGCCGTGCTCGAAGACGGCGCGGATATGATTGATCCGGCGTTCAAAGATTCGTTCAAACGCCCGCTGCTGACCGAATTCGAAGCCGAAGCCTTGTACTATCTGGCGTTGGGGCTGTCGAATTGGGCGATTGCGCGCAAGTGCAGTCTGAGCCTGCGCGGTGTGGAGAGCCGACTGGCGGCGCTTTATGAAAAGCTCTTTGTTGCTTCGCCCGAAGGCACGCCGAACGCGGCGTATGACAAACTGGCCTACAACATCCGCACGCGCGCCTTTTTCGAAGCTCTGCGGCGCGGCTTGATTAACAGCGACGAACTCGAAAAAGCTGCACACGATTTGGAAAGCTGGATCGAACGCGACCGCAAACGCTTCGTTGAGGAGCAACGCTCACGTGCGGAAAAGTAAAATCCTCTTTGCGGCCTCTGCGCCGTAGCGTTGAAGCAGGTTTAAGTGGCATAAACCGGAAACAGCTCGTACTCCGATGAATCATCTAACGCTTTCCCTTCTGCTTGATCGGTTCGCAATCTGCCGCCTGCCCGCTACTGCCGCAACCCCAGAGTGGGCAACGAGAGGCGAATTCTTTTCCATCACGCGCACGACCGATGAGCTTTCGATTGTCTGTCGGCAAAACGAAGTGCCCGAACTGACCGCCTGCGAACGCGATTGGCGAGCGTTGAAAATTGCCGGGCCGCTCGATTTTGCGCTCAAAGGCATACTCGCTTCGCTTGCCGCACCGCTGGCCGCAGCCGACATCAGCATCTTCGTCATCTCGACCTTCGATACCGATTATTTGCTGGTGAAAGCCGAAGCCTTAGAAACCGCAGTGACAACGCTGATTCGAGCCGGACATCACGTCGAATCCCTGAGCAGCGAAGGAGGCGAGCAGAGGTGAAAGAGTACAAAAGTTTTACTGCATTTTATCCCTTCTATCTTGCTGAACACAGTAATCGCACCTGTCGGCGTTTGCATTTCATCGGCAGCCTGCTGGTGCTTGTGACGCTCGCCTACGCGCTCGTCATGCAAAACTGGTGGGCGCTCATCGCGCTGCCCTTTGTCGGCTATGGCTTCGCCTGGGTCGGCCATTTCTTCTTCGAGAAGAATCGTCCGGCAACCTTCACCTATCCGCTCTATAGTTTTCTCGGCGACTGGGTGATGTTCAAAAACATCCTCACCGGCAAGCTCAAGTTTTGAAAGAGAGGGGAGCGGAAGCGAAGGGGTGAAGGGATAAAAGGGTGATGGGATGATGAGGTGAAAGGGTGATGGGATGACTCTGAATGATAGGGGGCGGCGACCCTCTCATCTGCCTGCCGCAGTCCCACCCACACTGTTCAACCTGTAACCTTCGACCTGTGACCTTCGACTATCAACTGCGGTTCAAACATCCAGCCAACTGGCGTCGAAGGCTTCGGGGAAGAGTTCGGCGATGGCGAAGGTCGCCGTTTTGCCCGCGAGGTTGGCCAGAATGACTTCGGTTCCTTCAACTGCGAACTCCCAGATCATTTGCCGACAACACCCGCAAGGCGGCGTCAGCTTTTCATGATCGGCGACGATGGCAAGGCGTGCGATCTTGCGCGCGCCTTCGCTGACCGCTTTGAAGATGGCGACGCGCTCGGCGCACATCGTCAAACTGTAGGTCGAGTTTTCAATGTTGCAGCCGGTGAAGAGTTGCCCGTCTGCGGTGATGAGCGCGGCTCCGACTTTGAACTTCGAATAAGGCGCGTGCGCTGCGCGCTGCGCTTTGCGAGCCTGAGCGAGTAACTGTTTATCAGTAACGGGACGGCGGTTGTTGTTGCGAGTCTGCTTCTTCATCGTCATCAATACGGAATTCTCTCTCTTCTGGTTTTACCTTGCGAACTATTTCTCTGGCGCTGCCTGCGCCAACAACGATTTGATCTTTTCCGTGACCAGTCCGATACCGACTTCGTTGTTGCCGCCTTCGGGAATGATGACATCGGCATAGCGTTTCGAAGGCTCGACGAATTGCAAGTGCATAGGCCGCACGGTGGTCAGATATTGCTCAATGACCGATTCGGGGCTGCGCGCGCGGTCGCGCACATCGCGTTGTAAGCGGCGAATGAAGCGAATATCGGAATCGGCATCAACGAAGATTTTCAAATCCATCAAGTGACGCAGTTGCGGACTCGATAAGACCAAAATGCCTTCGATGATAATGACATCGCGCGGTTCGATGTGCAGCTTTTCGGGTTTGCGCGAGTGTTTGGCGTAATCGTAAACCGGTTGTTCGATGCTCTCACCGGCGCGCAGAGCTTCGAGATGATTGGTCATCAAGTCGCTATCGAACGCGTCGGGATGATCGAAGTTGATCTTATGTCTGAGTTCGAGCGGCATATCGCCGAGGTCGCGGTAGTAAGCGTCTTGTTGCAGATAGACGACATTCTCCGAGCCGACAGCAGAGATAATTTTGCAGGCCACCGTCGTCTTGCCCGAACCCGTCCCCCCCGTTATGCCGATTATCATCGAAGCCATTGGTTCAATCCGTTCAGTCCGGTTTTCAAATCACGCCCAAGCGCTTGCCGACTTGGTTGAAAGCTGCGAGGGCGCGGTCGAGGTCTTCGCGCTGAAGCGCGGCGGAGATTTGCGCCCGCAGTCGCGCTTCGCCTTTCGGGACGACCGG
>CAYXVU010000263.1:0-7963 GCA_964468725.1 uncultured Clostridia bacterium
ATGTTCGATATGAATCGCTTCTCCATCCCCATTTGGTGGATGAACGGCAAATTGTTACGACGGAGAAAATTTTCCCGCATTCAGCTGAAACTGATGGATACAGCCTTGCCGATTCTGAAACGCCTCGACAGGTTTTTGCCCTGGAGCGGACTAAGTCTGATTGCTATCGGCGTGAAAAATTAGTAGAGAGCGGAAAACTCGTTACCCATTGAGCGGGTGCGATTCGTAAAGGCAACCTGCCGGTAGCAGGCTGCAAGTATCCTCACCGATTCTTTCTTATGTGCGGTATTGTCGGAGTTCTCAATCGTCAAACGAAACCGCAGATGGAGCGACTGCGAGCCTCTCTGCGCCTGATCGAACATCGCGGGCCGGACGGTGATGGCGTGTGGGCAAATCACAGCGAGCGCCCGCCCTATGTCGCTTTCGGCCATCGGCGACTGGCGATCATTGACCTTTCGGATGCTGGCGCGCAGCCCATGAGCAATGATGAGGGTCAGCTATGGATTACCTATAATGGCGAAATCTATAACTACCTGGAATTGATGGGCGAACTCGAAGGGCGCGGCCATCGCTTTCGTTCAAAGAGCGATACGGAAGTCATTCTGCGCGCCTACGAAGAGTGGGGCGAAGCCTGCCTAGAACGCTTCAATGGCATGTTTGCCTTTGCAATTTGGGACGAACGCAAACAACGACTCTTTGCGGCGCGTGATCGTTTCGGCGAGAAACCTTTTCATTACGCATGGAATCGAGAGCGCGGCTTCTTCGCCTTTTCATCTGAGATCAAAGCTTTGTTGGCGATGCCCGAAGTTGAACGCGGACTCGATGACCGCGCGCTCTATCGCTTCGTTGCCTTTCAAGAGTTGGCAGGCGCAGAACAGACGTTGTGGCAAGGCGTCAGGCGATTGCCGCACGCCCATTATTTATTGCTCACTTGGAAGGGCGAGCGATTTGATCTGACGATTCAGCGTTATTGGGATATTGATTTGGAGCGTACCGCAGAGCTGTCTCTTCAAGTCGCCGCCGCGCGCTTTGCCGAGTTGTTTGCCGATAGTGTGCGCTTGCGTTTGCGTTCTGATGTGCCGGTGGGCACAAGTCTGTCGGGCGGGTTGGATTCATCGGCAATCGTTTGTCAGATTCACGCGCTCGGCGCGGCGGGCGGGCAGAAGACGTTTTCCGCACGCATGGAAGAAGCCGCGCTTGATGAAGGTCATCACATCGCAGCCGTGCTGGCGAAGACCGGCGTCGAGGGGCACGAAGTGTGGCCTTCCTCCGCCGAGTTACAAAGCTGCTTTTCGAAGCTCTGCTATCACCTTGAAGAGCCATTCCCAACAACCAGCATGTTCGCGCAGTTTCTTGTCATGAGGTTGGCAAGCGAACAGGGGGTGACCGTGTTGCTGGACGGGCAAGGGGCGGACGAGATTCTCGCCGGATACCGGCATTACTTTCGCACGCGTTATGCCGAGATGGCTGACCGTTGGCAGTTGCTTTCTCTATGGACAGAGCGACATGCCTTTCAAAAAAAACATGTCCGCGACTTTCCGCTTTCGATGAAAGCCTTGTTGGCGCGATTGTCGCCCGGTCTTTATCGCTTCTCCAAAAACGGGACAACAAGCGGGCAACCCTATCACAGCGAATCAACCGTTTGGTGGCGCGATGAATGGCTGGCGGAATTTGCCGACGAACCGCCGCCCGAATTGCCAATTGCGAACCGCGATGTCTTGACGCGCAAACTCTATGCAGACGCGATGCGAGGCGAGTTGCAAGAGTTGTTGCGCTACGGCGACCGCAATTCGATGGCCTGGTCGCGCGAGTTGCGCGTGCCGTTTTTAGATCACCGCCTTGTCGAATTTTTATTCACTTTGCCTGTGCACTATAAATTGCATCAGGGGGAAACCAAAGTCTTGCTGCGGGAAGCCAGCAAAGGCTTACTCCCGGAAAGCATACGCAGGCGACAGGACAAACTCGGTTATCAAGCTCCATTGATCGAGTGGCTGTCGCGTTCCCTCACGGAGTGGGTTGAACAGCGATTCGAAGATTTGGCTCCCCCTCTCATACATCGCGTTACTTCCAATCGAGTCGAACAGATCAGGAAGCTTTCTCAAACAATGCGAGAACCAGATGGGCGAGCCGTTTTCTCTTTGCTGACCCTAGCAGAAGCCGTGAAACAGATGCAAAATTTGCGGCCTTCAAACGCCCTGAGTTGTTAATCTCGAATGGCGTGCGCCTGTCGGCGAGAAGGATTCAGGGATGCAAATCTTCTTCGTCGTACTGAATGAAATGATGACCAGTATTGTGAAGTCTCAGGTTATAACTCCGGCTATGGTTTATGCGAAGGAGTTACCCGCTCATTCGATACGAATCCTTTTTTTAGAGCCTGCTCGTGTGGCGTTCTCGAAACGAGCACGCCAACGGCTTGCTGAATTGCGCGACTTTTGGCCACAAGGCCAAATCAATCTGTATCCGTACATCGGTCGTTTAGGAGCGAGAGCGCCCTCCATCACGCTGAAACTTCTATTATCTCTTACACATCGCAGCAAAGATGAGATCGTTTTACATTGCCGAGGGCCTGAAATGAGCGTGCAGAGCGCCTTTGCCCTGAAGAAGTCAAAAGGCCGCGTCGTCTTTGATGCTCGTGGCGCAAGCGATCACGAATCCGCGCTGCGATTAATGGCGCAGCAGCCGATGATGACTGAGGAGCAGGCGCAGCGGGCTAGTGAGCAAGGCAGGGAAGCCGACCGCAGGGCTGCGCAACAAGCGACTGCCATTGTGGCAGTAACCCGACCGCTTGCAAATCGGCTCAGAGAGTTTGCTGTTGAGAACGAAGATGTTCCCGGCAAAGTTATTGAAGTGATTCCTTGTTGTGTGCCGCGCCCGTTATTTACTTCATCGAGCCGCCAACAGATGCGTGACCGGCTTGGCCTCTCTGAAGAAGAGATTCTCTGTGTACACATCAGCACGGAAGCGCGATGGGAAGCCTTCGACCAGGTTCTCCGCTTTTTTCGCTTACTGAGTACACAGGGAAAGTTCCGAATGCTATTTCTTACTACATTGCCGCCCGACCATATTTTGAGAGAGTTATCGGAAGGCGATTCACTGAGAGACTTGATTGAGATTCGCACTGTCCCATCTGCCGAGATACCCCACTATCTATCTGCTGCGGATGTGGGTCTGCTCTTGCGGCGGTTTCACGAAACGCATCGGTATGCAAGCCCCATCAAGTTTGCAGAGTATTTGGGGGCGGGTCTAGCTGTGGCTGTTAGCCCGAATATTGGAGCAACGAGTGAGGTCATCACTCAACATCGCATCGGAGTTGTCGTACCCGATTCCGATGATCTATCGGTTATGTCAAGGGTGGCGGCAGATTTAGTTACTCTCGTTCGGCAAGAGCGCCAAGCGTTGCGGGAACGCGCCATAAAGACCTGCAAAGACTTTTATACGTGGGAACGTTATCTGCCAACAATCTCGAAACTCTATGGGCTGAATTGAGTTTATGTGTGGCATAGCGGGAATCGTTTCAAGCAAAGAGACAGCTCTGAGCCGACTGGAGGGCATGACTGCGTCAGTTGCGCACCGCGGGCCGGATGATGTGGGATGGGTCAATGCGGAGGGGGTGTTTCTCGGCCATCGCCGGTTGACCATCATTGATCTCAGCGCCAATGGCCATCAACCCATGACCAACGAAGATGGGTCGGTTTGGATCGCCTACAACGGCGAAGTCTATCAAACGGATTCAACGCGAATGTGGCTCGAAGGGCGCGGCCATCGCTTTCGCTCGCGCTCCGATACGGAAGTGATTCTCCATCTCTATGAGGAGAAGGGTACGCGACTCTTTGAAGACCTAAACGGAATGTTTGCCTTCGCCATTCATGACCGCAGAGCGCGCAGGCTGTTGCTCGCACGTGACCGCTTAGGAATCAAGCCGCTTTATTATACTTTCCTCGATGGCGAATTTCTCTTTGGCTCGGAGATCAAAACCATACTTGCGGGCTTGCCCCATCGTCCTGCACTCAGAGCCGAGGTGATCGGCCAATATTTGCTGCAAGGATATGCTTCCGCTCCGGACACTATATTCGAAGGCATCTACCTGTTGCCGCAAGGCCACTATCTTGACATTGCGCTCGATGAACTTCAACAAGGGCAAATGCCCGAGCCGGTTGAATACTGGGATGCGCCGTTTACCGGCGATGACCTGCGCCCGGTTGACGAGATTGAACAGGAACTCGACGCGTTGCTTACGGACGCCGTTCGCATGCGGATGGTGGCCGATGTGCCTCTCGGCGCATTTTTATCCGGCGGCATTGATTCGAGTTCAGTCGTCGCGTTGATGGCGAATGCAACGAGTGCGCCGGTGAAGACCTTTACAGTTGATCTGCCGGGAACCGTACAAAGCGAACACGCGAAAGCTCTCGCCGTCGTTGAGCGGTACAAAACCGAGCATCAGGTTATTAGTTGCACCGCCTCCGGCGCGGATGACTACTGGCCGCTGCTCAACCATTTCGATGCCCCGTTCAATTGCGTATCGTTGCTCAATGCGTGGCTGGTCAGTCGCGCCGCGCGGCAGTATGTGACGGTCGCGCTTTCGGGCGATGGCGGCGATGAGCTTTTCGGCGGCTATGCACGCTACGAGAGGCTTTCGCAAGCCACCGCAGAATTTGCGGGGCAGAGCGTGCTTCGGTTTGCGGGAAATCTGATGCCGCACAATCTGCGGGGTCGCGCGCGGTTGCTCGAATACGCCAAAGATGATTTCACCCGTGTTTTCACGGCTCGCCACCCCATCGCCATCGAAGTTGCCGAGTCGTTGGTCGGCGTATCGTTACAATCATGGGTTGAGCGGATGCGCGCAATTTATGAACGATACCCGGCAGACCGCTTGACGCGGGCGATGTATTTCGATTTGAAGACCTATCTGGCCGATCAAGTATTGGCGAAGGTTGATAGCGCCAGCATGAAAGTTTCGCTCGAAGTTCGCGTGCCATTTTTAGACTATCGCGTCGTCGAATTGGCTGGCCGCATTCCGGCGACTCTGAAACTGCGCGACGGTAGTAGCAAATGGATTCTCAAACGGTTAGCTCAAGGCTGGTTGCCGGAAGAGTTGTTGCAACAAAAGAAGGTGGGATTCGAACCACCGCTTGCCAGATGGTTCTTCGATTCGGAGATGCCTAACCGCCTTTCAGAGCTTGCTCAGCCGGATGCTCGTTATCGTTCGCTCATTGAGGGCCGCCCTATTGATCGTTGGATTGCCGACCTTCGCGGATTGACCAAAACGCAGGTGCCACAGCGGGCGGCGCTATGGTCTATTTATCAATTCGAACGCTGGTTACGAATGCAAGAAAGCTCAGCAGAACCGCCAACCGGAACCCTTATCGCTTCATGAAGCGCACGACGATATTCACCTGTTCAATTTACCCTGACCTGACGCGTGTATGGCATCACTTTGCCGCGCGATTCACAGACCCGGACGAGGTTACTTTCGTGATTTACGATTGCGGCAGCCGTTTGCGCGCCGCACACTTTCCCCATACGCGAATTGTCCGCCATGCGAATGTAGATCACGGTGTCAAGATAGATCACTGTGTCCGCGAAACTGTACAAACGCCGCTGATGTTTCTCAGCGATGACGATGCCTTTATTGTGAACTCACAGGCCGAACCCCTCGCCGCTGAAACCTTGATGGCGGATGACCGGCATGCCGCCTTCAGTTTCAAGCCCCGCGAATGGTGGGAATGGCAACTCAATGGCAGCCGTCACGCCGTGATGGGGTCGTACTCAGTCGTCTTTAAACCAGAAGTGATTCGGAGAGAACAACTGAGCTTTCGCACTCGTCCGACGAGCGATCCGAAGGTTCGACAAGGCAGCGGGTATTACGACACGGCGGATTATGCGAACGAGCAATTGCTGATGCGCGGCTATCGCATCGCCGTGCCTGATGCGACTGTGCGTTGTCAGATGGTGCGTTCCTATTCGGCGGTCAGCAGCGGCTTTGTGAATTTTGCCAAACGCAAATGGTTAGGTGACGACTATCGGTTATCAAAGTTACGCTCCGAATGGCAACGCTTGCTGCAATCCGATGTTAGGAAGTTGGAGTGGGCTTGTGGAGTGGCTGCAACCCGTTTGCTCTATCGCCGATTGTTCGATGAGTCGCCGCGCTTCGACGATTTTTTTACTTATGAAGAATTGAGGCAACTGGCTGCCGAGGTTGCTGAGCCTGCTATAAAAGAGCAAGCATTGCAAACAGTCAACGGGTATCAAAATTTACTGAAGATGTTAGAGTCTCTCCCGTAAGCATGAAGGTTTTGGTCATTGCACCTATCTATCCGACGGCTGACAATCCGCAAGCCGGTATCTTTGTGCACCGGCAGATTGTCAATCTGGCTAAACAAGGGTTGGATTGCCGCGTGTTGACCTATCGCCCTGCGCCACCGACTTTTCCGCTGTGGCTGCGTCGCCGCTCGTGGTTGCGGTACTACTGGCGACGATGGCGGTGGCAATCACTGCGAGACGGCATCTCCACCACCGAAGTCTTCTATCAACGCGATTGGTCAGAAGGCGCAGACGAAGTCCCGGCAATCGGCGAGGCCTTGATTTCATACATCGAATCGCATGCGGAATTGCGTGATAGCGAAATCCTATACGCGCATTTTCTATGGACGGGTGGCGCAGTCGCTTTGCAGTTACGCGAACGCTTTGGCTGGCCTGTGGTTGCCATCGCGCGGGGCAGCGAGATGCACAATTGGCAAACGCGCAACCCGCATTGCCGCCACTATGTGGAGCGCGTCATCAAGGAAGCCGACCAAGTATTAGCGAATTGCGAAGATTTGCGCGACCGTGCAGACCAACTCGTTCCCGGCGCAAAGTCACGAATCAAGGTGGTCTATAACGGCTGTGATGCGGCGATGTTTCAACCCGCTAAAGATAAGCGAGCCTTACGCCGCACTCTCGCGTTGAGTGAAACGAATTCGATTCTCCTGTTTTGCGGAACGATTGAAGAACGTAAGGGGATCGGTGACTTGGCAACCGCATGGCAAGCCTTTTCCGGGCAATATCCAGATTGGGAGTTGGTCACTGTTGGTCGTACGATTGACCAATCGCTGGCGGCAAAGTTGAAAGCGAATAGCAATGGTCGCGTGCGCCTGATCGGAGCCGTCTCGCACGAAACCGTATTGCGGTATTTGCAAGCCGCTGATGCCTACATACAACCGAGCCGTTTAGAAGGGCTTGCCAATGCTACGATGGAAGCGATGGCGGTCGGCTTGCCGGTTATTACGACCGATACGTGCGGACAACGCGAACTCATTCAAGATCAAGTCAACGGTTGGCTTGTTCCAACTGAAGACCCGCAAGCGCTCAAACGTGCGCTGCTTGATTTAGCGGCGCAGCCGGAAAAGGCTGCGTGTTTCGGTTTGGCGGCACGGCAGACAATTGAAAACCAATTTGATGCGCAGAGACAGGCCGCTTCTCTAGCTGACCTATTGCACAGAGTGAAAAATTCTGCGCAAACGATGCCCTGCGTTTAATGGTTGTCTTTCCGGATGGTGAGCAATGAACGATGCCCTGCGTACGGTGCTGATCTTTGCACATGAGTGCGCGCCCTATCATCGGCCTCAGTCAACCATCGGCGCGCAACGTCCTGCGCAGTTTGCCAAATACTTGCCCGAATTTGGCTGGCGAGCCATCGTCTTATGTTGTGATGATCGCGCGCGGCGTACCGAGATGCCTGCTGATCTGGCTATGCAGGTGCGGCAGAGGCTGGAATCCGCAAAAGCGGATGAGTCCGTTATCCTCGCAACTCCATCGCTGCCTTTTGATGGGGTTTTTGATCGCTGGTGGCAAGCGATGGCAGCACAGAACGGCGATGCAACTGCCGCTAAAACGGTGCTGCGCAAGGCGCTCACGGTCGGCAAATTATTCACGGGCGATTATTCGCAGAGTTGGCAGCCCTGCGCGAAGGTTGCCGCCGATGCCG
>CAYXVU010000264.1:0-7959 GCA_964468725.1 uncultured Clostridia bacterium
CGGCGGTCAGAGACCGCCGCTCAACCATCTCAGGTTGATTTGCAACTCGGTATAACTTGCGGGAAGAGTGAATCATAAAACGAAAGCGAAAGCAAATGAGTGAGCCGGGCGGCTCACTCTTTATTTACGCGCACGGCGGGCGGCGTCAATGAACGCGCCAACCGCATCGCTCCATGGGCGTTGGAACCCGCCCTGCCAGTTTTCAGAATCGGCGTACAGCTTATCCAAACCTTCGGTAATGGCAGGATGGCCGCCGGTAAAAGCGGCTATCAATCCATCCCACCGCGCAACTAAAGCTTGCGCGGGCGCGCTTGCCGGGTCAACCCCTGCGGCGGCAGCCTCTTCGACATCGCGGAAGAGTTGGTTCCAGTCGGCCTCGATTTGCGCCTGCTTTTCCGGCGTCCAATCTTTGCCGCGTTCGGCAAGGGCTTGCTGCGCTTCCGCCGAGTAATAGGTCATCATCCAGTCTGTGTTGTCTTGCATCGTTATCACCTCAATGATTTTTGCGAACGCTTCCCAGTCCGGCGCGGCGGAATCAACGAGCGAGTGTTCGGCAGCCCGAATTGCTGAGATGGCGACATCGAGCCGCCGCCGCTTCTCTTCAATGATCTCGCGCTGCAAGCGTAAGGCGTCTTGCAATGCGAGGCTTTGCCGATCAAGGACGTTCTTTATGTCGCTCAGAGAGAAACCGAGAAATTTGAGAGTCACGATTTGTTGTAGCCGGGCGACATCTCCTTCGCAGTAGAAGCGATGGCCTTTCGCCGTGCGCCGACTCGGTTTGAGCAGACCGATGCGGTCGTAGTGATGCAGCGTCCGCACAGTTACGCCCGTCAGGCGTGCAAACTCGCTCGTCTGATACCAACGCATCACAGTCTCCTGTCGTTTCACAGTTCTCTCTTGCATCGCCAATCATCGTAGGCTATGACGTAACGTCAGAGGCAATAACTTTTTTCAAGGCCAAGTAAAATATTTGCGGCTGCTGTTCGGGCTTTTTGGTTATCACTCCTTCTGCGATAGCCGTTGTATAAAAATTATGAGGAGAAGAGACAGAGGTGATTATGATATTCGTTGCTATTTAGAGATCGAAATAGACCCCGCAATCGCTTCAAACATAACGTCAAGGGGGTTCAGATTCGATTTTACAGTGTGACTATCCCACTCAATACCGATGTCCTGAAGATAATCGAGAGTTCTCGTGAATCTCAGACTGCCTACCTCAATCCGCGCTCGCGTACTCGCCGAAGACGCGGCGCAAGCGGTCGCTGATTTCGCCGAGCGTCGCATAGGCTTCGACCGCGTTGATGATATGCGGCATCAAGTTTTCATCGGTGCACGCCGCCTGCTCAACTAAATTCAGAGCGTCTTCAGCGGCCTTCGCATCGCGGCGCGCGCGCACCGCTTTGACTCGTTCCGTCTGTTCCCGCTCCAACCCTTCATCAATGCGAAGCACGGGCACACTCGCCTCCTCTTCCAACGAGAAGCGGTTGACCCCAACGACGATCTGTTCGCCCGATTCGACCGTTAGCTGATACTCATAAGCAGCATGCTCAATCTCGCGTTGCACATAGCCTTTTTCAATCGCCACCAGCATGCCGCCGAGTCCGTCAATCTTTTCGATATACTCGGCTGCCAGCCGCTCGATTTCATTCGTCAGATATTCGATCACATAGGAACCGGCGAACGGGTCTGCCGTATCCGCGACGCCGGACTCGTACCCGATCACCTGCTGGGTTCGTAACGCGATGCGCGCTGCCTGTTCAGTTGGCAAGCCCAACGCTTCATCCATCGAATTCGTATGCAGCGATTGCGTGCCACCCAAAACGGCTGCCAGAGCCTGTATTGCCGTACGAACGATATTCACTTCGGGCTGCTGCGCCGTCAGGCTCGATCCCGCTGTCTGCGTGTGAAATCGCAAGGTGAGCGAGCGTGGGTCTTTTGCTGCAAACCGATTCCGCATAATCTTTGCCCACAGGCGACGGGCAGCGCGAAACTTGGCGACCTCTTCGAGGAATTGATTATGCGAGTTGAAAAAGAAAGCGATGCGCGGCGCGAAATCATCTACCTGCAAACCTGCATCGAGCGCCGCCTGCACGTAACAGATTGCATCGGCCAAGGTAAAAGCGACTTCTTGCGCGGCAGTTGAACCGGCTTCGCGGATGTGATAGCCGGAGATCGAAATCGTGTTCCATTTCGGAACTTCGCGTGCGCAGTAGGCGAAGATGTCGGTTACGATTCGCAAACTCGGACGCGGTGGAAAGATGTAGGTTCCGCGCGCAATGTACTCTTTGAGTATATCGTTTTGAATCGTGCCCGACAGTTTATCGAGCGCGACGCCTTGCTGCTTGGCTACGGCGATGTACATTGCCAGCAGAATCGCCGCCGTCGAATTGATGGTCATAGAAGTCGAAACTTGATCGAGCGGGAGTTGATCGAGCAACGTCTCCATATCTGCCAGCGTACAGATTGCGACACCGACTTTTCCGACCTCCCCCTGCGCCATCAGGTGATCGGAGTCATAGCCCATCTGCGTCGGCAGATCAAAGGCAACGGACAATCCGGTCTGCCCTTGCGAAAGCAAGTAGCGATACCGCGCGTTCGATTCCGCCGCCGTCGCATAACCCGCATACTGCCGCATCGTCCACAGCTTGCCGCGATACATGGTGGGATAGGGGCCGCGCGTGTAGGGGAAATGACCGGGGTCGCCGAGGTCGCACTCGTAATCGGTTGCCAGGTCAGCAGGTCGAAAGACAGATTTCAGGTCAATGCCGGAACTGGTTTTTGCCTGACGTTCGCTCTTCATCTTTGTACTCATTATCGCCTCCGCTTGCTAGCCTGAGAGTAACAAAACCGTTGCAGGGTTGCTAGAAAAGATAGCTTGAGAAGTTGTTCCCTGTTACTCCTCAAGGGCGATGGCTGACGGCCACTTCCTCTTACCCTCAACTACGATTGCGAAGGAGGCAAGCCGCGCAAGCAAGATGCAGTAGCAATGCGCCAAAGAAGATGAAGGAATGAGCGTCGCACCATTCGGCTGCCTCTTGTCCGATGAGGCGATGGCTGGTCAAGTTGAAAAGCCCGAAACCGACAACGAGCATCGCAATGATAAGATATTGGATTTTCCAGCCCCTTTCGCGTAGTGCTTCGCCAACGAGAATGGCAACTGGCAAGATCAGGATGACAAAGTGCGGTTTCCAACTGAGCGGCGAAAGCAGCACCGACAGACTGAGACAGAGCGCCGCCATCAGGCTTTCATTTCGGCGCACCCAAAAGAGAATCAGTCCATTGCTGAGGAGAAACAACCACGCCGTCGAAGCAATCGGCAGCCGCGTATCATGCACATCCGTGTTGCCTTTGAATCGCTCTTCTGCGGCGCGTAGTGATTGATTGCCGGAATAGGCAAGATCGAATTTTTGCTCGTTGCGAATCGTGCGTTGATAGAAGGTCTCGAATGCTTCACGGGCTTGCCCGCCGAAAGGTAGAAAGCTCAAGGCGATGACACCACCCATTAAAGCCGCATTGGCAAACGCGTATCGCCACCGTCGCCTGGCAAAATGGTAGAGCAAGAGCATCGCCGGTGTGAGTTTGATGGCTACGGCGAAAATCAGTGCTAACGATGCAAGAAATCTCTTCTCTTGCGAGTACCAATAGATGTGGGCAATGACGAGCGCAGTGACAATCGTATTGACTTGCCCTATGCCGAAATTCTCCAACACAAAGCGCAATAAGACTGCCATCGTCACTAGGGTAATGATTGATTGCTCGCTTATCTTTTGATCGCTAATCAACGATAGCTTGCTTCTTGCAATTCCCTGCTCCCCGCCCCTCTCACCGAAAAACGCAAGCCGCGCCGATAATCGCAGAGCCAAAACAACCGAGGCCGCACTCAGGATGAACCATAGATAGGCCGCAACCGGCAGCGGTAACAGAGCAAGGGGGATGAGCAACTCGGCCAGCAATGGCGGGTAGAGATAGGGCGTCCAAGCGCCGAGCGAATTTTGATAAGGGTCGCGCCCGGCCAACACTTCGCGGGCGGCAAAGTAATAAACATTGAAGTCGTTCGCGTAGATTTCCGGCTGCGTGCCCGACTTGGTTGCGTAGTAGAGGCCGCTCAGTCCGATTAACAAACTGAGCGCGAGACGGATGAAGGTTGAACCGAATATTCGTTTCGCGGCGGGCGCGGCATTATGCTGTTCTGACTTTGGGTTCGTCACCGTTCATTGTTCGAAAGATACAGTTAGGCAGCGAAAAACCACCGCGAATAGTAATAGATCAACGGCGCACAAAAGACGAGGCTATCAAGGCGATCCAACATGCCGCCATGACCAGGAAAGATGTTGCCCGAATCTTTCACTCCTGCGCCGCGCTTGCACAATGATTCGGCCAAATCACCGACTTGCCCGACGATGCCAATCACCGCCCCCAATACCAACACGTGTGCAGTTGAGATTTCGGGAAACAGCACGAGCTTGAAAACCCAACCGGCAAGCGCAGCAGTTAGAAAACCGCCGATGGAGCCTTCAATCGTCTTGCCCGGACTGATGCGCGGAGCCAGTTTGTGGCGACCGAGTGCGCGGCCTGTGTAATAAGCCCCGGTATCGGTCATCATCACCATCGCAAAAAACATGGTCAACAATTTGGCTGCCAGCTTCGGCGTTGCCGGTGAGGTTAATTCGTCCGGCGTCATTCGCACACCGACTAAAAACCCCGCCAGTAGCGCAACGTAGCACACTCCCAACACGGTGGCCGCAACCGACGCCAGCGAGGTGCTGAGGTCGCTCGCTCGAAACACCTCCGTCGTCAGCGACGCAAGCGTGAGCAAGGTCAACACGGCAACAATCCATTCGAGACGATGCCAAGTAAAACACCCGATGATCGCTAGCCCTGCCGGGTAAGCCAGCCCGATATGCGGCTTGATTACCGCCTTTGCAGCCATGCGATAAAACTCAAACAGGCCGAGAAGGACAGCCACCGCCGTCAGAGCAACGAAGAAATAGGGAATATCGTTCCAAACGGTATAGAGCAGGATGGGGAGCGCCACCAGCGCAGTCAGGATTCTTTTCATAGATAGTGACGGCTAACAAAGTTGGCGAGAGGCTTCTCGTCGTTGGTTGCTCACTTCAGATTCGCAACGGTGAGCGAACCGGTGTCCGCCGCTTTCACGTCGCCGAAGCGACGTTCGCGGTGTTGATATTCGAGGATCGCTTCCAGCAGATCGGCACGGCGAAAATCCGGCCAATAGACTGGGGTCACGTAAATCTCGCTGTAGGCTATCTGCCAAAGCAGAAAATTCGACACGCGCAATTCGCCGCTTGTGCGAATCAGCAAATCGGGGTCGGGCATGTCCGCCGTAAACAGGTGGCGTTCGATGTCACCTTCACTAATCGCCGCCGGATCTTTACCGCTCTCTGCACATTCCGCTGCCAATCGTTTACAGGCTTCCACCAGTTCCATTCGCCCGCTGTAATTGAGAGCAATCGTCAGTAGCATGCCGGTGTTGGCAACCGTTTCACGACGGGCAAAATCAATCGCGCGGCGCACCGAATCATCGAGCGCGGTTTCTTGTCCGATAGTCTGAAACCGAATGTTGTTTTGTTTGAGAGCGCGAATCTCTTTGCGCAGAAACTCCTTCAATAGTCCCCACAGGGCTTGCACTTCCAGACGCGGGCGTTTCCAGTTCTCCGTCGAAAAAGCATAGAGGGTCAAATATCCGATGCCGAGTCGCGCCGCCGTTTCGACCGCCGACCGCACCGACTCTGCGCCTGCTCGATGTCCGGCAATGCGCGGCAGATGGCGATTGGCTGCCCACCGCCCGTTGCCATCCATAATCACGGCAATGTGTGCAGGGAGCCGTTCGACCTGTATTTGATGGAGAAGGTACTCGTCTCTCGACCCGACTTCGATGGCATCTGCGAAGGCTTTCAGAAGGTTATCGCTCATTGGCTATGTTTCGGGGTGTCGGGGTTCGGCAGCAAGCAAGCGCCACTTTAATAGTCCACTCGCATCAAAGTCAACCCGGACGCCGGAGCTGATGCCCCGGCGCGAATGCGCTCCCGACTGGCCAGAATATCGGCCATGTCGTCCGGTGTCCGCAAACCGCGCCCTACATCTACTAAGGTTCCGACAAGGGTTCTAACCATGTAGCGCAGAAAGCCATCGGCAACCGCAACGATAGAGAGGCTTTGCGGTTCGGCTTTCACCGTCAAGCTCTCTAGCGTGCGAGTGTGATTCTCGCGCTCGGACTGCGCAACCGTGAAAGCGCTGAAGTCATGTGTTCCCAGCAGACGGGTTGCGGCGCGCTGCATCGCTTCCACATCCAATTTGCCGCGATGGTGATGCACAAAATGGCGGACGAAGGGGCTGACCACATCTGCTGTCCAAATGCGATAACGGTATGCTTTGCGTTTTGCGGAAAAGCGCGCATTAAAATCATCATCAACAAATTCAACCTGTGTGACGCGAATATCGCGTTCGAGATTACCATTGATGGCATCACGTAATTCGGTTTCGCGAAACCGGCGTTCCATGTAAAAGCTAGCGACTTGCCCTTCTGCATGAACGCCTGCATCTGTGCGCCCAGCCCCGTGTACAGTCACAGGAGCATGATCGAGCAAGGTGAGAACACGCGTAAGCGCGCCCTGCACGGTGATGCCGTTCGCCTGAATTTGCCAGCCGTGATAATTCGTGCCGTCGTATTGAATTGTGATTTTGACGTTCTGCATAGCAGTTGTCAGATTACAAGTGACAGGTGCCATGCGTTAGGGAGCCGAGGGTCACGATTCGCAAAAAGGCAAAAACGATGCTACCGACTCAACACTGGACACCCGACAAGTAACACTCCGACACCGGTCATTTAGTTTCTACTGCCCGGTTTAATCGCCGTCGTACCTTGCTTGCACATTGGACAGTGTGCGGGGTCATAAGCAGGCACGCTGAGAGTGAGCAATGCGACGCGCGGCACGCCGATATCAGCCGCGCCGCCGCTGCGGTCAACAACCGAACCGGCCCCTACGCAGATGCCGCCCGCGCGCTCAACAGCGGCGATGGTTTCGCGCGTCGAACCGCCGGTGGTGACGACATCTTCGACAACCAATACTCGGCTCTGCGGTTCAAGATGAAAGCCGCGCCGCAACGTCATCACACCCGCCTCGCGTTCGGTAAACATCGCCGTGACGCCGAGCGCGCGAGCCGCCTCGTGAGCAACGATGATGCCGCCAATCGCTGGAGCGACGACGACATTGATGCTCTCGTTAGCAAAGCGAGAAGCGATGGCTTTGCCAACCTGTTCGGCATAGTTCGGATGTTGTAAGACCAATGCGCATTGCAAGTAGTATTGGCTGTGTAGACCCGAAGTCAATTGAAAATGGCCTTCCAGCAAAGCGCCGGTTTGCTGGAAAATGCCGAGCCAGCCGCCCTCATCTTCCGCTCTTTCCGCTGAGAATGAATTCATATTCTATTCCTTTTTGCCCTTAACAGGGCGCGACAACACCGATTGGATTGATCGAGCATCTTAACATGACAGGTAGCCAATCAACATTGCTCCCCGTTGGCGTGTTTCGGATTCCGCTCTTGTGCTACAATGCGCTCGCTATGAACAGCGACGCCGATGAAAAAGACTGGCTGAGTTTTCTTGTGACAACGGTCGAACATATCCGTGACCAGATGGCGACTAAAGAGGACCTGCTCAATCTGGAAAACCGGATGACGCTCAACCTCGGAGTACAGATTGCGGCGGTGCGCGGCGACCTTGAGCGCGTCAATCTACGGCTTGATTCCATAATTGCTACGTCTTCTCGGTCAAGAGCCGCCTCCCAGTTAAGCGAGCGGTACGTAAACATCTCGTGACCGCCGCGAGACCATCACCGGCTCATTCCATCTCCGGCTCATGCAAGTTTCCGGTTTCATTACAGCGGGCGGGCGCAGTTCGCGCATGGGGCGCGATAAGGCGTGGCTCGAACTTGGCTA
>CAYXVU010000265.1:0-7926 GCA_964468725.1 uncultured Clostridia bacterium
TGATTTTGCCGACCTGCTGATTGGTAATACGCCGGTTGCTGCACAGTACGGAGCCAATGGTTTGCGCGATTTTCGGCAGAACGCCGCGGCAATGTTTGCACAAGACACTTGGAGGCTGAGCGATGCCTTGACCTTGTCTTACGGCGTGCGCTGGGAGTATACCTCGCCGCTGACCGATAAATTCAATCGCGTTGCGTACTATCGCCCGGGCGCGGTTTCGCAGTTGCTCACCAGCGGGCAGTTGCTCAGCCCGGAAGGTGTGCCCATCGTCGTTCCGGCTGGCAGGCGCGCGCCGGTCGGTTTAGTCTATGTCGGCGACCCTGATCCCATTCTTGGCGGCACGGTTCCTGAAGGCGGCGTGCGCAAAGACTGGAATAATTGGGCGCCGCGCATCGGCATCGCCTATGCCCCAAACCCGAAGAGCGGCTGGCTGCGAACCTTGCTGGGCGAAGGTCAAACCGTGATTCGCGCAGGTTTCGGCATCTTTTATGGTGCGATCATTGGTGACACGGCCTTGCAACAGCTCACCGCGCCGGGATTCAATGGCACGAACTCCTTCTTCTTCCCTTCGAGCGGCACGCTGGCCGATCCGTTCGCGGCTGACCCCTTCCCGAATTTCGGAGGCAATCAAGGTCAAGTTTCTAACCCCTTCGAAGCCAGTCAATTCGCCATCTCCGCCCCGCTCTCGCAGTTCGCCCAGCCGGTTGATCCAAACATTCGCACGCCTTACACCAATCAATGGAATCTCACGGTCGAAAGATCATTCCTCAGAGATTACGTGTTGAGCCTGAGCTATGTCGGCAATCGCGGCGTGAAGCAGTATGCGACCGAGCAGATCAATCCGGCAGTCGGTACCTTCTTTGCCGCACCGGCTGGGCGAGTGATTCCGACTCCGACGGCAGGCAATGTCAACTCCCGACGCCTCAACGACGATATTCGTCTCGGACTCGGCCAACTCGTGTCGGCAGGTAATTCGTGGCACAACGCGCTGCAAGTCAACCTTCAGAAACGCTTCAGCGGCGGACTGCTCTTCCAGACCGCATACACCTTCTCGAAGTCCATCACTGAAGTGGATACGCAACGCGGCAACCTCGACATTATTGACCGCCGCTTCGGACGCAGTTTGTCGTCAGACGATGTGCCGCATCGCTTCGTCGCAAGCTGGATTTACGAGATTCCTTATGCAGCCGATTGGCAAGGTGTGGCCGGTCGTCTCTTCGACGGTTGGTCATTCGGCGGTATCGCAACGTTTCAATCGGGCACTCCGTTTTCGGTTGCCAATCCGACCGATACGGTGGGCACGGGGGGCGGGGTGCTGACCTTCGCCGATTTGGGTGAAGCCTTCACCAACGTCAACCCGCGCGAAAATGATAGCCGTGCCTTTAACGTCAATGCTTTCATGCCCTTTGGCACGGCGGCCAGTGGCTTTGTGCTGGCGCGCGATTTCCGACGCGGAACCTCTGCTCCGAATCAGTTCCGCGCTGCCAATGGCGTCAATAACTGGGATTTGATCGTCACCAAGAAGACGCCGCTTTGGACGGAACGAGCGCGGCTCGAACTGCGCTTCGAGATGTTCAATGCTTTCAACCACACGCAGTTCACGACGATCAATACAAACCTGTCGAATCTGGTGATTGATCCGGCAACCGGTCGGCCTGACCCGCTGCGCAGCACCTTCGGCAAATTCACAGGTGCAGCCGAATCGCGCGTTATTCAACTCGGCGCGCGCATCGCCTTCTGAGCCTGAAACAATCTGGCCTTCTCAAGGTCTGCCGATTGGTTTCGGCAGACCTTTTTTTCTTGCTTGAGTAGTCGTTCAGGCTATTCAATTTCGTCATCAGCAAACCGTTCTTTTGATCGTTTCAGATCGGCGAAGTGGTCGAGAATGCGTTGCGCTTGCACGTCGCCGACAAAGGGCTTGAGTTCGGCGAAACTGGCTTGGGATACTCGTTTCAGACTGCCGAAGTTACGCAGCAGTCGCGCTTTTAACTTCTCGCCGACGCCGGGAATCGAGGTCAGATCGGATTGAAAATCGCGCATCGCGCGGCGCTTGCGGTGATAGGTGACAGCGAAGCGGTGCGCTTCGTCGCGGATGGTTTGAATCAGATGGAGCACCGGCGAGTGATGGTCTATGCGATAGGGTTCGTCTTTGCCTTTCACAAACAACAACTCTTCGCGCTTGGCTATCGAAGCCGTCGGCAGGGCTTCGAGTCCCAATTCATGTAAGGCGCGCGCAGCAGCGGCCAATTGCCCCTTGCCGCCGTCAATCAGCACCAGTTTGGGCAGCGGCTTTTCCTCTTTGAGCAATCGCCCGTAGCGCCGACCGACAACTTCATACATAGACTGAAAGTCATCAGCTTTGCCTTCGACCGAGCGCACTTTGAATTTGCGATAGTCGGATTTCTTCATCTCGCCATTTTCACAGACGACCATTGAAGCGACATTCTCCGCGCCTTGAATGTTTGAGATGTCGAAGCACTCGATGCGCGTCGGTAATTCGGGCAACTCTAAGGTTTCGCGCAACTCCTGTAAGACCTTCTCCATATCGGGGCGTTGGACGCGAAAGCGTCCGTCGAAATTCAAGCGGGCGTTCTTTTCAACGAGGTCAATCAAATCGCGTTTGACGCCTTTTTGCGGCGCTGCGATGTGGACGCGGCGACCGCGTAAATCGCTTAAATACTCTTCCAGCAATTCGCGGTCTTCGAAATCCACAGGCACATGCACTTCGCCCGGCGCGTAATCACCGCCTGCGTAGTATTGCTTGAGCGCCTGCCCTATGAAGGCTCCGGGGTCAAAGGAATCGCCAATATCTTCCCAATAAAATTCGCGCTTGCCGACAACTTTCCCTTCGCGCATGGTGAAGAGCGCAAGCGCCAGTTGATGGGCTTCGCGGTAATAACCGAAGATGTCAATGTCCGCATCCGAAACGGTCAGCATCTTCTGTTGCTCGCCGAGCCGATGAATCGTTTTGAGTTGGTCACGATAGCGCGCGGCGGCTTCGAATCGTTCTTCTTCGGCAGCCTTCATCATCCGCCCTTGTAATTGTTCGACGAGGTCTGCACTCTTGCCTTGCAGTAACAATTCCACATCGCGCACCGCCTCTTCATAAGGCTCAAGGGCGCAGAGTTGCTTCACACAAGGACCAAGGCAACGTTTGATGTGATACTCCAAACAAGGGCGATCTGCCTTCCCATCAATCTCCATGGTGCAAGTACGCAGTTGAAAATTGCGATTGATGAGGTCGAGCGTATGATAAGCGAGCGATGGCGGCAAATAGGGGCCGTAATAGCGCGAACCGTCTTTGATGATCTTGCGCGCAATGATGGCGCGGGGCGCAGGTTCGTGCGTAATTTTGATGTGCGGATACTGCTTGTCATCTTTCAGGAGGATGTTAAACGGCGGCTTGTGCTTTTTGATGAGATTGCATTCGAGGGCAAGGGCTTCGATTTCGTTATCGGTTACGATGAGTTCGAAATCGGCAATGCGCGACACGAGTTCGTTGGTTTTGGCATCGTGATGCCGCGACGAGTGAAAGTATTGACGCACGCGATTGCGCAGGTTTTTCGCTTTGCCGACGTAAAGAATTTTGTTGCGCTCGTCGCGGTAAATATAACAACCGGGCTGCGTCGGCAGATGAGCAAGCTTTTCCGTAAGCGTCATCATGAGTTAATCGGGCAGGCGGTGTCCGAGTTTGACCCGCCTGCAATCGTCTGCGAATAGCAATCAGAAGGTCTATGAGGAGATGGCCAACCAAAATTGTCTGCGGAGCGACCTTAAGGTCGGCAGGGCAATCCTGCTCGTCATCAGGTCGCTCCGACAAAGCTATTCAACCGCCTACATCCCGCCGCACCGAAGCAGGTCATCCGCTCAATAATCAGTTGATCTTACGGACGATCTTGTAGCGCCCTTCCTCAAATCGAAACCGGAAATTTCCTTCAAAACGGCGAATCGTCGAACTCCCCATGCCGGAAGCCAAGGTCGGGATTCGCAGGTTCCCTTCGAATTGCGAATAATCAATCGTGGCGTTGAACGTCCGCAATTTACGCGCCTCTTTATCGAGCACTTCAAGGTTGTGCAGCCCTTCGATTTGAATGGTTAGCACTTCGCCGGTGCGCGCATCAAGTTGAGCGATGCCGGAAGCCAATGGCTCGCTGAGGGCATCGGCCTTCGGCGCAAAACGGAACCACTTCTCATTGGGACGTTGTGCGACCAGTTCCTGAAAGTTGTAATGCTTAATCTTCTCCGGCAACAACGGGAAGAAGGCCAAATCCCAGACGGCGCCGAACGACAGCAGGGTGCGCTCTTCTTCGTTGACTTTACCCTTCGGGTTTCCGCGTTTGTCGGTGTCAGCAATGACGCGCACGACAACCGGAGTGTAGCCCGTTTTATCGGTTGCATCATCGGGTTCGACGGCGACCGTCGTCTCACGGACTTCTTCTATCTTTTCTGTGCCGTCTTTCAGTTTGTACCGTTCGACGCGGAGTTTTTGTTGATATTGGCAGCGGTCGCGCACGTAAAGCGAGCGGTCTTGGTTGCGCGATGCCCGACAGATCAAGTCGGGCGCGGCGGAGGAACAATCCTGCGCTCGACTAAGTGTTGGGAATCCGCTACAGACAATCAATGCAATACTCAGTAGATACCTCATTCTGCTCTTACTCCTAACCTGCAATTCCGTATTTACACACGCTGGTTTGAAAAGTATAGTTTAGCCCTTAATGCCGCAGCAAATGTCAGAACAATCAATAACAAGAGAAACAACCCGTGCCGATCTTTGCAGCGTCTTATCGGTCTGCTGGAATTTCATTCTACAATTCAGGAGGTTTCTATGAAACTACGAGCGACGGGGATACTGATCCTTGCTATCGCTGCGCTGTTTGTCAGCGGGTGCGCGACGAAGAAGTATGTGCGCCAACGCGTTGATGAACGAATCACACCACTGGAAAATCGTACCGGCGAGTTAGAAGAAACCGCCCGGCGCAACACTCAAGATATCAGTCGCCTGTCGCGCGAAATCGAAGATGTCCGCCAAAAGGTTGATACGGCGCAACAGAGCGCCGACCGCGCCGCCACCTCGGCCGAACAAGCCAATACGCGGGTTGCGGGAGTCGAGCGGTCGGTCGTTGATCTGCGCCAAAATCTTGACAAGTTTACCTTGCAAAAGACTGTCACCGTTTGGTTCAAAGTCGGCCAGTCCGAATTGCTGCCGGAAGCGATGACGGCGCTCGATGAATTGGCCAGTCAAATCAAAGACCGCAATGGCTTCTTACTGGAAATCGAAGGCTATGCCTCCGCAGAGGGTGACCCCTTGATGAATGATCGGCTGAGCCAATCACGCTGCGAAGCGGCGCGCCGTTATTTGGCTGAACGCCATAGCATTCCCCTCTTTCGCATGTCGCTGCTCGGCTTTGGCACCAGTCGCCCGGTCGCAGATAATACGACCAAAGAAGGGCGCGCTCAAAACCGCCGCGTCGAAGTGCGTCTGCTGACCAACAATGCGATCAGTCAATAATTCGGTATCGAGTGTCAGTTGTCAGGTATAAAGATTGCCATCATTTGACCGATTGAGAGATTCAGCACTTTTCTGAGATACCTGACAACTGATGCCTGAAATCGAATTTTCGATACCCGACACCTGTCACCTACCTTATGGATTTCGGGATTGATATACCGACTGGCAAAGAGTTCGATGCCGTGGCGCTCGGACTCAATGCTATCGATCATCTGATCGTCGTTCCTCGCTACCCGGCCTTTAATACCAAAATCCAATACCTAACACATCACATTGCTCCCGGCGGGCAATCGGCTACGGCAATGGTCGCACTGGCGCGGCTCGGTTGTCGTACACGCTATATCGGCAAAGTGGGCAGCGATGAAAACGGACGATTGCAGATTCACTCTCTCGAATCAGAAGGTGTTCATGCCAGTGATGTGCAGATCGTCGAGGGGGCGCAGTCACAAGACGCTTTCATCATCATTGAGCAGGAAAGCGGCGAACGTACCATCATCTGGAATCGAGACGAACGGTTGACCATCACTCCATCAGAAGTCGCTTGCGAGGCGGTTGCCTCCGGCAGAGTGTTACACCTTGATGGGCACGATGTTGAGGCCGCGATATCGGCGGCACAATTTGCGCAGGATGCGGGAATCCCAACCGTGCTCGATATTGATAATCTCTACTCCGGCACTGAAAGATTACTGCCGTTGATTACTTTTCTCATCTCCTCGAGTACCTTTCCTGAACGGATGACTGGAGAGGCGGACAGAAGAGTCGCACTGCAAAGATTGGCAGAGCAGTACGGTTGTCCATTTATCGCAGCCACGCTCGGGGATGAAGGCGTACTGGCTTACATTCAAAATCAATATCTGCATATCCCCGCCTTTCCAATGGTCTGTCAAGATACAACAGGCGCAGGCGATGCCTTTCACGGTGGATTCACCTATGGGCTTCTTGCCGGGTACTCGGTAGAAGAGACGTTGCGCTTCGCCAATGCTGTTGCGGGATTGAAGTGCCGAGCCCTAGGAGCACGCACGGCTCTGCCTACGTTAATTGAAGTGACGGCGTTGCTCGAACGAGATAGATAACCCCCCGAGTCAACTCAACTTTTTTCATTTCGAAACGGCCAAAGAGTGAGCGACTATCCTCTTCGATCATTACCGATAGTTGTTAAATCTTCTTTCCGATGGGCAAGTCAAAAGGGCCGCTAGCTATCGTGACAATTGTCACAAATTCGTTGTCATGGTGGCTTTTTCAAAACTCCAACACAAGTAATCGGACAAATCTGTACGGAGGCGAAGGGTTGGAATTTCGGGTGACCAGAACGCCTTTTCATTCCATTTTGCGATGGGCAAAACACAACGCTTGACTTGGGTAGGCATTGAAAATAGAATCACACCGATTATTAAGTGGGTAATTCCGGTAGGTAGCGTTCCGAGACATCAGGCATAGCAAAATTACATAATTGGTAAGAGCCTCCCTGAAGAGAACCAATGGCGAGTCGGGACTATTTCATAAAGAGGCCTGTCAACGAACCTTTCGAAGTTGGCAAGATTGCCTTAGACGAGAGCCGCTTTGAAGAAGCGGTGAATCAATTCCGCTTGGCTTTACGGCTGGGAGCCGCCTCAACCGATGAAGAGGCCTTGATTCGGTGTGCGCTCAGCGAAGCACTAGAGAAACGGGGGCTTTACCGCGAGCAACTGGAAGCGGTCAATAAATATGGCAAGCTCTCGGAGTTTACCCGGCTCAGTGAGACAACGCAGTTAAGGGTGTTAATTCGGTTGGGATGGGGACATTCGGTAAATGACGATACGCCACGCGCTATCGCCTTCTTTAATCAGGCTTTGGAGATTGCCAAACGACTGGATGATTCGGCCTCTTCCGGCGCATGTTTTTTCGGTTTAGGCCGCGCTTACCGCCATTTGACCGAAGTTCGGATCGCCCGCGACTACTATCAAGCCGCTCTCGAACATTACCGCAAAGCCGGTAATTGGCGTCAACTGGCCGAATCTTATATCAATCTCGGATATATCACGGCGTATGATAGCGACTATCGCAGTTCACAGAATTCCTTGAAACAGGCCCTAGCCATCATCGGCCAACGGGAAGAGCATGGGTTGCTCGGTCGCGCTTATATGTATTTGGCAGTCGCCTATGACAATCTCGGCTCTACGGCCAGCGCCATTGCGACATGGGAAAAGGCTATCGAGCATTTTCGGCGCGCCGGGAACTCCTATCATCTGGCCACCAATCAAAACAACCTCGCCGAAAAGCTGATGTGGCTCGGCTATTGGGACCGCGCTGAAGAGTTGATCCAATCCGCCATTACCTATTTTGCCAAATCGCCAACTGCCGGTGAATATGCCGGGTCGCTCGATACGCTGGCACAACTCTATTTACTGCGCGGCAGAATCGAAGAGGCCGATCAATTA
>CAYXVU010000266.1:0-7782 GCA_964468725.1 uncultured Clostridia bacterium
GTGAGCAGAATCTTTTTCATGACAGAGTTCAGTTCTCCTTGTTGAAAAGGCAGGCGGCGTGCCCCACTATCACATCGCCTGCGCGCAAACGACTTGGCGTCGGTTGCCAGCCACTGGCCAATCGTTGTTGCAACAACTCATCGGCGTTCGGACGATGCGACCACAGAGCAACTGCTCTGACCGTGCCGATTCAGTTGGTATCGAACGCCAGATAGATTTCCGATGAAATCCGAAGAATCACATCGTGCGTGTATTCGTCTTGCACAATGACATCAATGAGGTCGGCACGGGGTTGGCGCGCCAGCCCCCATTTCAATGCCTCTTCGAGCGTACCAAATGCGCTCACTTCTTTGAGAAGGTCGTCCGTCATGCTGTACGTGCCTGTGCGGCTGAGTGAAGAATGAGTTTCGACTCCATTTGTCGCAACTCAGCCAGATGCTTTTCCCACGTAAAATCGCTTGCCCAGCGAATCTTCTTTGTCTGGCTATTTAGAGCCGGGATAAGTCTCAGGCACCCATCACCACTCTGTAATACACAGGGAATAACAAAAATCTGGCCGCTCGGAGGGTAGTAAACAGCAAAATAATCTACTTCATCAGGGTAATACCCGCGCATCCCTTTTTGCGTAGAGTCTCGAATTCTTCGCCGTCCCTTGTAGTTGACGCACCCTTTTCGATACCAGCCGGTCTTCACCTGAACTCTAACAATGGCTTTACCGGTATCAACTATCAAATCATAAGGCGCGCCCGTGCCAAAAGGAACGGAGACGGTCAGCCCTGCGCTCAGGTAAGCAGCTAAGACCATTCCTTCACTGGTATTCCCTCTCTCATAGGTTGCTTCTTTTTTTCGATTTCTTGCCACGCTTCACCGATGTTTGTAATAATCGTCGCGCTGGGCCCGTAGCTCAAGGGATAGAGCGATGCCCTCCTAAGGCATAGGCTGTAGGTTCAAGTCCTACCGGGCTCACTTTTCAATCACCCCTGCAAACGCGCTACTCATCATAGCGGAGCAATGACGAAATGTTATACCCCTTGAGTCTTTCCCTTCCGTTCAGAAAGTTAAGTTCGATCACAAACGCGAAACCGGCAATCGTGCCGCCGAGTTTTTCGACCAAATCAGCAACCGCACGTGCCGTGCCGCCCGTCGCCAGCAGATCATCGGCAATCAAAACGCGATGCCCGCTGCCGATAGCGTCTTTGTGAATCTCCAACGTGTCGGTTCCATATTCGAGCGCGTAAGAGACCGATTCGGTCTCCGCCGGAAGCTTCTTCGGTTTGCGTACCGGCACAAACCCCGCTTTCAGACGATAGGCGAGCGCGGGCGCAAAGATAAACCCGCGCGCTTCCATACCGATGACCGTATCAATGTTGGTGTCGTCAATACATTCGACCAAGCGATCAATCGTCGTGCGCAACCCATACGGGTCTTTGAGCAAGGTTGTGATGTCATAAAACTGGATGCCGGGTTTCGGAAAATCCGGCACCGTGCGAATCAAACTTTTCAAACTATCCACAAGCTCTCTCCTCAATCGGTAGTCAAACTCACGAATCCGGAATTCAGAAGGTCAGAGAACAAAGGAGTGAGTAACAGATTGGCATCTCCCCTCATTCTGAATTCTATCTTCTGAATTCTGTATTCATCCTCAATACGTCACTTCAAAGCGCCGGTAGCGTCCGCTCGGCGGCACGTCAAACTCTTCGACGGCAGCAACGCGCGAAAAGGATGACCCGTGTGCGAGGCGTTCACGAAAATCCGCTAAGGCTTCCGGCGAGCCTTCAGCGATGGCTTCGACCGAGCCATCGGGCAAATTACGAACCGTGCCGACCACACCGCTCGCGTGCGCCGCTTGCACGGCAAAGTAGCGGAAGCCGACCCCCTGCACACGCCCTTTAACAATAAAGCAACGCGCAATCATCATCAGGAAATCACTCTCTCATTAACTACCTCGGCGATTATGCAATGCTCGCTTGCCCCCGCACATACTAATAACCTGCCATACTCTTATCAATAGATTTCCGAATGAAGCAAGGTGCAGATAAAACAAAAGGGAGAGTGCGATGCCTCTCCCTTCCTCTGCGTAGAAATGGTCGGGGCGATAGGATTTGAACCTACGACCTTTCGGTCCCGAACCGAACGCGCTACCAGGCTGCGCTACGCCCCGTCAAAAACGAAGCCTTATGATAGCCGCCGCTTTACAGGCTTGTCAAAGCGGACTCGATTGATTATTCGTCCCGCTTTAGGCAATGTAGCCGAGTCCCTTCAAACGTTCCATCACATCTTCGTTTTCTTCAACCGAGAACTCGACTTCGGGCTTCTCTGTCTCACCTTCGCCCGCGATGAAATTCACCGGATGCGCTTTTTGGTATTCTTCCGTAACGATCTCGGACATCACGCGCCCGTCCATATCATCCGGCACACCGTACCCCAACAGATACAACATCGTCGGCGCGACGTCGTAAATGTGAGCGCGCTCGGCTTGCAGCCCGGCGCGCACGCCTTCGCCTTTTGCAATCATCACGCCGTGCATGCGATGGCAGCCCGAAATGCCGAACGCATCCACCATGAACTTGTTCGAAGTGAAGTCGGCATTGCCCAATGGCAAGTAACGCATATCGCGCGGCAGGAACGAAATATCGGGAGCTTGTTCGACCAACGCGCCTTGATAAATCTCTTCGCGGCGATGCACTTCGCCGATGAAGGCTTCGCCGGTTTGCTTATCGCGCATGGCTCGCAATCGCTCGACGATCTTTTCGCACGCCGCATCGTACTGGCTCGCGTCAACCGAACCGTTCGGCTCGCGGCCTTTCAAGTTGACGAAAATCTGCCCGTAGTTCCCCTTTGAAAACGCTACGCTGCGCGACCAGTCCACATCGTTGAATGACAAGAAGAGCGTGCTCAACAGCTTTGACGCGCCGGGTTGTGCGCTCACGCCGCGCGCCGGTTTGAGCCTGCCGAGCGGCAGCTTCTTCACAATTTTGAAAGCATTCTCCGGCGTGATGCCGAGTTTGAACATCGCCTTCTTGATGCGCGTTCGGGCGTCGCGCTTCAGTTGCAAGAAGCCTTCTTCGAGCAGCCACAAATTAAACGAGCAATACTTGTGCGCCGGTCCAAACCCATGATCGGAGACTACCCAAACTTGTGCGTTATTGCCCGCGCCTTCAATCAACTGACCGACGATCTCATCTACGCGATGAAAGTAGCTATAAACTTTCTCTTTGAAGGCTCGCGCCTCTTCGCGGTCGTGGCGAGGATGCTCGTCGTCAAAGATATGCCACAATTCATGCTGAATGCGGTCTGTACCCCAAAAATACTGAAAGAAAGCATCCCACTCGTACTTCGTCATCAGATACTCTGCGACTTTCGCTTTGTACTCCAACTCGTCGTGCAATTCTGCGAGCACGCCCGCCGCTTTACTGCTGCCGTAGGTTTCCGAAAGGTGCAACCGATACGCGCCGAATCTCTCTTCTAATTCGGTCAACAGCGTTGCGGGATAGGTGAAGTCTCTGCGCCCGCGCGGCGTCATAAAATCGGAGATCAACAAACCGTTGACCGGGCGCGGCGGATAGGTGCAAGGAAAGTTGTGGACGATGACCCGCTGCTCTGCGGCGCTGAAGATGTCCCACAGAGCGCGACCTTGCCGAAACGAAGCGTTGACGGCCATCTCGCGGTTCGAATTTTTATCGCGTCGAACGAATTCAAAGATGCCATGTTTGCCGGGGTTCTTCCCGGTCATAAATGATGACCATGCAACTGCGGTTATGGGAGGGAAGGTTGTTTCCAGATTGGCGCGCACGCCCTGTTGAATCAACCGAGAGAGGTTCGGCAGATAGCCTTTTTCAATCAGCGCATCCAAAACGTTGAACGATGCGCCATCCAACCCGATGACTAAGAGTTTGTTCTTCATAATGATTTGAGATTTAAGACCGAATGATAAAGTCGTAGAAACAGAGTTCCTGCGCCGCTGACCAAATTCTTAAATCCTAATTCCATTTTTTCAAATCTATCTTTTCAAATCATCGTTCACTATACATGCTCGGTTACAAGCTGTTCAAATTGCGAAAGGCCAAGTTTGACACGCTGCAAAATCGGTCGCTAGTATGACCGCTACATTTCAAGCGAGGGAGTTTCCATGTCGGTTATCAAGCTTCAGTCTGAACCTGCTGAAGAGCCAACGCCCGCTGCCACGCCTTCATCTGATTGCGAACGACTGAAGAGCATCGGGTTATTCCGAAACTATGCGTTGGCAGGCGCAGCAGGCTTCCTCTTACTCAGTTTGATTGAACTCGTTGATTTGAATATCAAGCTGACGCCGGTGTTCAATTCATTCAGTGATCGGCTCGTTCTCGCAGCTTACGCCAGCTTGAATCTGTTCGTCGGAGCTATCATCGGCGCGTTGATTTGGTTGTTCGCGCGTCTCTTATCACTGGTCAAAAATAGCCTGGTACGGCTACTTGCGCCAATCCAACGACTGCCTTCGCTTCATAATCTTGTCGCAGGGCTGTTGGTAACCGGACTCGCAGCGATTCTGCTCAATCAGTACCCGCGCATCAATCAATATGTCATCGGCTTAATCAGAGAGTTAGAAAAATTCGACGCCTTGCGAAATACGCTTCTCAATCATGAACGCGCAGCCTCATATTTGCTGATCTATGGTTTCCTGATCGCGGCTTCCCTCTTATGGATGATCTCGCGTTTGCTCTCACCGAGCCGCGGGCTTCGCGCTTTGTGGATGGTTGCGCTCATTACGATCATCGCTTTTGCCTACTATGTTGACTCCCGCGTCGAAGTGCTGTTGTATGAATACTCATTGCATCAATCAATGTATTTGCTCAACGCCGCAGCCGCCATCGCGTTTATGACATCTCTCTACTTTTTCAATTCAGGCTGGCAGGCAAGGCTGACGCCATCAATCAAACAAAAGCCGCTCTTCATCATTGCCTTGCTGCTCTTCGTTTCGGCGCTCGGCTTCACCTTCGTACACTTTGGCAGCGACCACAATTTGAAGACGCAGGTTTTTTTTCGTTCGACGCAAGCGAAACAGAATTTCAAGATAGTATGGTATTTGCTCGACTTTGATCGCGATGGATATTCAAGGCTTTTGGATGGCGGCGATGCAGACGATTTCAATGCAGCCATCAATCCCGATGCGATAGAGCAGATCGGAGACGGCATTGATAACAATGGACTCGGCGGTGATTTGACGAAAGAGGAAGTGGCGAGGTGGCGAGATGAGAGCCTCGCCGAGCGGCCTTTGCCCAATCCGTCGGCGCGCAAATTTAACGTCTTATACTTCTTCATTGATACGGTGCGCGCCGATCATCTGAGCGCCTATGGCTACCCTCGCAAAACGACGCCGAACATTGACAAACTTGCCGAACGCTCGACCGTCTTCGAATATGGGTTCTCTCCCGCAGCGCGAACGGCGGAAGCCATTCCGCGCTTCATGCAATCCTCCTATTGGGATGCGAACATTGATAGCTGGACGGAAATTTTAATGCGCAACGGCTACAGTCTTTCTCTCTTTCCCGGACGCCGCGCATGGGATCGCTACAAAAAGATGTTTCCGATCATCATCAAAGAATCAAAAGGGAAGCCCTTAAAAGAGAATATTGATATCGTCATCGAAAAGTTGAGCGCGGAGCCGAAAGACCAGCCCTTCTGTGCCTATGTCTACGTTCCCGACCCGCACCTGCCCTACATCAAGCATGCCAATTTCGACTTCGGCCCTTCAAAGTCTGATCTGTACGATGGCGAGTTAGCCTATACCGATTATCATCTGGGCAGATTGTTTGATTGGATGCAGCAAACCGGACGCTTTGAAGATACGATGGTCATTATCATGTCCGATCATGGAGAATCGCTTGGCGAACGCGATGTCTATCGCCACGCTTCACAGCTTTATAATGAGCAGACGCGCGTTCCAATGATCGTCTACGTGCCAAATCTACCGCCGCGCCGCGTTCGGGAAGTGGTCAGCACGATTGATCTCGGTGCGACCATTTTAGATGTCAATGGCATCGAATACCCGAATAGCTACGTTGGCGTCGGCCTGTTACCGTTGATGCGCGGCGAATCACTGGCACATCCGCCCATTTATGCCGAACAGACGTTTGAAGAGAAATCCCACTACGTCAGACCGGAGCAACAGGTCAATCCGGAACGGAAGAAATATATGGTCGTCTCTCCCGATCATTTCAAAATGATCTTCAATCGTGATGTCTTCACCTTTGAACTATACGATTTGCAAAATGACCCAAAAGAGGAGCGCAATCTCTATAACCGATTACCCGAAAAAGCTGCCGAGATGAAACGCTTGGTCTTGCGCTATGTGGATTTGCTTACGGCATTGCGACCGCCGGAGGCAGACGAAGGCCGGTACTCCCGCACCAGCGGCGCTGATGGCGATAAAGTGGAAGACTAAAATTATCGTGATTGCAAAAGAGAACCCTTGGTTGAGCGGCGGTCTCTGACCGCCGTGCTCGTCCGAAAGGTCGGCGGTCAGAGACCGCCGCTCAACCATCTCATATTGATTCGCAACTCGGTATTATGTGCAGCGTGGAAACGTCATCGCTTGATGATCTTCTTGATGGCCTGAAGCTCCGACTTGCTCACCTCCCCTGTCAGCCATAGCGCCACCACATATAAAGCCGATAAACCGATGTGTTGCACCAATATCAGAACCTTTGATGTCGGCGTAAAGATCAACGATGCGGCAAAGATTAACGCCGCACTTCCAACAATTTTGACGAACGAAGCGAGCGGTAAAATGGCTTGATAATATCGAAACAAATAGATGCCGCAGATCGTCGCGCCCGTGAACATCGCCATCGTCGTCGCTACCCCTGCGCCAGTGATGCCGAAGCGCGGGATCAATACAGCGTTCAGCAATGCGCTCACTGTCAGCGTGAGTCCGCCAATTAGTAGAGAGACGTTCGGATGACCGCTTGCCGTGATGATCGTTGTCATTACATGCAACAGGCCGAAAAACAGCATGCCAAAGGCGATGAAACCGAGAGCCCTCGCCCCCGCCTGATAATCCGCTGGATATACGACTCGCAACGATTCGGCGGCGTTAGCCGATAACAACGTTGCTACCAGCGCCATAATCATCAAGCTGTAGCGCACGGTGTTGGAAATGTAATTGCGCGTCCTCTGCTCGTCGTTGGCAAACGTCGCTTCGGAGATTAGAGGAAAGATCACAAAGGTGATCGAAATAATGATCTGATAAGTCAAATTAGCGAGATTGACGGCGGCGCTATAGTAAGCAGAATTTTCGCTGGCCATCATCGCATCGGTTGATGATAGCGATTTGATCAAAATCAAATCCACCTTTTGCAAAAGATTCAGTAACAAGGTGAAGAGCAGGAGATAAGTTTGAAACTTCAACAGATCTGCGGTGCGCACATCACCCTGGCGCTCTCCACCGCGCGCGAGCATTACCGAAATCGCCAGCACACTCGCTGCCGCCAGTGCAAAACCGCCTACCCCGCCCGCCACTCCGTATCCCAACCATACCAAAATAACGATGAAGCACAGTTTCAATGTCGAATAGGTAACATCGAGTCCGGCTTGTGCAAAGAAGCGTTTCTGCCCGTTGAAGTAACCGGTGAATACGGCATAGAACGAGTAGGCTAGAGTAATCAGTGCGGCAAGCCGCAAATAATTCACTAACCGCGCGTCATTCAGATAATCTGCGATGCTTGGCGCGAGCAGAAAGAAACCGAGCGTTACACCGCTGCCGATGACCGCCTGCAACTTCAGCGATTTTGCTTTAACGGCATT
>CAYXVU010000267.1:0-7779 GCA_964468725.1 uncultured Clostridia bacterium
CTCTTAAATGCCAATCTCTTGCTGGCCGAAGCGGAGTCCTTTTCGCAAAAGTCGTTGGCTGTCTTCAGCGACGAAAAGTATTTGGAGAGCCAGAAGAAGTTTTTTCAGGATGTCGTAAAAGCGCCGATCACGGATGACGAATTGCAAAAGAGTCTCCGTAAAGCAAAAGCCGTACTGTGGAACACGCTCGGACAGATCTATTTGAAGCGCGACAAACAAAACGAAGGGATAAAGTTGCTCGAAGATGCCTACGCTGCCGACCCCTTTGCTGCGGGTGGGCTATTGAAGTCCGCCTCCGTCGTGCTGGCTGAAGAAGCGGAAAAAGCAGGCGACGAGAAAGATGCCCTCGAATATCTCTCCTCGGCAGCCATCTCCGGGCGGATGCGCAAAGAGACGCGCGAAAGATTGGAAGAGCTTTATCGCAAGTCAAATCACGGTTCGCTCGAAGGCTTAGAAGACCTCCTCGACGCGAAATACAAGAAAGCCTTCTCCTCTGCTTTCCACGTTGACGATTATCAGCCAACGGCGGCGCGCAGCAAGCGCGCTGTGTTAGCCGAAGTCTTCACCGGATCGGGCTGCCCGCCGTGCGTGGCCGCCGATCTCGGTTTTGAAGCGATGATGGAACGCTACGGGCGCGATGAGTTGGTGGTCGTGATGTACCACGCGCATATTCCGCTGCCCGATCCGATGACCAATGTCGCCACACAAGAGCGCTTCAAATTTTATAGCGGCGGCGGCGTTCCGACCTATGTGGTGAACGGTGAAAAGCAGAGCGGCGGCGGACCGCGCGAGTTTACGAGACAGTTTTACAATCGCGTCAATCCGAATATCGAAAAGCAGCTAGAAGTAGCAGCCGACGCCGATCTCAAAATCGAAGCGGTGCTCGATGGCAACACCGTGAAAGTCAAAGCTTGGGTTGATAACCTCAAGTTGCAATCGGACGCGCTCAAATTACAGATTGTTTTGGTCGAAGACGAGTTGCGCTACAGCGGTGAAAACGGCGTACGGTTTCATCCCGTCGTTGCACGCGCAATCGGTGGCCCCGAAGTAGCGGCTGTCGCTCCCGCCACCACTGCCGCGCCTGCCACAGCCACAACGAGTCCGAATTCCGGGCAGCCCTCTGCTCCGGCGGCGGCTCCACCACAAAATCAACCCGCTCCGGCGGCAGCGCCCGCCCCGCAGGGATTCAAAGTTGACCCGACAAAAGCAACCGTTGTCGAACAGGTCTTTGATTTGGCCAAAATTGTCGGCGACCTCAAAACCCATCTTGACGATTTTGAAATGAAGCGCAGCACAGCAGAAAATAAATTCACTTTCGCGCAGAAGAAGCACGAGATTAATGCCAATCGCCTGTCGGTTGTCGCATTCGTGCAAGACGAAAGCACCAAGAAGATACTGCAAGCCGCTTTCATTAAAGTCCGACCCGCGATGGCAACCACTAAGTAAGACCTGAAGGATAATGATTTCGATGGTAAAGAAGATCATTCTGAGGATGTTGGCAACCGTAGCGATGGCGTTGGCCATCGCTACGGCTCCGGTTTACGCACAAGACCCGATCAAGTGGTCCGTCAAATCCGACGCAACGAAAAAGCCCGTTAAACCCGGCGATAAGATCACTGCCCGCGTCACCGCACAGATTGACAGCGCCTGGCACCTCTATTCGATCACCCAACCGCCGGGCGGCCCAATCACAACGACCATTTCCGTGCCCGCCGGTCAGCCCTTCAAACTGGCAGGCAAAATCGGTGCGCCAAAACCGCAGGTCGCTCACGACCCAAACTTTGAGATGGACACCGAATACTATGAAGGCTCGGCAACCTTCACACTGCCCTTGAAAGTTGCCGATGATGCAAAAGAAGGCAAAGCGCGACTGCAAGTCACAGCCTTCTTTCAAGCCTGCAACGATAGCTTGTGCATACCGCCGAAGACGGTGAAGTTGGATTTGCCGATTGAGATTGCGGCAGAAGAGAAACCTGCCGATGAAACGGCTGCAACCGGCGCGACCATTGACATCCCGCCGGATAGTGCGTCAACGACTTCTTCTCCAGCCACCGATTCCGGCTCTGCGGGCGTGACCGAACCGAATGCGCCAGCGACGAGTCCCAACGACTCGGCAATTCCGGCGCAACCGGAAATCGTCGGCGGCGGCATCACCGCCAATCAATCATTCGGTTCGGTTTTATGGTTGGCGATTACCTTCGGCGCGTTGTCGTTGCTGACACCTTGCGTCTTTCCCATGATTCCGGTCACCGTCTCTTACTTCACCAATCACGCGGCCAAGAGTCGCAGCGGCGCAGTGCGTCACGCTCTGATCTATTCGCTTGGCATCATTCTCACCTTCACCGCGCTCGGTATGGTGTTGGCGTTAGTGGCCGGAGCAACTGGCATCAACAAACTGGCGACCAATCCATGGGTCAATCTGCTCATCACCGCGATCTTTTTCGGCTTCGCGCTGAATCTGCTTGGCACATTTCAAATTCAGGTTCCGTCATCCATTCTCACGAAGCTCGACAAAGCATCGGGCAGCGGTCAGATACTGGGCTCGCTGCTGATGGGGTTCACCTTCACCCTGACTTCCTTCACCTGCACAGTTCCCTTCGTCGGCTCAGTGTTGGTGTTGGCATCGCAAGGGGAATGGAAATGGCCGCTGCTGGGCATGCTGGCGTTTTCGACGGTCTTCGCGCTGCCATTTTTCATTCTCGCCTTGCTGCCACAGTTGATGGCGCAACTGCCGAAATCGGGCGGCTGGCTCAATTCTGTCAAAGTGGCAATGGGCTTTTTAGAGATTGCCGCCGCGATGAAGTTTCTCTCGAACGCCGACATCGTATGGGATTGGGGCATCTTCACCCGCGAAGTCGTCATCGCCGTTTGGCTCGCTGTGATGTTGTTGCTGGCGCTCTACCTGCTCGGCAAATTTCGCCTGTCCCATGATTCGCCTTTGCAGAGCATCGGCACAGTGCGCTTAGTTTCCGCATTGATCTGTTTGGCAATGGGCTTTTATCTGCTCACTGGTCTGTTCGGTAAACGGTTAGGCGGGCTCGAAGCCTTGTTGCCGCCCGCTTCGGAGGAAGCAGCGACGCTCGCCGGATCAAGCGCAAACGCCAACGGCGAATTGTCATGGATGCTCAACGATTATGAAGGAGCGTTGGCGAAAGCGAAGAGTGAAAACAAGTTGGTGCTGATTGACTTCACAGGTTACACCTGCACGAACTGTCGCTGGATGGAGTCGAATATGTTTCCCAAACAGGAAGTCAAAAATGCGATGCAAGAGTTCGTGCGCGTGCGGCTCTACACAGACCGCGAAGGCGAGCCTTACGAATCGCATCAAAAACTGCAACAGGAAAAGTTCAATACCGTTGCCTTGCCTCTGTACGCAGTGGTGGATGGCAAGGGCAACGCCATCGCAGGGTTTGGGGGGCTGACGCGCAACGTCGAAGAGTTCGTCAGCTTCTTACGGCGAGGTCAAGAAAAAGGCTTAGCCAGCCTCCGCGCCAGCCTGAAATAACTGTGGTGCAAGAATCAGTAAAAAGATGCCCGCAGAAGAATGAAAGGGGTTCATCTTCTGCGGGCATTCTCGTTTTGACGACCAACGAACTACCGGCCTTTGAAGTCGGGTTTTCGCTTTTCGATGAAGGCGCGCACGCCTTCCTCTTTGTCTTCGCTCGAAAAGCAGAGCGCGAACAAATCCACTTCCGCATCCAACCCGGCTTTGAGCGTCAGGCGCGCGGCGTTCTTCACTGACTGTTTGGCCATCGCCAACGCGACCGGACTCATCTCGGCGATTCTGTTCGCAAGCTCCATCGTCTTCGCTTCCAACTCTTCGGGCGCATAGACGTGATTGACTAAGCCCAACTGCAACGCTTCCTCGGCTGAAATCATATCGCCGGTGAGCGTCAGTTCCATCGCTTTGCCTTCGCCAACCAAGCGCGTCAGGCGTTGCGTGCCGCCGCCGCCGGGGATGATGCCGAGTTTGATCTCCGGCTGACCGAGTCGGGCGCGCGTCGAAGCAATGCGAATATCACAAGCCAACGCCAACTCGCAGCCGCCGCCGAGCGCAAAGCCGTTTATCATCGCAATCACCGGTTTGGGAAAGTCTTCGACGGCATCGAAAGCGCGACGGCCTCGCATCACGGCGCGTTGTTTGACCGCCGTCATGCCTGCGAACTCGTTGATGTCCGCGCCCGCGATGAAGGCTTTTTCGCCCGCGCCGGTGATGACGACGACGCGCACCTCTTCATCTTTTTCCAGCGCATCGAAAGCGCCAAGTATATCGCTGCGCGTCGCGCTATTGAGCGCGTTTAACTTGTCGGGGCGATTGACGGTGACGATAGCAACCCGCCCGCGTTTATCAATCAAGACATTTTCAAATTCCATAGCTCTTCTCCTCTGAAAGTAAATATCGCTGTGCGCGGTTCCCCCATCGCAAACGACTGTCTGCTATCGCAAGCAAAGGTAATAACCGATAGCTGATGCTCTTACTTGTAGGAAGTCATCACGTCGCCTATCGGAGCCAAGCGGCGCAACTCGCTACGCGAAAAGCCTGCCGCCGTGAACATCGCATCCAATTCGGCAAAGGTGTAAGCGTCACCGTGCGGCGTCGAGCAGAGCATGATCATGCTGAAGGATGCGGAAGGCGGCGGCGAGATGCGGTCGGCTTCGGGAATGAATTCCAGCGTGAAGACCCTGCCGCCTTCGGTAAGCGCGGCGTGAACCTTCTTCAAAAAGTTTGTGCAGGTCTCGGCGTCGAAGTGATGCAAAAAGTTGGTCAGCAAAATGACATCGTACATGCCGCCGAAATCCACATCGAAGGCGCTCCCCGCAATCGTCTTATGCCGCTCGCCGACGCCCATTTTCTGCGCGTTCTCTGTTGCGACTTCCAACACCTTTGCCCAATCGAGCGCGGTGATTTCGGCTTGCGGGTAGCGTTGGGCAATGGCGATGCCGAACAGCCCGTGTCCGGCAGCGACATCAAGTACGCGAAGTTTTTGACCGTCATCGCCGCCAACCAGTTCGGCAATCTGTCGCGCGGTCATCATCACCAGCGGAGCCATGCCGCGCGCAAACTTCACCCAAACCGGATTTTCGGGCGACACGGTTCCCTCTTCAGAAGTCGTCGTTCCGCCTTTGCGAACCGCGCCTGCTACATCTTCGAAACCGGCTTTCAGAGTCGGCGACAACAGAAACTCGACTGCGCCGCCGACAAATGCGGGCGAGTGGCGATTGAGAAAGATCGCCGAATCTTGCGTCAAACCGTAGTGACTCTCCGCTTTCGTCAAGAAGCCGTGAATGGTGAGGAAGTCACAAAGAATGCGCATGCCGCGTTCGGACGCCTGACAACGCGCAGCCAGTTCGCTGGCCGTCAGCGCGCCTTCGGCGATGGCGGTGAACACATCCAGTTCGAGCGCGGCTTTCAAAGCCTCGGTGCGTTGATAGGCATTTACAGTTTCGAAAAATAACATCGGGGACGGTTGCGTAGTATGCTCGGTCATTCTCTTTCTCCTTAATATCTGTTTTAGGGATTTCTCTCAGCCTCTTCCCATAATCGTTCGACTGCATAGAGATCAAATATCTTGTCGGCGCTGATAATCGGTAATTGTTCAACTATTGCTTGCGCGACAAGCAAGCGATCAAAGGGGTCCCGATGCTGAAGAGGCAAGCTACAGAGCGCGGATAAATGGTTCAAGTCAATCGGCAGAATATCAAATTCATTATGGGCAAGTTGTTGTGGGATGAAAGGGTCAAAGTTTTCTGGCAACGACAACTTGCCGATACGGATTTTGATAGCAACCTCCCAGAGGTTGGTGATGCTAACGAGAACCTCCGCATCCGATTCAATCAACCTTTTCACATAAGCATTCAGTGACGAACTATCATTGATAAACCACAAAAACGCATGGGTATCAAGAAGCAATTTCATTGCATATACTCTTTGAAATCATCCAATGGTTCGTCGAAATTCTCTGACATCCTGATCTGCCCTTTGGAGCTGCCGCTCTTACGACGCGGCTGTGCAACACGAGCTAGTTTCAATACCGGCTCATCATTCTGTGTAATAATTACTTCTTCGCCTTCAAGCGCAGTTTCCAGCAAAGCTGCAATCTCTGACTTGGCTTTTTCCCAATCAATTTGATGCATACTCAACTCGCGCTCCTTTCTACTCCCACTTATAAAAGCCTTCGCCGGATTTTTTGCCGAGTTTACCTTCGGCAACTTTGGCTTTCAGAATATCGGGCGGGCGAAAGACTTCGGAATGGAGTTCATGGTGCAGATACTCTGCAATGTTCAGACGCACATCCAGTCCGACAAGGTCGGTCAATCGCAACGGCCCCATCGGGTGGTTGTAACCGAGCACGAGGGCTTTATCAATGTCTTCGGCGCTGGCCACTCCGGCTTCAACCATTCGCATTGCTTCAAGCCCCAATGCCAACCCCAAACGGCTGGTCGCAAATCCGGGCGCATCTTTCACCGTGATCGCTTCTTTGCCAATGCGTGCGGCAACCTCCAACACAGCGGCAAGCGTTGCTTGCGAAGTCTCCGGCGCGATGACGACCTCAAGCAATTTCATCAAATGAACAGGATTGAAAAAGTGCATGCCGATGACGCGGTCGGCGCGCGTCGTCGCCGCAGCAATTTTGGTGATGCTCAGTGACGACGTGTTCGTCGCTAAAATCGTATCGGCACGGCAGACTTGATCGAGCCGCGCGAACAACTCTTGCTTTACGTCAAGCCGTTCAATAATCGCTTCGATAACCAAATCAGCCGTCTGAGCAGCGGCGGCAGCATCGGTTGCCGTTTGAATGCGCGCCAACGCTGCCTGCATATCCGATTCCGTGAGTTTGCCGCGTTCGATGCCCTTTTTCAGATTTGCCGTGAGGCTGGCCAAACCGCGTTCGACCAACTCGTGACTGACATCAACCAACGTCACTTCGAGCCCGGCTTGTGCGCAGACCTGCGCGATGCCGTGCCCCATCGTACCTGCGCCGATGACAGTAATCTGTTCTATCCCCATAAATTCTGACCCGCGAATCTCTGCCCGTCGCAAGCCTCTGCGTCGCAGTGCGCCCAATGCTGCGCGATGGGCGGACAAAAGAATGAAAGCCTCTGCTTATGTTGTGCTGACGACGACGGCTTTGGTTTCCGAATAATAGTCGAGGGCTTCGATGCCATGCTCTTTACCGATGCCGCTCTGTTTGAAGCCGCCAAACGGCAGTTCGTCGTAAATCGTCTGCGCCGAATTGATCCACGTATAACCAGCTTCGATGCGCTCCGCCGCTTTGGTCGCACGATTGAGATCATTTGTCCAAACCGAAGAGCCAAGGCCGTAAATCGAGTTGTTGGCTTTCTCAATTGCCTCTTCAAAACTGTGGACTCGAAAAATCGGCAGCGCCGGGCCGAAGACTTCTTCCGTTGCTACGCGGGCGTCTTCCGGCACATCGGCAAGCAGAGTCGGCGCGAAGAAATAGCCTTTGTCATAATCGCCTCCGCGCAAGCGTTCGCCGCCGAGCAAGACCTTCGCGCCGCGCGCTTTGGCATCTTCAACCTGCGCTTCGATTTCATCGCGCTGCATCGCGCTGTGCAGCGGGCCGATAATCGAGCCGTCGGCAAGCCCATTGCCGACTTTCAACTTCTTCACCCGACCAATCAGTTTCTCGATGAATTCATCAGCTATCGAATCGAAAAGGTAGAGCCGTTTGATGGCCAGACAAGCTTGTCCGCAGTTGAAGAACCGTCCGACCGCAGCCGCCTTCGAAGCGCCATCGAGATCGGCATCATCGCAAA
>CAYXVU010000268.1:0-7736 GCA_964468725.1 uncultured Clostridia bacterium
CATGCGTAGCCATCTTCTTTCTGCTCGACGGTCAATCGCCAACGGCTCTACCGTTGCAAATTCAGCGGCGACCAGGCGCGAATATCAGGAGCGAGGATGCCCTTGATGACATCAGGGTCACGCTCCATCAAGCTGTGTGCCTCTGCTTCGTCATTGACCTTCAAGATGGTCAAGCCGCCTGAGCCATCTGCAAAGGGGCCTGCCATGATGACTCTCCCTTGCTGATAGAGGTCGCGCAGATATTCGACATGATCGTCGAGCGGTTGTTCAAAGACCGTTTTCCCTTCAAGCCAATGGGGTCCCGGTTTGAAAAAGACCGTAAAGTAACTGGCCATCGTACTCCTTATCGTCAAAGAGAAGTGCAACCCTTTGCTTTCAGACTTTGAAACTTAAACCTCTTCCAATCGGAGAGGTCGAGGTTGCTTACCGTCTACATCCCTAAATCTGTACTCATCGGCCAGTCCGGCGGCGATGCAGATTTGGCCGCTTTTGCTCATCACTTCACCATCGGCAGCTAACGCAGCGACGGCTCGCCCGATAAATTGCGGCGACTCTGAATTGCTCAAATCTAACCATGCCGCAGCCGCTATCACGCTTTCGGTTCGCACCAACCCCGGATAGAGAGAAACGACAGCAACTTGATAATCGCGCAGTTCGTGCGCCATATCGGCAGTCAGTTTGTCGGTCGCCGCTTTCGAAACACCATACGCCACATTGCCGAGATATTTTTGCGCCGCCCAAAAAGAGAGATTCACGATCAATCCGCTCTTTTGTTCAACCATCATCTTGGCGGCAAACTGACTGGCAACGTAATGGGCGCGAACTCCGGCTTGAAACATGGCATCCCATCGCCACACTGGTTGTTGCCAAAAGGGCAGCGGCCAAGTGAAGACACCCTCTTCCATCATCTTTTCATAGCCGCCCCATACATTGTTGACCAACAGGTCGAGCCGATGATGCCGCTCGGCGATGGCAGCAAATACGGCTCGCACTTGCTCATCATCCCGATGGTCGCAGGGCAACGCGAAACCCCTTTGCGAAGCATAGTCGAGATCGGCAACGGTGCGCCCGGTAACATAAACCGTAGCGCCCGCATCGAGTAATTCGAGGGCAATGCCTTTGCCCACGCCGCGACTCGCCCCGGTTACAAGAGCCACTTTGTCTGCCAAGCTTTTCATCTATTCAATTTCCTAACCGCGTTACCAACGATGATTGCGCCCGGATTGGTTGATCAGTTCGCCGTCGCCTGATCTGCCCTCTGCAAAGCGGGATTCCACATGATTTCCCAAACGTGTCCATCCGGGTCGGTCACATACCCGGCATATCCCCAAGGCCATTGGGCAGGCTGGCCGGGAATGCTGCCGCCTGTAGCTACGACGCGATTGATAATCGCATCCACTTCTTCTTTGCTGGCGGTGAAGTAACTCAAGACACACTCGGATGACCCGCGCGCCGCAACTGTCTGAGCAGTGGTCTTCAAGCAGTTGGCAAATTCGTCTCGTAAAATCAGCACCAAGTAGAGGTCGCCTGGCAGCTTCATCGCTAAATGATCGGCTCTGTCTTCAAGCGTCGCACTATCCGGCGCTGGCAAACCCAGACCATCATGATAGAAGGTCAGCGACTTCTGCAAATCATCAACGGCAAGCGTGATACAACTGATTCTCGTCGTCATAAGGTTGCTCTCTCGATTCGACTAACACGAGCGCTGCGGGTTTTCGATGGCGTGTCGAATGACCCGCTTGAGCGCCGCCGTTGGAATTGCATCCGTCAACTTAAAGTTGATGCTGCCTTTCCCCGTCTTGATCGTCGGATATTTGGACTTGAACTCCGCGATCAGGTTCGGGCGGTTGGTGTAGAGCGAAATGCCCTCCTTCCAATAGCCGAGCGCCACCCAACCCGACTTCACTCTGTAAGTCGGCACTTGATAGAAAAGCGCTACCTCGGCCTGTGGATAAAGTCCCAAGATGAATGATTGCAAATGATCGAAGAGCGGCCTGCGATCCGTCGGCACACTGGCTATGAATTGTTGAACCGTTTGATTCATGGCATTGTCCGCCCAAGGATTGCAATGAGGAGAGAAGTCAGGCGACGGCTCTTTGGCAAGTGACGGCAACCGGAAATCACTTACAAGACCTCGTCGCCTAACTTGTAGGCAAAGGGGCTAAATACTGACGGGGGCAATCATCGCTTAGCCGTTGTGCTGCGACATCGCCGCGTTTCCAGCTTCAACACATTCCTCGAAGGTCACATCTTTGATGTGCGTGGCAATCGACCATTCGTGACCGAAGGGGTCTGCCAGCTTGCCATACCGATCCCCCCAAAACGCATTTTCCAAGGGCATCTGCACCGTCGCTCCTGCTTCAACGGCGCGGGCGAACCAGTCATCAACATTCTCAACGTAGAGATGCAAAGTAACGCTGCTGCCGCCGAGCGACTGCGGCGAGCGCGTCATGCCTTCAAACTCGTCGCATAGGTAAATCATCGAACCGCCGATCTTGATCTCGCCATGCATCAGTTTGCCGTCCGGCCCTGCCATGCGGGCAACCTCTTCGGCTCCGAACGCCTTCTTGTAAAACTCAATGGCTTCGCCTGCGCCTCTGACGACGAGATGCGGCGTTAGGGTATTATGTCCTTCCGGTATGGGTTTCACGCTTTCACTCATAATCTTTCCTCCTAACCAAAATTTTTATGGCGCTTTGCCGAAGGTCTCTTAGGGGACGCCCTGCCAGACGAAAAGCCTCTCGGCGCACAGCCGGTTCACCGAGCATCAGCTATCAAGCTGACGCTTTGAAAAACTGCCTCTCCGCTTCGGCCAGCCGCTTCAATCTCTTCATCTGCTTATCGAGAATGCGTCGGGTGAAGGGGCTAAACAGCTTGCCGAGCAACTTCACCAACCAACTGGCTCCGACCGCTTCTGCTTTGTAGTTGAGTCGAGTGCCCGTTGCCGTCGCGTTCAGCCGATAATCCACTTGCAGAGTGAATTGCCGATTGCCGATGCGAATCCCTAAAAAGGTCGGCTTGACGTAGTCCGTCACTTCGCCGTCATATTCGACGACCCGCCCGCCTTCGCGTATGCGCTGCTTGAATTTTGTGCCGATGGGGTTGACCTGGTCTTGTCCATCCGGGTACGAAGTCTCTTCCAACCCGTCAATCCACAGCTTGAGCTTTTGATCGTCATCGAGAAAATCGAAGACCACACCAATCGGCGCATTGATGTCGAGTTGATACGTAACCAGCATTCCGGTTTTCCTTTCTATCACCTGAGCCGCTAACCGATTTTGACGGTCAGCGCCTGCTCATAACTTTGCTGTCGCATCCATCTGCATGATCCCGAAGACGCTCTCTTCCGTATCCTGACAGTAGGCCAGATAACCAACGCCGGGTACGGCCATCTTCGGCACGGCGATCTTGCCGCCATTGGCGATGGCTTTATCGAGAAAAGCGTCGAGGTCATCTACTTCGATGGTGTTGACGTGGCCGACAGGCCCTTTGCGAATAAAGAGGCCACCGTTGATACCCGGCTCGCCCTCCTCGCCGGTCGTCACTAACCAGTAGGGTTCGGGGCTTTCCCACTTTTGAAAGCTCCAACCAAAAACGTTGGTGTAAAAATTGATCGCTCGCTCCGGCTCGTCGGCGCTGATTTCAAAATGCACAACTCTTGGCATGGCTCTTCTCCTTCATGAAGTCTGGTAGCTGAAGTGGCGGTCACTTCGTTGGCTCAATCAAAGCCGCGACCGCACCCGCCGGGTCTTGAATGACGCAGAAAGTTCCGTGCGCGCCCAAACTCTTCGGCCCGACCAGAACCTGTCCGCCCTTCTCACGGCAACGCGCCACACTGGTTTCAATGTCTGCAACGGTGATGTAGATCAACCACTGCGCTGGCAGTCCGGTATTCATCCCTCTGGCGTGACAGATTCCGGCCACCGTCTTGCCGGTTGCGGGTTCATTCACGCAGTAATCGCTGTAGCCGCCCATATCAAGTTCTGCGACTTGCCAGCCGACCACCTCGCGGTAAAAATCTCTGACTTCTTGTGCGTTTTCAATCGTCAAGTCTGCCCATGTGATCGAGCCGACAACTGGCGGATTCGTGCCACTCATACAGTTCTCCTTTGCGGGCTATGAATGAACCGTTGTCTGTCAAAAGCCGATTGTTGCTTGCGGTTGATTCGGTTATTGGATGGCTACTTCTTGGCAGATTTCATGGTCATCACCAATTTCGTCTCGCTGCCCTCAATTACATACATCTTGATGGTATAGGAACGCGGGGTGATCTCTGTGTAGACCTGCTTGAACTTGACCATCTGCCCCATCATGTTAAGGTCGCCCATAAAGACTAAATCGTTGCCTTCCCATTGCCCAGCCATGGTCATCGAACCGGCTTGCATATTGTCGAACCAGAAAGTTCGATAGGCTTTTTCGGTAGCTTCCCAAGTTATGATGCCCCTGCCCTGAAACACTCCCACAACCCCTGTGCTTTGATAGTCGGTGAAGATGGAGAGTCCGCCGGGGCCGAGTTGAGTTGAGGTCTTCCCTTGTCCCTTGCCACCGGCAAATCCCGGCATGGATTCGTGAGCCTCTACGGTCTGCCATTGACCGAGCAAAAAGTCCAACTTCTTCATCTCCGCCCCGGGTTTGGGCATCGGATACGGCATCTCTGATGAGGGTTGGGCGGCTTTCTCTTGTGCCACTACTGTTGCAAGGCTGAGCACGACGCCCATGAGGACAGCTACGACTGCATATTTTCGATTTCTTGCCATAAATATTCATCCTTTCTTTTTGCTTCATTTACATATGACTTTCGTCTGCTTTCCTGCTGGTTTCCTGCTCGTTTCAAGTGCGCAACACTGTACTACAAGCCGCTTTTCGTTGCAAGTATAAAATGCAGTGTTGCACATAAAAATTTTCGTAAGCTCTCAAATCCAGTAGATGACAGTTGCTTGGTTAGCAGCCAATCGGTTGCGGGCATAACTTTGACAGGCAAGGGAGGCTGGCATATCATCGCCCCTATGAAAGTGCTCACCGCCGCACAGATGCGCGAAGTGGACAGGCTGACAACGGAGCGCTACGGAATTCCGAGTCTGCTGCTGATGGAAAACGCTGCCGAACGCACGGTCGAAGCGGTCGAGAAGCGATACGGTTCATCGGCGGGCAAACGCGCTGCGGTCATCTGCGGCAAAGGTAATAATGGCGGCGATGGCGCAGCTATCGCACGGCAATGGTGGCAGCGTGGCGGTTATGCCGATGTCTATCTGCTTGGCCGAATCGCGGAGACGCGCGGCGATGCGCGAACCAATTTCGACATCCTGCGCCTGCTTGCCGAAGCGCCTTCTTCCGATCTTCAGGTCATTGAAATTGACAGCGTCGAACGCCTTCAGCAAGCTTTCGCTTCAACGGCTTATGACCTGTTTTTCGATGCCATCTTCGGCACAGGGCTTTCGCGTCCGACCTCAGGACTATTCGAAGCGGCCATTCATTCGCTCAATGAGGCGGCCTCTCGCCATCCGGTCATTGCGGTTGATCTGCCTTCGGGATTGGCATCAGACGGGCAGGGGCTGATCGGCACAACCGTTTGCGCCCATCTGACCGTAACCTTCACAGCGCCGAAACCGGCGAATCTTTTGCCTCCGGCCTGCGAGTACAATGGCGAAGTCAATGTCGGTCACATCGGATCGCCCGCAGAACTGATCGCCGCGTCCGGTTCACGGCTTTCATTGGTCGAAGCTCCACAGATAGCCCACTGGCTGACCGCTTCGCGGCGCAGCGCACAGGCAAATAAAGGTGACGCTGGCAAAGCCCTCATCATCGCAGGCTCGCGCGGGAAGACCGGCGCGGCCAGTCTGGCGGGCGAGGCAGCGATGCGCGCCGGGGCGGGGCTGGTCACGATTGCCACGCCCGCAACGGTGTTGCCGATCCTCGCTACGCAAACGCTTGCCGAGTGTATGACCGAGCCGCTGGCTGACACGTCGGACGGTTGCATCGCTCACGAAGCTCTCGACACGGCTCTACGATTGGCAGGCGAACGGGATGTGGTCGCCATCGGCCCCGGCATCGGGTTATCGGAAGAGGCGACGCGAAAGTTCGTCGGCGATTTCATTCGGCAACGATTGCAACCCGTGGTGATGGATGCGGGTGCGTTGAGTGCCGTATCGCCTTGGGATGGTGCCATAAGAGGCAGCGAAGCGTTGCCTTTAATCTTGACCCCTCATCCGGGCGAAATGGCGCGGTTGGTGGGTAAGACGGTTGCCAATGTCTTAGAGGACCGCGTGCAGGTGGCGCGCGAGTTCGCTCTTGCAAATGGTGTCATTCTGGTTTTGAAGGGCAGTCGCACCTTGATTGCTGCGCCAGATGGAGAAGTCTACATCAACCCGACGGGCAACGCGGGCATGGCGACTGGCGGCACAGGCGATGTGCTGACGGGAGTGATTGTTAGCCTGTTGGCGCAACGACCGGATGACCCGCTGGCGGCAACCCTCGCAGGTGTTTATTTGCACGGACTGGCTGGTGACCGCGCCGCCTCGCAGGCTGGTACACGCGCGATGGTGGCTTCCGATATTATCCGCCACCTCGGCGACGCCTTCCTTGCAATCGGCGGCTCGCCAGAAAGGTTCAACTCATAGCTGATGACCTCAGAGCGCGAAGATCAGCCTATATCGGTTGCTGTGCCGACTGGCGAATGGATTTCGCATGCTCCAGAAGAGACATTCGACTTGGCTGAGCGGATTGGCGCAAGTCTGCGTGGCGCAACCATCCTTCTGGTGAGCGGCGACCTCGGCGCTGGCAAAACGCTCTTTGCCAAAGGTCTGGCCGCAGGGCTTGACATTGACCCCGCCGATGTGACCTCGCCGACCTTTACGCTCATCAATGTCTATGAAGGCCGCCTGCGAATGTATCACGTTGATCTCTACCGGCTTGATGTGGGTGCAGGGGAAGCAATCGGACTGGAAGAGATATTGGAAGAGGTCGGCGCTGTTGTCTTGATCGAATGGGCGGAACGCATGGGGTATATTCCGGCAAACGCCATACAGATCACCATCGAGTACGTCTCGGATACGGAACGCAAAATCATCATTGAACAGTCAGTGAGGAAAGGTGTCGAGAAGAACGCTTATGAGCATACAGACCGAAGCAAAGATTGCCATTGACGCCTGGGCGCAACCGCTCAGCAAAGGCGCAAGCGCAAAGTTGCCGGAGGTGGTTCGACTGCTCCAGCAGTCCGGCACTTCCCATGTGCTGGAAGCCGAATACACGCCCGCGCAAGTCGTCGAGTTGATGGACGCAGCGGGCATTGACAAATTGATGTTGTCGGCTTGGCATAGACCCGGCCAATGGATTACGCATAATGACGAGGTTGCCGAGTTTGTGCGCCAGTTCCCGGATCGGTTTATCGGTGTGGCAGCCGTCAATTTGGAAAAGCCCGTAGAGGCGGTGAGGGAATTGACCCGCGCCGTTGCCGAACTGGGGTTCAAAGCTCTGCGCGTCGTCCCCTGGTTATGGAATCGCCCGCCGAATGACAAATTTTATTTCCCTCTCTATGTCAAATGTATCGAGTTGGACATCCCCTTTTGCACGCAGGTCGGGCATACCGGCCCGCTGATGCCGTCGGAGACGGGTCGTCCGGTTCCCTATCTCGATGAGGTGGCATTGACCTTTCCCGAACTGAAGATCGTGGGCGGGCACATCGGCTACCCATGGACAGATGAAATGATCGGCGTCGCGTGGAAACATGAAAACGTTTT
>CAYXVU010000269.1:0-7629 GCA_964468725.1 uncultured Clostridia bacterium
GATTCGCATACCAATGGCAAGACGAACCCGGTCAATCCCATCGAACCAACCCCTAACTTTTCCAGCATCGTTTTGTGCCAGCTATCGTCCGGCATCGTGCCCATGTAGGGCTGCCCGACCTGCACGGCTTTGCTCAGAATGTTGCTGCCGTCGAGCGGAATTCGCAGGCTGCGGACTTCTTCATCCACCGCTTTGTCCATCAACCGCGATTTGAAGCCGAACTGCCCCAAGCCGCGCAGTTCATTATCGCGCACCAAAAAGAGGACGCCGCGACTGGAGATTTCGCTGGCGTAGCGCATCACCAACAAGCTGACTTCCGCTTCGAATGACAAGGTTCGGAGTTCCATCAGCAGCGAGCACAAAATCTCCTGCATCGAAAGCGGCTCTTCCACAGCGCCGCTCGTAAGCGATTCTTCCGTCGCGTCGGCGGTTTCGTTGGCTTCGCGCGCCAGATCGGCAACCGTATGATCGGGCGGCGGCATCGCCTCTTCCGGTTGCACGGCGGCGTGCTCCAACTCGTCCGTATCTTTCGCCGCCTCCAACAGAACTTCGTGAATGTCGAGCCCCTCTTTGAGCCGGATGTCGCTCAGCGACGAAGTGACCGCGCCTTGATTGAGGTCAATCCAGAACTTGCCTTTCTCTCTATCCATCAAGGCGGCCACCGTGTCGCGGAAATGGCGACGCGCTACCAACTCCAACTCGTCATAATCCATCACCCCGTTTTCAATGATCGAGCCGAGCAGTTTGTGGCCGTTGCCATTGCTGTTGCCGTTGAGGCCGCCCGGCAGATGGGCAATGACTTCATGACTCAGAATCTGTTCGCGCAGCAGACGCTCGACCAGTGATTCGCCCGGCGCACACAGAGCATAGGCGATGCGACCGCGTTCGATGGCGATCTTGCCCGAAAAGTCTCCGCCCTCCAGCACCAGCACGCCGGTCTTCCGGCTGAGCGCCAGAATTTGCAAAATGTCTGTCAGAGCGAAATCGCTCAAGTCGCCTGCAAGTTCCATGATGGCTCACTTATTCCCAAGAAAATTGGTCACCAATTCGCGCAGTTGGGGCATCGAGATCGGTTTCGACAGATAGCCGCTCGCGCCATTGGCGATGCCTTCTTCAATCTCGGCTTCCGACCCTTTCGTGCTGATAATGATGATCGGCAGATCGTCGCGTTGCAGTTCGGTGCGCACCTTTTTGACAAACTCCAAACCATCCATGCGCGGCATGCGAATGTCGGTCAGCACCAGATCGAACTTTCCATCTCGCACTTTGTTCAAGGCCTCTTCGCCATCCGATGCCTGCGTAATGTTCTTCTCGCTGATCCCATCAACCCGCGTCAAACTCATGCAGAGCAACTGGCGAAAGGTTGCCGAATCATCTACGACCAGTAAAGACTTATCACTCATCTCCTACCCCCTCATTTGGCGCGCAGCAAATTCATAAAACTCTCGATGGTTTTCAGTTTGCGATCCGCTATGGCATAGAGTTTCGAACTGACCAACGCCGTTGCCGCGTGTCCGGCCAGCAACTCCAGCAGTTTGTGATCGAGCGCCGTAAACGTGCCTTTGTGCGCCAGCAGCTTATAAATCGCAATCACGCCGACAATGCGTTCTTTGATCTTCAGCGGAATGCAAGCACAGACTTCGCCGCTGTCGCCCATCTCGTCTGTAAAGAAGGGCTCGCCGCGCAACGCGACCATCCCCTCTAAGCCGTCTCCGAAAGCGACGCGCCCGCGATCTAAACGTTCGACGATAATCCCCTCGCTACCCGCCAACACCAGCTCACTCGTTTCTTCGTCAACGATAAAGAGGCCGAATTCTTCCGAACCGATCATGTTGATGAGTATCTCTTTGATACAGAGCACGACTTCTGCCGGGTCGAGCGTCGAATGCAACTGATAGCTGGCAACGTAGAGATTGGCCAGATTCTCGTTCTGCTCTTCAATCTCAACGTAGCGCATGGCAAAGTCTTTATTCTCGGCTTCGACCTCTTCGAAGCGGCGTTCGAGAAATTCCAACTTCTGTGCCAATTGGCTGTTTTCCAGTCGCACCCGTTCGACTTCGCGCGTCAACATCGCCGATAGCTCCAGCGACTCTTTCTCCAACTGCACGATGCGATAGCGCAAACGCTCGTTCTCCGCCATCAACTCTTCGGTGAAGCCGCGCCCTTTACGAAACATCTCCAATAGTTCTTCGCTTTTGGAAAAGATATTCAAAAGCTCTTCGGGTTTTTCTGACATAGTGCGTCCCCTCATTTCAGTTCGTAACCAGTAACCGTCGCAGAAGCACAGAAGCCAGAAGGTCGGAGGCAGTATCAACAATGAGGCCAAGGCACAACGCCTCCGTCTCCCTTATGAATTCTGTATTCTGGCTTTCGTCACTCACTCTCATTTCAAATCTTGAATCGAAACATTCAATCGCACTTCTCCATAGGTCGTGTGGATCGGAGCGACGAGGGTTTCCAACTCGCCATCGTGGCTTTCCAGATTCAGACCGCTGATGACCACCGGCGGCGCCATCTTCAAAAACACTCCGGAATCGTTGATCTCCGAGAGCGCTTTGCCCGTCGCCATCGAAGCCAGTTCGGCAATCGCCGACCGCGCCAGCGGCGACATCCCCGGCAGACTCTCTTCCATCATGCGCCCCGCCAACTGCACCGCCGTGAAGAGATTCATATCGAATATGACGCGTCCCTGCGCGTCGCCTGTTAGCCCGATGATGGCCATCACATCGCCTTCCGATACCGGCTTTGCATTCATATGCATCGAACTGACTCCGGCCACCGGGTCAACCACCTCGCGGAAGGTGTCGGTCGTCGAATCCAGAAAAATTCTCACAAAGTCGAGTCTCATACCTGCACCTCACACTGTACTGACCGGATCAAAGACCTGTTCGATGGCCTTCTTCAACTCTTCGGTGGTTACCGGCTTGGGAATGAAGTAGCGCGCACCGGCGGCCAATGCCTCTTCAATCTTGTCGCGGTAACAGACGCTGCTAATCATAATCACGCGCGCCGTCGGGTCTGCGGCGCAGATCTGACGCACCGTTTCGACGCCTTCCAAATCGGGCATCACGATGTCCATCAACACGATGTCCGGCCTCAATCGCTTGTAGGCCGAGATGGCTTCGATCCCATTGGCCGCTTCGCTCGACACGCAATTGAACGAATCCATCAGCTTCTTCATGCGAAACCGCGCAAAGGCTGAATCATCGACAATCAGGCAATTGAGCGGCGGGTTGCCGGTTTCCGATCCCCTGTGTTGTTTCTCCACAATCCGATTCCTCCTACTCACTCACGCGTACAACAGAACGAAGATAAGCGGACAACTCGTTGAGCGCCACCACCTGATCTACGAAGCCCCGTTTGATGGCCACTTTCGGCATCCCGTAGATCATGCAACTTGCTTCATCCTGCGCCACCGTATGGCCGCCCGCTTTCTTCACGAGTCCGAGGCCAGCCGCACCATCGCTGCCCATCCCGGTCATAATCACCCCCATCGCCTGCTCGCCATACTCTTCGGCGACCGATTGAAAGAGCACATCAACTGACGGACGATGGCCGTTGACCAATTCGCCGCGATCCAATCGCGCTTCGGCTCCCGTCGTGCGACGCTTCACTTTCAAATGCGCGTCACCCGGCGCGATCAAGGCGCATCCGGCAGCCGCTAACGACCCGTCGCGCGCTTCGCGGACTTTGATGGCGCAAATCTCATCCAACCACTTGGCAAACATCGAAGTGAAACTCTCCGGCATATGCTGCGCGATGACGATGCCCGCAGGGAACTCCGCCGGAATCTTCGGCAACAGGTAGCGCAGCGCGCTCGGCCCGCCGCTTGACGCACCGATGGCCACCAGCTTGATCGGCGCTTTGCGCGCCCGACGGCGCAGCGGCGCGTGATGGCCGTTGGTCGCCGTCAAGGCTTCCCCGCCCGCCGCCACCATCTTGCTGCGCGCTGCCGCCTTCACTTTGCCAATCAACTCTTCAGCCACATCGCCGATCTGCGCGGCGACCTTCGGTTTGCAGACGAAATCTACGGCTCCCATCTCCAGCGATTGCATCGCCAACCGCGCCCCGCGCGTCGTCAAAGAACTGAGCATCACGACCGGCGTCGAAAACTGCGCGACGATCTCTTTGAGAGCCGTCAGCCCATCCACTCTCGGCATATCCACATCAAGCGTCACCACATCGGGGTTGAGTTGCTCGACTTTGTTGAGCGCGAAGACCCCGTCAATGGCCGTGCCAATCACTTCAATCTCATCGTCTCGGGCTAACAAATTCGAGACAAGCTTCCGCATCACTGCCGAGTCATCCACGACCAATACTCGTATGCGGCTCCCATTACCCTGCATAAACGCCAATCCCTGCCCCCCGGCTGCGCTCGTATTGAATGGCTTTGCGCACCACAACACCGGCATCCAAAATCAAAGCAACCCGCCCGTCGCCCAACAGTGTCGCTCCAGCCAACGCTTCGCTCTTCAGCCACTCGCCCTCTAACGGCTTGATGACCAATTCGTGTTCGCCCAGCAAGGATTCAGCAACGATGCCGTAGCGCCGACCCGAAACCCGAATGATGATGACGAAATGCTCGCCCGTCTCTTTGCGCAGCGCCATCCCTACGCCACCGCGTCGCCGGTCATAGCCCAAAACGGCTGCCGGTCGGATGAGCGAGATAAACCGATCCCGCAGGCGAAAACTCTCTAACCCATCCAGATAGGTAATGTCATCGGGCAACGCTTTGGCAATCTCAATGATCGCCAGCAGCGGCAGAGCGTAGAGCCTGCCGCCCGCCGTGAAGAGCAGGGCGCGAATGATGGCCAAGGTCAATGGCATCCGCAGACTGAACGTCGTACCCACTCCCGGCTCGCTCTTGACCGTGATGGTGCCGCGCAACTGTTCGATGGCCGTCTTCACAGCCGCCGCGCCCACCCCTCTGCCGGAAACCCAGGTCAACTCCTTCGCGGTGGACAGACCGGAAAGAAAGATCAGCTTCACCGCCTCATCCTGCGACAGATTGGCCGCCTCGGTTTCGCTGAGTTGGCCGGTTTCGACCGCCTTCTTCTTCAACTCCTCAATATCTATGCCGCGTCCGTCATCGGCGATTTCGATGACCACCTGATTGCCTTCGTGAAAGGCCGCCAAGCGAATCGAGCCGGTCGCCGGTTTTCCCGCAGCCTCTCGCTCAAGAGGTGTCTCGATGCCGTGATCGACCGCATTGCGCAACAGGTGCAACAGCGGTTCGTACAGCAGATCAACTAAGGTGCGATCCAACTCCGTCTCTTCGCCTTTGGTGGTGACCTCCACCTGTTTGCCATACTCGGCAGCCAGTTCGCGCATCGGGCGGCTGAAGCGTTTAAAGACCTGACTGATTGAAACCATGCGCATCTTTAGGACGCTCTTTTGCAATTCTGAGATCAACTTGCCAATCTGCGTATTGGCGCTATGAAAATGGGTCAGCGTCTCGTTGCGCGCCAGCACGTGGTCAATCTCGGCGCTGACTTGGTTCATCATCGAACGGGCAACGATCATCTCTCCGGCCAGATTCATGAGCGCGTCAATGGTCGCTGCTTCGACGCGCACAAAATCCTGCTTGCGCTGGGGTTTCGCCGCTGCCTGTCGCTCATCCGGGTCGGCAGACTTGAGCGTTCCATCCTCATCGGTCACCAACAATTCGATGACCTCATCCGTGCCGGAGGGTTGAGACAGGCTGAGCGCGCGACAGATACCGTCCACCTGCTCACTCGATAGGTCGTGCACTTCTTCATCGCCGATGGCCGCGCGCATGGCGTCGAGACCCTCTAAAATCGAGTCCACAATCTCTGCCTGAAACGGGCGCTCGCCGGTTACGACTTCATCAATCAAATCTTCGATCTTATGTGCCACAGCGGTCACGCCAATCAAGTTGACGCAGGCCGAGTCGCCCTTGATGGTATGCGCTGAACGTCGCAACCGCCGAATGACTTCGTCATCCAGCCCCGCAGACTCCAGCGCCAGCAAATCCTGATTCATCTCATCGAGGATTTCGAGAGACTGATGGCGAAACATGCTGAGCAGTTGCGCCATCTCTTCTTTGCTGAAATCATCCATCATCTTCGTCTCAGTTCTTGCCTACGCATCCAACCGATAGGCGATCCCTTTGTTCAAATGGATCATCGTGTAGCGCGTCGAGAGGGTTTGCAAACTCTCGGCGTGTCCGATGAACAGGTAGCCGCCGGGAACCAACCCGCTCGAAAAGCGCGTCACCAATCGCCGCTGCTCTTCGGCATCGAAGTAGATCATCACATTGCGACAAAAGATCACGTCCAACCCGCGCAGCCCGTTGTCATTCTTCAAATTGTGATAATCGAAGATCACTTGCCGCTTCACGCGGTCGGCCATCAGATAGTTGCCCTGCTCCTCGCGAAAGTATTTGCGCACATAGCGCTCGTCCACACCCTTCAGTTGATCGGGCTTATAGATGCCGCGCTGCGCCCGTTCCAAAGCGGTAAAGGACAAATCCGAAGCAAAGACGCGCAGATTCCACGCCTGCGGGTCGGGCAACTCTTCCAACAGCGTCATCATAATGCTGTAAGGTTCCTGTCCGGTCGAACACCCGGCGCTCCAAATTCGCAAACTGCGCGATCCGGCCTTCTCTTTCTTTGCCGCCAGCTCCGGCAGCACCACGCTGCGAAACAGTTCAAACTGCGGCAGATTGCGAAAGAAGGTTGTTTCGCAGATCATCAGGGTGTCTAACAAGGTAGACATCTCCTGCGCGCGACCGGTTGACGACTTCACCATCTGGTAATACTCGAAGGCGCTGGCGATCCGAATCTCTTCCATGCGCTTCTTCAAACGCGATTCCAGAAACGCTTTCTTCTCCGCGCCGAAGCTGATGCCGCATTCGTCGTAGATCAAATCTTTGAACAGCTTGAACTCATTTTCGGACAGCAGGCAATTCCACCGCTTGCCATTGCCAAACTGTTGCAAAAGACCGCTCACTGAATCGCTCATCCCTTTCTCGTCAATCCCTTACACGGCTTGCGCCGGAGGCAAGGTTGCCGCTTGTGAAACCGCCAACGCCTGCATCAACTCATCCAGTTCGCAGATCACCTCTTCACTGAGCGCCCGCTCAATATCAATCAGGGTCACAAACCGATGGCCGAGATTGATGACGCCTTCGACATATTGCGCCCCGATCTCGCTCACGATGTCGGGGGGCGCTTCGATTTGATTCTCATCCACCCGCACCACATCCGAGGTTCCGTCAACGATCAACCCGACCAGCTTGCCATCGCAATTGGCCACGATGATGCGCGCATCCCCGTACATGCCGCGGTCGCTTGACCGCATACGCTTGCGCAGATCCAGAACCGGAACCAGATTGCCGCGCAGGTTCATCACTCCTTCGACATATTCAGGCGTTTCGGGAACCGGCGTGATCTCACGCATCGGCACCACCTCTTTTGTCGTGAGGATGTCTACGGCAAATTCGCCTTGCCCAACTTTGAATACAACCATCTGTCGTTTCATACTGGCTCAACCCTTTTCAACCTGTCGTCACCGTTGTAGAGGATGACCGCGCCGCTGCCCGCCATTGGTCGGCGGAGGCAAGCCGCCATCATAGGAGAACGGATGCACATACTCCTGCCCAATCCG
>CAYXVU010000270.1:0-7597 GCA_964468725.1 uncultured Clostridia bacterium
CGGTGAAGAGGGCGTCCACTTTGGTGGCGGTGATCGAAGGGGCGAAAAAGGGCGTCGCCGAGTGCCTCGCTGCCGAAGGGACGACGGCAGCAGAAGGAGGCGAACTGTTGGAGGTCAGCGCAGGAGAAGAAAGAGGCGCGGGAGAACTGCTGGCGGAGGAAGAAGCCGGAAGCGAGGAAGCAAGCGGCAGCAAGGTGAGCCAGCCGGTCAAGAGGACGAGCAGCAGGGCGTGAAGAAGCGCCTTACGAGAGAAGGAAGAGAAGAGTTGAGTCATGGTGAAAGTTCTCCTGAGCGAAAAAGAAGCGATAAACTGAGTGAGCAATGAGCGACTGCGAAAAGAAGCCAAGAAGGAGTGGAAGTCGAGAGGTCAAATCGGGAAACCATCCAAACTGCATAGCCGAGCCTAAGACAGAAAAAGGGGCTATAGAAAATGATCGGGAAAATGGAAGCCTACAACAGGAAGGAGAAACGCACCCACCCTGATAGGCGAGGAGATAGTATGGGAAGGAGGGGAAAAGCGCAAGGCTTAGCTTTTCGTTCAGCGGTCACATCTTCCGATAGTCTACAAGGGAGGTGTCATTATTAAGAAGCATCAAACACGGATTATAAGGATGGCCATGAAGAAAGGACTGTATCCGCGAATCTGCCTCGCAGTGGTATTCCTGTGCAACTGATTTTTGATGACCTCCCAACGTAATCGAAAATGGCAAGACTCTATGGCACGACGGGCTGTAGCGCAGGGCGACACCTTTCGGGGGGGGCGCTTTCTCAGTGACCGCGTATCGGTTGCGTGCTGTCGGAAAAAGGAGCCATCGGCAATTCGCGTTATGCGCGGAGATTTTGTAGCATAGTCGCCTATGGCTGAACCAAAGCGAAAGCGTCTCTACTTGATTGACAGCATGTCGCAGATCTTTCGCGCTTACTACGCGATTCGCGGCTTGACGAATTCGACCGGGATGCCGACCAACGCCGTTTACGGCTTTACCATGATGTTGCGTCGGTTGATTGCCAGCGAGCAGCCCGATTACATCGGCATCGCGTCGGATTCGCCTGAACCGACCTTTCGCCATGAAACCTTTGAACAATACAAAGCGACGCGCGACCGCATGCCAGATGACCTCGCTCCGCAGCTTGCCTATATTGATCGCGTCTGCGAAGCCATGAAAATTCCGCTCATTCGTGAGCCTCGGTTCGAAGCCGATGACATCATCGGCACGCTGGCGAAACAGGCTGCCCAAGCCAGTCTTGATGTCATCATCGTCACGAATGACAAAGATTTGTGTCAGTTAGTTGACGCGCATATTCGCGTGCTCAGAACCGATCAAAGCGGCAACCTGAAGTTGCTTGATGAAGCGGCGGTAGTCGAAAAATTTGGCGTGCGCCCGGAGCAGATAGTTGATCTGCTCGGACTATGGGGCGACGCCTCCGACAACATCCCCGGTGCGCCCGGTATCGGTGAAAAGGGCGCAAAGCAGATCATTCAAGACTACGGTTCGATTGAAAATGCCATTGCGCACGCCGACGAAATTTCGCGCAAAGCGTACCGCGAAAGCTTGCAAAATAATGTCGAACTCATCCGGCAATCGCGCGAGTTGGCGCGCATCAAGTGTGATATGCCTATCAAGCTTGACCTCGACGCGCTGCGATACGAAGAGCCGGATCGCCGCGCCGCTTATGAACTCTTTTCCGAACTCGGATTTTCAACCCTGACGCGCGAATTCGCTGACGCGGCCTCGCCCGATTCGGTTTCCGTCGTTGCCGCGCGTCGCGCGGGGCAACCGAAATATGCGCGCCTGACGACTGCGCCCGAACTGAAAGCGTTGATTCGTTCGTTGTGGTCACTTGACCGCATCGCTCTAGCGCCTGCCGAACGCGAGGGCAGACTCTACGGTTTGGTGATTTCGACTGCGCAGATGAATGCCACGCTGGTTGACTTTGACCATTTCGAAGCGGGGGCGCAGCCGTTGGAGATCTTGCGCGAAGTCCTCGAAAACGGCTTGATTCAAAAGTCCATTCACGATTGGAAACACGCGCTGACGTTGCTGGATGCTTACCTGATGGAGCGCGATACCGAAGGAGCAAAGAAGAAGGCGGATGGCCGGTTGCCGGAATTCAAACCGTTGATACGCATCGAAGGCGTTGAAGATGACACCATGCTTGCCGCTTATCTTCTCGACCCCAATCGCGCCAACCCTCGCATCCCGGAGATCGCCCGCGAGTATCTCGGTTTGGATGTGGCCGAAACGCTCGATGGGTTCGAAGCGAGCGACGCGCTCGCGTTGCAAACGGCGGATTTGACCTTTCATCTGGCCGATGTGTTGCGCGCTAAGATTGAAGAGAAAGAACTGGAGAAGGTCTACTGCGAGCTTGAAATGCCGCTGGTCGAAATCCTCTTTGCAATGGAACGCACGGGCGTGTTGATTGATAACGCGGCGCTCAGTCAGGCGGCTAAAGAGATGGAAGGAGAGTTGGCGCGCCTGACGAAAGAGATTTACCGGCTTGCAGGGCAAGAGTTCAATATCAATTCGACGGTACAGCTTGGCGAAATTTTCGAGAAGCTCAATTTCGAAGTCGGGCGCAAAACCAAGACTGGGCGCATCTCGACTTCGGTTGACGTGCTCGAAGAGTTGGCGACTAAATACGAATTGCCGCGTCTCATCATCGAGTACCGTGAAATCGCCAAACTCAAAAGCACCTATGTGGACGCCTTGCCGAAACTAGTCAATCTGCGCACCGGCAGAGTGCATACGACTTTGAATCAAGCAGTGGCGGCGACCGGCAGGCTCAGTTCGACCAATCCCGGTTTGCAGAACATTCCTATTCGCACGGAGTTGGGTCGCCGCATTCGCGCGGCCTTTGTCGCCTCGCCCGGCCACTTTTTGATGTCAGCGGACTACTCGCAGATCGAGTTGCGCCTGTTCGCACATCTGACCGGCGATCCGGTGATGACCGAAGCTTTCAATCATAACGAAGATATTCATGCGCGCACGGCGCGCGAGGTCTTCGGTGCGAAAACCAAAGAGGAAGAGGCGGACAAACGCCGCCTCGCCAAAATTGTCAACTTCGCTATTGCTTACGCCATCAATCCCTTCGGGTTGGCGCAGCGCACGGGGCTGTCGCGCAACGAGGCCAAGCAAGTGATCGAAGATTATTACAACACCTACAAAGGCGTGCGCCGCTATATGGAAGAGACGCCTGAACAGGTGCGCCAAACGGGGGTTGTGAAGACGCTGTTCGGGCGCATTCGTCCGATCCCCGACATCAACAATCGCAATCACAACCTGCGTGCCCGCGCCGAACGCGAAGCCCTCAATGCGCCGCTGCAAGGTTCGGCGGCAGACTTAGTCAAGCTGGCGATGATTCGCGTTGCCGACCGCATCAAACGCGAGAAACTCGGCGCTCGCATGCTCTTACAAGTTCACGATGAGTTGTTATTCGAAGTGCCGGAAAGCGAAGTTGAACAGGCGCGCGCGTTGATACGAACGGAGATGGAATCCGTTTATCAACTCTCTGTGCCGCTGGTCGTTGGCATCGGCGTGGCAAATAATTGGATGGATGCGAAAGGCTAACTGGTCAGGGCTCAAGCTTGCCGATGTTGTTTTGCGACGAAGGAGGCATAGGCGCGCCGTAACGCCGTGAGGCGTTGGCGCATCTCGTTTCGGGTTTCGCGGTCGGCGGTCATCCACCGGAGCGCGAGTTTGAGCAGGAGCGTCCAGGTCATCATCACGATGTAGATGTAGATCGAGAGGCGACCGCGATGTTTATCGAGAAGAAGGAGTTGACTGACATAGAAGGCGAGCTGTAATTCTTGCTTTGCCTGCTGGCTGGAACCGCCGCCTTGATGAAAGGCGGTTGCCGTCGTCGAATAGCAGATTGACCAGCCACGTTGTTTCAGTCGCCAGCACAGGTCTTCATCTTCGGAGTACATGAAGAACTGTTCGTCAAATAGCCCTACCTCACCGAGCGCCGTCCGTCGAAGCAGCAGACAAGCGCCGTCAATCCAATCTACCGTGCAGTCGGGATGCTGACGATCAAGGCGAGGATGATAGGTTCGCGAAAGCCGCCGCACGGGCAGATACTTTGCAATTCCCGCCAACTCCAATGCTTGATTGAAGGGGGTGAGGAAATATCTAGTGTTGACGACTTCGCGCCCGTTATCATCGAGCAGGCGACAGCCGACAGCGCCACAACGCTGATGCGAATGAGCGATTTCTGATAAGCAACGGAAGGCTTCGGGCGTCAAGCGCGCATCACTGTTGAGCAACCAGATCAAGGGTGATGTCGAAGCGGCGATGGCTTGATTGCAAGCCGCGCCGAATCCGACATTCACCGGATTGGTAATCAGATGCAACCGCGGATACGCACCGCGCACCGCGTCCGGGCTTCCGTCCTGTGAATGATTATCAACGACGATAACTTCGATAGGGGTTTGCCCCGCGCTCTCGATGATGGATGCCAGACAGTCGAGCAATAAGCTTTTGGTATTGTAGCTGACGACGACGACAGCGATTTGCGGAGGCGAAATCATCGCAAAGGAAGATAGTGAACGTGCCAGACAGTGTCAATTCTCGCCCATTTGAGACTGCCGAAACACAACGGCGCGCTGCTGTAAAACCTCTACCCGAACCGCAACTGGCCATCATTGTTCCGTGTTATAACTCGGAACGCACGATTGGCGATTGCTTGCGAGCGCTGCTCAACCAACAGACTGATATTCAGTTTGAGATCATCGTCGTTGATAGCTCGACCGACCGCACCCCAGAGATCGTACGAGTCGAATTTCCCGCCGTGCGTTTGATTCATCTTGAACAGCGTACCTTTGCCGGGGCGGCGCGCAATATCGGGGTGCGCGCGACGCAGTCGCCCATCTGTTTGATGATTGATTCCGATTGTGTCGCTGCGCTTGATTTGGTCGAGCGCATGATGGTGCGTCACGGCGAACAGACCTATGCGGCGGTTGGCGGCGCCCTGCGCAATGGCACGCCGCGCAGTGTGAGCGGATTGGTCAGTTACTTGATCGAGTTCAAAGAGTTTATGCCGACGACGCCGCTCCGGTTGGAGAGCAGCGTGCCGACCGCCAACATTGCCTATCGCCGCGAGGTGCTGGAACGCTTCGGTTATTTTGATGAAGAGATGTGGCTGGCTGAAGATGTTCTCTTCAACTGGAAGTTGCATCGCGCCGGAGAACGCATCCTCTTCGACCCGATGATCGAAGTGACGCATCTGAATCGCACCGGATGGAGCGAAGTCCTATCCTATCAGGTGAGTCTGGGACGCATGTCGGCCATCGCGCGCAAACGCGCGGGTATGCCGGGAAAACTTTTACTTGACTACCCGATCTTGCTGTTGCTGATGCCTGGGGTCAGAACGGTGCGGGCGATGCGGTGGTTGGCCGCACATGACCGCAGCTTGTTGTTGCTGTTTTTGTGCATCTGGCCGCTCTATTTACTCGCCGCCGGTTTTTGGTCATACGGTTTTTGTCTGAGCGCGCTGCGGGAGTGCAAAAACTCCTGATCCGGAGCGGTCAGGCAAGCCGCTACGGGGAGAGGGAAGCGGTTTTTTGCCGCGAAAGCAGGAAACCGTAGCCGGTTCACAAAGGCTTCTTCCGCTGACAGAGCGCCGTTGTGACGATGCGACAAGAAACGGTCAGCCCAATCTCAACACTCTTCTCTTCCAATTCCGCTTTCTCGCCGGATTGACAAGCCTTCGGAGCAACCGTACCCTCAAAGACTCGCATGGATCCGATGACCGGCAAACCCGCAGATGAAATCGCCTCGACTTCCTTGGCCACACCGAATGTTGTCCCCAGCCTTCCGGTCGGGCACTATCGGGTGCCGGACAGACCGCTAGTGGTCATCGAACCGCAAACTTCGATCTCTTTCAACCTCCGCGATCTATGGGCGTATCGCGAAGTGCTCTACTTCCTGATCTGGCGGGATGTGAAGGTGCGCTATAAACAGGCGGTCTTCGGAGTGGCGTGGGCGATTATTCAGCCGCTCTTTTTGATGTTCACCTTCAGCTTCTTCTTCCGTCGTCTGGTGACGATTCCGGCGGATGGGCTGCCCTATCCGATCTTTGTCTATGCCGCCCTTGTGCCCTGGAGTTTTTTTACTAACGCCATCGTCAGCAGCAGTAACAGCCTCACCAGCAATGTCAATTTAATCACCAAAGTCTATTTCCCGCGTCTGCTTATACCGGCAGCTTCGATTGGCGCGGGACTCTTCGATTTCGCCATTGCGACGGCGTTGCTGGCGGTTCTGTTGCCGGTTTACGGAATGGGACTGAGGTGGACGATGCTGCTCTATCCGGCGCTGGCGGCGTTGACGGCATTGCTGGCGTTGGCAGTCGGCATCTGGATGTCGGCATTGAATGCCAAATATCGGGATGTGCGGCACGCCTTGCCTTTTATCATTCAACTTTGGATGTTTGCGACGCCGATTATTTATCCCTTGCACATCGTTCCCGACGAATGGCGATGGGCGATGCTGCTCAATCCGATGTGTGGACTGGTGGAAGGCTTTCGCGCCTGTCTGCTCGGCAGCGGGTTTGACTGGCTAGCACTCGCTTTCGCGGCAGTGACGACGCTGGTCGGGCTAGTGTCATTTACCTATCTGTTTCGCCGTATGGAAGACTATTTCGCCGATTTCATCTGAGGCTAGGATGAAGCCGATCATTAAAGTCGAAGGACTCAGCAAGCAATATCACATCGGCACCAGTCAGGCGGTGCGCGGCGCGGTTCAGTATTTGACCCTGCGCGAGTCGGTAATGACAGCGGCGCGTGCACAGATGGCGCGCTTTCGTCGCAAGGCCGATCAAGCGGATGAGTGGATCTGGGCGCTGCGAGAGGTCAGCTTCGAAGTGATGCCTGGCGAAGTCGTCGGCATCATCGGCAGCAACGGTTCCGGCAAATCAACCTTATTGAAGATTCTTTCGCGCATCACCAAGCCGACACAGGGGCGCGTCGAACTCTATGGCCAAGTCGCCAGTCTGCTCGAAGTCGGCACCGGCTTCCACCCCGAGCTGACCGGCAGAGAGAATGTCTACCTCAATGGGGCGATTCTCGGAATGAAGCGCCGCGAGATTGAGCAACAGTTCGATGAAATCGTCGCGTTCGCCGAAATCGAGAAGTTCCTCGATACGCCGGTCAAACATTATTCGAGCGGCATGTATGTGCGGCTGGCGTTTGCGGTCGCCGCGCATCTCGACCCCGATATTTTGATCGTTGACGAAGTGCTGGCCGTCGGCGATGCCGCGTTTCAGAAGAAGTGTCTCGGCAAGATGGATGACGTGACGCGGCGCGGTAGAACGGTTTTATTTGTCAGTCACGCCTTGCCGATGATTTCGCAACTGTGCGCGACGACGATCTTGCTCAAGCAAGGCATTCTCGAAAAGATGGGGCGCAGCGAAGAGGTGATCGCAGCCTATCAGGCGGCACTAAACGGGCGCGGTTGAGGCTCACCTTCGAGGACTGCTGCCTGAAGGGTTGAATGATCTTCCAACTCGTTATACGGAATTGCAAAACCAGATGAGATAGCTTCGTTGTGCGGCGGGGTATGAACCCCGGGGTAGTGCCCACGGGCGGCGGGGAGAGACCCCC
>CAYXVU010000271.1:0-7579 GCA_964468725.1 uncultured Clostridia bacterium
CTCCTCCTGCGTCGCGCGCTGCGCTTGGTTGGCTAAGGTATTCTCTTGTACGGATGGAATCGCCATGGCCTTCGCGTGATAAGTTTTGAAAATCAGAACGAACCCGCCGACCTAAAGATTGGTTACGGGCTATCGCTTGGGGCGCGGAGTTTTTCGATCTCTTGTCGGACTTCGGCGGCGTCGCGCGCTTGCGGTTGTAATTGCAAGTAGCGTTCGAAGGTGCGGATCGCCTCCTCTTTGCGTCCGAGTGTGCGATAAGCGCGTGCCAGAAAGTTATAGGTATCCGGCAGGCTTGGTTCCAGGTCGCGGGCTCGTTCCAGATAGGTCAGTCCGATCTGCGTCTGTCCCCGCTTGTGATAGGCTGCGCCGAGGTGATAGTTAATCATCGGATTGTCCGGGTCACCCTTCAACCCCAACGTAAAGTATTCAATGGCTCGATTGTAGTTTTGAATCTCGGTATTGAAGGTGTACGCGCGCCCAATGGTGTCATAGATGACTGCAGTCTTGTCGTTTAGCTGCAAAGCTCTTTCGCAAAGCGCGACGGCGCGGTCTACGTGCTTGCGGTCAAAGGTCAACTCGTAATTCAACAGGTGCGCGGATGCGAGATTGCCTAAGACGATGGTGTTGGACGGGTCGAGCGCCGTGTACTTTTCCAACGAAATGACAGCATTTACCGGATCGTTGCGACTGATGTAGCGGTGGCCGAGCACATAATGCGCCATCTTCTGTTCGGGCGCGGCTTCTGCGCCATACCGCCAAAACTCCATGTCATCGCGCCACACAGAGTTTTGCGCCAGCGTCTTGGCTGACAGCAACACGATGAGCAGGGCCACTACCACAATCTGCGCCGTTGCGCGGCTGCGGAAAGCGATCAACTTTTCGACCGGCAGTCTGGCCAGCGCCACCCCGACAAGCAACGAAAAGCCGAGCGAAGGCAGATAGAGGTAACGCTCCTGCACGAGGAAATCTTCGCTGAAGGCGCTGAGGTTCAAAACCGGAATCAGATGGATGAAGAACCATAAGACGGCAAACCGCACCGCCCGATCTTTGCACAACCACCATAATCCTGCGCCAAGTCCGACCAACCCAAGCGTCGGCAAAATGAAGCGCAAGCTCAGCACGCTTTTGACCATCGGCACGCCATGAAAAATCGTCAGATCAAAGGGCAAAAACAACAGCCGAAAATAGTGCCAGATGGCGATGGGAATGGTCAGTAACACTTCGTCCGCCGAATGCTGAGTGTAATTATCGTCGCTGAAGATGAAGCCCAACGCTTTGTACCGCATGGCGAAATAGAAGGCCGAGATTGCCAAAAAGGTTAGGGAAAACCAGAGGGCAGACTTCAGGCGAGTGACCCATGGAGACTCTTGATTGATGAGCAACAGTTCATATGCGCCAATGAAGAGAGGCATGGCAACTGCCGGTTCTTTAGAGAAGGAGGCCGCAAGAAAGAGCAGCAACGAAAAGAGCAGATCGCGCCCGCGCCCGCGTTCACGAAACCGCATATAGAGATAGAAACTCGGCAACAGAAAGGCCGCCAATTGCGCGTCCGTCAACCCGCTGATCCAGGCAACCGTTTCGACGCGCAACGGGTGAATAGCGAATAACAACGCCGCGATGGCCGAGACGCGCAGGTCATCGGTTATCTTTTCGAAGATGCGAAACGCCATGAAGACGACAAACAGGTGCATCAAGATATTGACCCAATGCCAACCGCCCGCTTCCTTGTCAAACAAGTACCAAGTGAACATCAATTGAACGATGAACATCGGGCGGTAATAAGGGGTCGTCGGCTCCACTTGCGCATTGGGGTCTTGATTAAGTTCCGCGCGCCAGAACCAAACTTCTGTCACCAGCGCTTTCGGCAAATTTCGCAAGTCACGGATGAATTCGTTTTTGAGGATTTGCGTGGTGTCGTCATAGACAAAGCCATTATTGAGGGTGTTGGCAAAGGCGACAAAGGTTACCCCCATCAAGAGGGCGATGACCCACACGCGGGGCGAGAGCTTACCCGATGGCTTGGTTTCGGCGACGATGACGGAGTCGGCAGACTCTTTGCGCGAACGTTTCTTCCTACGCATAAAAAACCTGTGAATGAGATAGGGTGATGCCTGCTGCGTTCATTGCTGTCTCGAGCAAGCAAGATGCTAGCTTGCGGCGTAAATGCCGGTCAACCCATTCAAGATCGTGTGCAGTTAGTTGGTTATGATCGAGGAGAGTCGGTCGGTTGGTTGGTTCCCCCCGTTGTTGCGGCTTCGCGTCGCAGCGCCCGCCAAACGCGCGCGAGGTCTTTGACCGCTTCGATGACGAGCCTGCCGCTAACGCCGCGCGCGCGCCCTGCCGTCCGTTGTGACGTAACAACCGGGCGCGCCGTGATGCGATATCCGGCGCGCGCGGCGCGAATCAGGCGTTCAGCTTCGCTGAACGGCGATTGGGAGACGAGGGGGAATCGTTCAATGATTTCGCGTTTGACCAACTTGACGGCTCCCGCGTCGTAGGTAGCAACGCCGAAAAGCAATCGCGGCAGCAGATTGAAACCCCACGAAACCAAAGCGCGCACTCTGCCGTAGTGTTTGTCCCGGCGGCTGGCGATGATGATGTCCCAATCGCGGGTCAACGGCAGCAGATCAAAGAGAATTTCGGTCTTCCATTGCCGGTCAGTAGAGTTGAGAAAGACGAATTCTTTGGCGGCTTCGGCGTAGAGATGTTCGAAGGTAGCGCGAATGCCCAAATTGCACGGGTGATCGAGGATGCGCAAACGCGGCAGCGTAGCCCCAACTTGACGGATGATGGTTAGCGTCCGGTCGCGCGAGCCGTCGTTGCAGACGAGAATTTCGTAATCAAGCCCCGACGAAGAGAGCAGCAGGTGCGCTTCTTGCAACACCTCGGCGATGGTGGCTTCTTCGTTATAAGCTGGAAAGCAGACAGAGACGCTCGGCAGCGCGGCGGGCGATGGTTGTCGGTCGTTGAGGGTCATCGTCAGATTTTGCTCACGCCACTTCTTCGACAGCCGCGCCGCTGAATCGGCCAATGGCGTCGGTGACCTGTGCAATCGCGTCGCCGGTCAATTCAGGATACAACGGCAGCGATAGGGTTTCGTCCGCCGCTTGCTCGGCGTGCGGGAAATCGCCGCGCCGGTATCCGAGGTCGGCATTGGCGACTTGCAGGTGTAAAGCGATGGGATAATGAATGCCCGTGCCGATGCCTGCTGCCTGGAGATGAGATTGCAGGGCGTCACGTTGCGGCGTGAAGACGGGAAAGATGTGATAGACCATCTCGCCGTAGGCCATCTCTTCGAGTCTGCGCACGCCTGCCTGTTGCAACTGACGGTGATAAGCCGCCGCGTGTTCGCGCCGCGCCGCGTTCCAACGGTCGAGGTAGGGTAACTTCACGTTCAGCACTGCGCCTTGCAAGCCTTCCATCCGATAGTTGTAGCCGATCCAATCGTGATGGTATTTGCGGCTCTGCCCATGATCGCGCAAGGCGCGCAGCCGTTGCGCGTAGTCAGGGTTATGGGTCACCACTGCGCCGCCTTCGCCATAAGCGCCGAGATTTTTTCCGGGATAGAAACTGAAGCAAGCCAGATCGCCCAAACTGCCTGCGCGGCTTCCCTGGTAAGCGGCTCCGTGAGCCTGTGCTGCATCTTCGATGACGACCAACCGGTGTCGCCGCGCAAGGTCGCGGATGGCATCCATATCGGCGCATTGGCCATAGAGATGCACCGGCAGAAGGGCGCGCGTGCGCGGTGTGATGGCGGCTTCGATCAACGCCGGGTTCATCAAGCAGGAGCGCGGCTCGATGTCTACAAAGACTGGGCGCGCTCCCGTATAGCGAATCGCCGCGCTGGTTGCCGCAAAGGTGAAGGGGACGGTGATGACTTCATCTCCGGCTTGCACGCCAGCGGCGAGCAAGGCGAGGTGCAAGGCTGAGGTGCCGGAATTGACGCCGACGCAGAAAGCGGCTTGGCAATAGCGCGCAAACGCCGTTTCGAAATCGGCGACCGGTTGACCGAGTATGAATTGTGCGTTGTCCAAAACCGGTTGGATGGCGGCCTGCACTTCGTCTTTGATGGTCAGATATTGTGCTTGCAAATCTACAAATGGAATCATCAGGAGTCCTCTTCCAGTGAGACTTCGACCAGTTGGCCGCGCGCTTTGAGCGACTGTTCGGCGGCTTCGAGCAGGCGCACGACTCGGAGCCCCGAAAAGCCATCGGTCAGGGGGCATTGCCGGTTTTCGATGCACTCGATGAAGTGTGCGGCTTCGGTGCGCAGAGCTTCGGTGTTGTCGAGTTTGGGCGCCCACATATCGCCGGAGCGATAGCTCACCAGCAACTCATAGACGGCTTCGGGCTGCTGATAAACATTCACCCCTTTGTCATAAATTTTAATCTTCTCATCAGGTTCGATGTCGTCATAAACGATCATGCGATCACTGCCGCCGATCAAGGTGCGGCGCACTTTGACGGGCGCGAGCCAGTTGACGTGAATGTGGCCAAGCTGGTTGCTGTTGAAAAACAGAGTGAGGTAGGCGACGTTTTCCGGCTTGCCGGGTATGTGACTCATGCCGGTGGCCGACACTGCCACAGGCTTTTCCGTCAAAACGTAATCCATAATCGAGAGGTCATGCACAGCCAAATCCCAGATGACGTTTACATCTTGCTGAAAGAGTCCCAAATTCACGCGCACCGAATCGTAGTAGAAGATGTCGCCGAGCTGGCGGTCGCTGACCAGCGCGTGGATTTTACGAACCGCGCCGGTGTAGACGAAGGTGTGATCGATCATCAATACCAAGTTGCGCCGCTCGGCTTCTTCGATCAAGCGCAGAGCCTGTTCCGCCGTCGCCGTCATGGGCTTTTCAATCAAGACGTGCTTATCGGCTTTGAGCGCCTGCATCGCCAACTCGAAATGGGTGAAGACCGGCGTCGGGATGGCAATGGCGTCAATCGTCGAATCGCGCAAGACCTCTTGATAATCGTTGGTAGTGCGAATTGTCGGGTAACGCGAGGCGGCAAGCGCCAGCCGCTCGGCGCGCACGTCACACACGGCAGCGACGGTAGCATCGGACGCTTCCATAAAGTTGCGCACGATGTTCGGCCCCCAATAGCCGTAGCCGATAACGCCAACCCGAATCATCTTTCCTCTTCTTCCCTCAATGTGAAGTGATCGGTTGTGAGCGCAAAAAGCGAAGCCCTCTGCCCTCAATTCATACCGCTTTCATGGCTCTCCGGTTCCTCATCTTTTTTGTTGTCGCCTTGGCGGTCGCGCACATCGCCGACAACGCGCGCCGGGACTCCGGCAACGATAGCGTGATCGGGAACGTCGCGGGTGACGACAGCTCCGGCTCCGACCAGAGCGTTTTCGCCGACTGTGACGCCGCCCAGTATGGTTGCGTTGCTGCCAATCGAAGCGCGGCGGCGAATGCGCGTGCGGACGACTTGCCAATCGGCTTCGGTTTGCAATGCGCCGTCGGCATCGGTGGCGCGTGGATAGGTGTCATTGATGAACATGACGCCGTGCCCGATGAAGACTTCATCTTCAATGGTCACGCCTTCGCAGATGAAGGAGTGCGAAGAGATTTTGCAGCGCGCGCCAACGCGGGCGTTTTTTTGAATCTCGACGAAGGCGCCAACCTTGGTATTGTCGCCAATCGTGCAGCCGTAGAGATTGACCAGTTCGGGCTGGAAAATTTTGACTCCGGGGCCAAGTTGTACATCCTGAGAGATAGGCATTAAGAGCACCTTGTAACCGCTTGTGAGCCGGTCTGTTTACAAAGATGCGAAGTCTAAACAGCGGCGTATGGCTTGTCAAACCGCGCTCTTTCCCGTCGCTTCTGGCGATTCGGCTGGCGTTGCCCGATGGTTTCTTATAGCTTGTGCGATGTTGCATGAATACTTTCAAATTCTGTTGGTAGCGGCAAAGGAGCAAGGCGAATGGCGATTGATCGAAACGAGTTACTCGGCACGTGGCATTTGGTCGAATGGGACTACACGATTGATGGAGAGGTGCGCGGCCATCCGTTCGGCAGAGATGCACAAGGGCAGATCATCTACAGCGTAGACGGATTTATGTCCGCGCTCTTGATGCGCCGCGAGCGTCCGAACTTTGCTGCGCGCAATCTGGTATCGGGGAGCGCGGAGGAGAAGATCGCCGCCCTTGACGGCTATGTCTCTTATGGGGGCAGCTATGAAGTTGGCGAAGATTACGTCATCCATCACGTGCAGTTTAGTCTGTTGCCCAACTGGATTGGCACGGATTTGAAACGCCTGGTCATTTGGGAGGCGACGCCCGCAGAAAAGCAATTGCTGCTGGTGACCGAGCCGGAGACGACGCGCACAGGGCGCACAATGATCAATCGCTTGCGTTGGCGTCGCGCCGCGTCGTAGGTGAAAACGTCGGGCAACCGACATCTGTGCATGACTTGAACAAACCCTCCTCACAGCGTATAAGACACAAGCCAATCACTTGCTAACAGCAAACAGTGGAGATGTCCCGGACTGTTAAACCAATTGGAGAATCCGTTATGATTGATTCACAGCGTCTTGCTCATCGCTTCTTACTTGCCTTGCTTCTCTTCTGCGCTCTTGCCGGTTCAGCGCCCGCGCAAACTCGCTTCGAATACTGGCCGGGTGCAACCTATGACGCGCGCGTGCCGACCTTCAAACAGGTGCTCGGTTACGAACCGGGCGAGCGCGTCACCTGGCACGCAGGGCTGATGAAATATATGGAAGCGCTCGCCAATTATGCGCCCGACCGGGTGAAGATTTTCGAGTACGCGAAGACCTGGGAGGGGCGCAAGCTGGTTTATGTCGCCATCGGTTCGGAAGCCAACATCCGGCAACTCGACACGGTGCGCGGCAGTATGCAACGCCTCGCCGACCCACGCCGCACCTCCGCTGCCGAAGCGCGACAACTCACAGCATCACTTCCGGCTGTCATCTGGCTCGGCTACGGGGTACACGGCAACGAAATCTCTTCGCCGGATGCTGCGCTGTTGACTGCCTACCATCTGTTAGCCGCGCGCAATGACCAAGTGGTTGATGACATTCTATCGAAGGTTATCGTGCTGATTGACCCGACGCAAAACCCCGATGGGCGGGATCGCTTCGTGCATAACTTTGAAATCGCCGAAGGGATGGAACCCGATGCCAGCCCGCTAGCCGCCGAACACAACGAACCGTGGCCGGGCGGGCGCACCAATCATTACTACTTCGATATGAACCGCGATTGGTTCGCGCTCACTCAACCGGAGACGCGCGGGCGGGTGCGCGCCCTGCAAGAATGGTATCCGCTGGTCTTCGTTGATCTGCATGAGATGGGGACGGATTCGACTTACTATTTTGCGCCCGAAGCCGTGCCGTACAATCCGCATCTGGCAAAAGATCAGCGCGACAGTTTGCAACTCTTCGGCAAAAACAATTCGAAATGGTTCGACCAATTTGGTTTCGATTACTTCACGCGAGAGGTCTATGACGCTTTTTATCCCGGATACGGCGCAAGTTGGCCGTCCTATTATGGCAGCGTGGCAATGACCTACGAACAGGCCTCCGTGCGCGGGTTGATCGTGCGCCGCAGCGATGA
>CAYXVU010000272.1:0-7294 GCA_964468725.1 uncultured Clostridia bacterium
ATGCCAACGTCGCCCGCGAGATTATTCGCGCCGCCATCGGCACAACCTTTGAAGAATATCTCGAAGGGGTTGACTGCTCTGAGATCGTCGCTTGGTTTAACAACGGCGGCTCGCTGCGCGTGAGTGACAGCGATAGTGCGGCGCTCTGTCAGAACCGTTTTCAAAAAGTGACAGGGCTGCTCAAAGCGGCGATGGAGTCGGGGCTGGCGGATAAATCGCAACCGGCAATTTTGGTTGCTGTGTGCGAACTGATTCTGGAAGGGCTGCATGCGCAACGCAAGATCAGTCGCAGCGAAGAACAGGGCTACGGGGCGGCCAAACCTGAACCGCGCCGCCGCGAATACGAAGGCTTTAGCAAATCGAGGAGAATCAATTAAGAGCCCGTTGGCCGTCGCCTCTTTTGCGAATCAATCGGGGCAGCATGTCTGACCGTGAGCAACGGACAACGGACTGAGGAGGAAATGGATGGCCACAGAGTCACACGTACCCTATGAACTGTTAAAACCCGAATCGCAGGATATGGCGAAGGCTCTGCAATCGCTCATCGAAGAGTTGGAAGCCGTAGACTGGTACGGTCAGCGCATGGACGCAGCGCACGATGATGAATTGCGCCGCATTCTTGGGCATCACCGCGACGAAGAGAAAGAGCACGCCGCGATGCTGTTGGAATGGATACGCCGCCGCGATCCGGCTTTCGATGGGCATCTGCGCGATTACCTCTTCACGTCGGGCGATCTTCTCGAACTCGAAGAGGCGGCCACCGGCAGCGCCAATCCTGCGCCTGCCGACATGCCTGCGCCGACCTCCTTGCCGCTGGCTTCGGAATCGGCTGAGGCTGCGCCTCCCTTCAACTTCACCGTCGGCAGCCTCCGACCGAAAAGATCGTGACCCCGACGAGTGGCCGGTGACGAATCGGTTTGTCTCGCTGCTTGCCACTCGTCACCCATCACTCGTCACTGTCTGTTATGCGCTTTACCAAGTATTCAAAATGGACGGGCATTGATTGGGACACTTTCAGTCTCGAAGATTTGTTCGACCGGCTTTCGGACTTTCTGCTCGATAGCGGCTATCAAAATCCCTACTCGCGGTATTGGAACGAACCCGACAATTCGCTCGACGCCCTGCGCGAAGCCATCCGCCAAGCCTTGCTCGAAGACGGCCTGCTCAGCGATGAGGAACTGGAACAACTCAAAGACGAACAAGGCAACTTCCGCGCCGACGCCGTGAATGAATTGATTGACCGCTTGATCGAACGCCTCATGGAAGAAGGCTACCTGCGTCTCGAAGAGGAAGAGTCCGAGTTCGGCAATCGCACCGCGCCGAGCTCGCAAGAGGGGCAGACCGGCAATCCCGCCGAGCGCAGTTTGAAGTTCGAAATCACGGATCGCGGGTTGGACTTTCTCGGGTTCAAAGCTCTCAAAGACTTGCTCGGCTCGCTCGGCAAATCGGCCATCGGACGACACGACACCAATCATCTTTCGACCGGCATCGAAGCCAGCGAAGCCGCTAAGCCATACGAGTTCGGCGACACCTTGAACCTCGATGTCAATGCGACGTTGCGCGCTGCCATCAAGCGTGAAGGCTTAGGCGTGCCCATCAATTTGGAGTACGCGGATTTGATGGTGCATCAAAACGAGTATCACAGTTCGTGCGCGACGGTGTTGATGTTGGACTGTTCGCATTCGATGATCCTTTACGGCGAAGATCGCTTCACGCCCGCCAAACGAGTGGCGTTGGCGCTCACTCATCTGATTCGCGCTCAATATCCGGGCGATTCGATTCGCGTCGTCCTCTTTCACGATTCGGCGGAAGAGATTCCGCTTTCGCAACTCGCCAAAGCGCAGGTTGGCCCCTATCACACCAACACCCGCGAAGGGCTCCGACTAGCGCGCCGCATTCTGATGTCGCAACGCAAAGACATGCGCCAGATCATCATGATTACCGATGGCAAACCGTCGGCGATGACCTTAGAAGACGGGCGCATTTATAAAAACTCGATGGGCTTAGACCCGCGCATTATTCAAGAGACCTTCAAAGAGGTCGCGTTGTGTCGCCGCAGCGATGTGCTCATCAATACTTTCATGCTGGCCGACGATTACTACCTGGTCGAATTCGTCAAAGAGGTGACCGAGATTTGTCGCGGCAAAGCTTACTTCACGACGACCTATAACCTCGGCCAATACATCCTCATGGACTTTCTCAAAAAACGCACCAAGAAGATTCGTTGAAAAGTTGTTCTCCCTCATGCTCTGATGCCGTATACTCTCGCCAGAACTTGATTGATCGGGATGGTTCATTTTGGAGAGGTAGACATGTCTATCAGAGAGCAACTGGTTCAAGAACTTGAGCGCCTGAGCGAAGACGAAGTTGAACAGCTAGCCGAGTATCTGGCGTTTGTGAAGTATCGCACGCGGTTACAAGCAAAGCCGCAAGTAGATGAAGAAAAACTAGCCGCGCTTTATGCCGAGTTCGCCGCTGAAGACCGTGAGATAGCCGAGCAAGGAATGGCTGACTATGCCGAGGCGTTAGCGGGCGAGGACGATGAATGAGCGTCAAACGCGGCGACATATGGCTTGCGGATTTGAACCCGACACGCGGCTCAGAGCAAGCAGGCACGCGGCCTGTTCTTATCTTCCAAAATAATCGGGTGAACAACTTTACAACGACGGTTATCGCTATCCCGTTGACGACCAACCTGCGCCGCGCTTCGTTACCCTCTTGCGTACAAATCAACAAAGGAGAAGGCGGTCTGCTCAGTGATTCCGTCGCGCTCTGCCATCAAGTGCGCGTACTGGATAAAGCCCGCTTGCAACGCAAACTCGGCGAAGTGAGTGATGCGACCCTTGCGGCTCTCGAAGGCACGATGATGTTTACCATGGGAATGATCTGAGCGTTGGCGCAAAAACAGAAACGGCTCGTTTGGCGCGAAACCCAAACGAGCCGCTTTGCCCTTCGCTTGTACGCCCGATCACAGACTGCTCATCATCATAAGTTTCCGCTGCTCATCAGAGTGAAGGGCTTGCCGTAACGCTTCGGCGAGCGTGATGCCTTCATGCTGGCCGACGACTACTACTTGGTTGAGTTCGTCAAAGAGGTGACCGAGATTTGTCGCGGCAAAGCTTACTTCACGACGACCTATAACCTCGGCCAATACATCCTCATGGACTTCCTCAAGAAACGCACCAAGAAGATTCGTTGAAACCTCTCTGATCTCTCCGTCGCCTTGAGCTCCTCTCGTCTATAATGTAAATGTTTGCTCCGACTTTAATCCCAACAAAAGGAGGGTTCTTCATGCCTCGATGGGTGCGCCCCGTCTTTGCCGCCGTCATCCTCTTAGCGATTTTCCACACGCTCAGTCCGGCAACCATCTCCGCACAAGGGCTGACGCGCGAGGTGACGATTCTCTATACCAATGACTTTCATAGCGCCTTCGACCCCATACCGGCTTATTGGCTCAAGGGTGCGCCCAAACTCGGCGGGGCGGCGCACCTGACAACGCTCATCAAACAGATTCGCAGACGCGAACGCCCGGTCTTTCTCTTCGATACCGGCGATATGTTCACCGGCCAACTCTCCTTCCTGACGCGCGGCGAAGCGTTGATGGAGATGATGATGAGCATGGAGTATGACGCGATGGCCATCGGCAATCATGAATTCGATTACGGCGGCGATAACTTCGAGAAGCAGATGTATCGCGTGCCCTTTCCGGTGCTCGGCGCGAACATCTTTTACAAAGGCACGAATCATCGGTTCAGCCGTCCCTATACCATTCTGGAACGCGATGGCGTCCGACTCGGAGTGATTGGCATCATTGGTCAAGACGCGCGCAGCGTCGCGCTGCCCTCCGGCATCACGCACCTCGATTTTCCCGACCCCATCCCCATCGTCCGCGAGTTGGTCGCCGAACTCAGAGCGCACGTTGATTTGATCGTTGTCCTCGCCCATCAGGGCAAGACCGGCCCGATGCAAACCGATGCCGAAGCCCGCCCCGAAGTGCAACGCGATTTCGAAGAAGACATACGCTTGTGCGGCGAAGTCGAAGGGATTGATGTCTTCGTCGGCGGCCATGCGCATCGCGGCATCGAAAAACCGTTTGTGCATCCGAAGACCAAAACTTTGATTGTGCAGACGTATGGGTATGGCACGCGGCTTGGCTATCTCAAACTGCGTTTGCGCGACAAGAAGATCATCGGGCACAGCGGCGAACTCCTGAAGGTGTGGAGCGACCGTTTGCCGCCCGACCCGCTCATCGCGGCGAAGATCAAACGTTATAAAGAGCAGGTCGCGCCGCAAATCGGCAAGGTGATGGGCAAACTCAAAACCAGATTGGTGCGCGATTACAATCGGGAATCCTCGCTCGGTTCTTTCGTTACGGATGTGCTGCGCGAGGTGACCGGCGCGGAGATCGCGATGACCAATGCGGGAGGCTTGCGCGCCGATCTTCCGGTGGGCGAAGTGACAAACGGCAACGTGCTCGACGCGCTGCCGTTTGTCAACTCTCTGGTGATCTGCGAAATGACCGGCGCACAGATTCGTGAAGTCTTAGAGCAAGGCTTTTCGCTTGAGCGCGGGATGATTCAGGTATCGGGGCTGCGCGCGGTCTACGATCTGAACCGATCCATCGGACGCCGGTTGATCGAGTGGCAAATCGGCGGACGCGCCGTTGACGAAGCGCGTACCTATCGCGTAGCCACCAACAGCTTCATTGCGCAAGGCGGCGACCTCTATCAAACTTTCTTACAGACCAAGCAGATGGATGCGGGCGGCCTGCTTTCCGAAGTCGTCATGAAATACCTGCAAACGCACGGCGAAATTCAGCCGCCGCAGATGGGGCGATTGGTTCCGGCAACGCGATAGCTCACCGTTGCGAGGCGAAGAGAAAGAGAAGGTATGAAGAGATGATGAGAGAGTCGAGAGAGAAGGTCGGCAGCCGCATTCTCATTTCTACCGTTTGGCTTTTGCCTGCGCCTTTATATCTCGTAACCGGCAGCCGACGACCGGCATGATATGATTCGGCACAGAGAGGGTCATAGATTGGGAGGATTGACAACCATGCAGATTGAATTGACGGACAACGAACGCGAGTTCCTTGCCGCCCTTCTGGAATCAACCTATCAAGACAAGTTCAAAGAGCTTCATCACACCGATGACTCCCAGTACCGCGACTTCGTGCGCAGCGAAATCGAGATGCTCGAAACGCTCAAAGCGAAACTTACTCAAGCATGATCGCTGACCGCAGACGGCTTCGATGAGCGATTGCGCGAATCAGCAGTTTGAGGAAAGCGCGCGCCGCTTGTGCTATGATGCGCTGGCGATGAGCACAACAGCAAAGGCCACAATCGAAGATTTGCTTCACCTCCCCGACAACCGCAAAGCGGAAATCGTCAACGGGGAGGTCGTCTTGATGGCTCCGACGGGGTATTGGCCGAACTATGCCGCCAGCGAAATTTTCGTCAGCCTGCGCGCTCATGCACGCGCTACGAAATCAGGCGTTGCAATTTCCGATAACGCGGGGTTCAAAGTCGAACTAGCCAACCGTGACAGCTTCAGCCCGGATGCCGCTTTTTATACCGGCAAACCTTCGGGCATGAAGTTTCTCGATGGCGCGCCGGTCTTCGCCGTCGAAGTTCGTAGCGAAGGCGATTATGGCGTCCAAGCCGAAAGCCGCATGGCAGAAAAACGCCGCGACTATTTCGCCGCCGGAACCTTGTGCGTTTGGGATGTGGATGTGTTGAGCGCAGAGGTCATCAAAGCCTATCACGCTCACCAACCCTACACGCCTGTAATTTTTCGGCGCGGCGAGATGGCCGACGCAGGGCAAGCCGTACCGGGTTGGTCAATGTCTGTGAATGATCTTTTTCCTGAGCCGTGAAATCGTAGCTTCAACCGAATCGCTCTATCCATCCGCACTTCGCCCATGCACGCTTCACACACTGCCAGCCAAGCCAATCGCGCCTTGCTCTTCGTTTCGCTCGCCGTGTTGTTGGCGTCGGCAACGTGGTTTTCGGGAACCGCCGCCGTGCCGAAACTCCGAGACGCGTGGGCGCTGACGGATTCCGAAAGCGCGTGGCTCACCATCAGCGTGCAACTCGGATTCATCACCGGCACGTTTCTCTATGCGCTGCTCAATCTGGCAGACCGCTTCAATGCGCGCCGCGTCTTTTTCGCCTCGGCGCTCGCGGGTGCGCTCTTCAACTTGGGATTCGCGTGGCTCGCGCAAGACCTGTGGACAGCCGTCGCGTTGCGCTTTCTGACGGGCTTGACGTTAGCGGGTGTCTATCCGGTCGGCATGAAAATCGTCGCGTCGTGGTTTCAGACGGGACTCGGTTGGCGATTGGGAGTGATGGTCGGCGCGCTGACGCTGGGTACGGCGTCGCCGTTTTTGATTCAATCGCTCGGACTGAGCCGCGATTGGCGAGTGCTGGCGGCAACCGCGTCGCTATCGGCGCTCATCGGCGGGTTGCTGCTGTTGGTCGCCGTCGCCGATGGCCCCTATTTGAAAGCCCGCGCGCGATTCGACCCGGCGATGCTCATCAAAGTCTTTCGCCATCGCCCGTTTCGCTATACGGCCTTCGGCTACTTCGGGCATATGTGGGAGTTGTACGCCTTTTGGTCGCTGATGTCGTTCTATCTGAGCGAGCGATTTCAAGGTCAAGAACTGAGCGCGCAGGTTCCGCTATTGGCGTTTGCGGCCATCGGCATTGGCATCTTCGGTTGCGTCGCGGGCGGCTGGGTGTCGCAACGAGTGGGGGAGAGAAGAGTCGCGCTCGTCTCTTTGATCGTCAGCGCCGCGTGCTGCGCGGTTTCAGGTTTGGCGTTTCGGTTGCCATCGGGGTTGTTGATCGCCTTCGTCTTCATTTGGGGCGTGTTTGTGATTGCCGACTCGCCGCAATTTTCGGCGCTCGCGGCGAAGCACTGCCCGCCCGAATACACGGGCACGGCGTTGACGACGCAAAACGGCATGGGCTTTGCAATTACCGTCTTTTCGATTCAACTCCTGCCGCTGATTGCCGGATTGGTTGAGTGGCGATGGGCGTTTATGGTTTTGACGATTGGCCCGGCAGCGGGCGCGTACTTTATGCATGCGCTGAGGCGTGAAGAGTGAGGGGGAGGGCATGACCTCCTCGATTAGTCCCGAAAGGGTGAAGGAAATTATACCGAGTTGCGAATCCACGTAAGAGAGTTGAGAGGCGGTCTTTGACCGCCCTTCTCGCACGCAAGGACGGCGGTCAAATCCCGCCTCTCAACCAAAGGGTCTCATTTTGTTTTGTATTCGGTTTTAGCCAGTGGTGGA
>CAYXVU010000272.1:7304-7552 GCA_964468725.1 uncultured Clostridia bacterium
TATCCTTCGCCCTTTCAGGGCGAGCGCATTAGGAGACGCTGAACTCCTGCGGCTGCACCGCAGGCTAATCTCCTCTGCGCCTCCGGCGCATGGCTGTATTACTTGTTGCGCAACCCCTCGATCAATTGCCGAGCAAGGTTGGCGCTCGGCGATTCAATCTCCTCGAAAATCTTCAGCGAGGCTTCCATCAGTTCAATGGCTTTCTGCACCTCGCCGAGTTGATAGTAGGCCAAGCCCAAGTTGCCGAG
>CAYXVU010000273.1:0-7550 GCA_964468725.1 uncultured Clostridia bacterium
TGTCCGAGACAATGCGCGCTTTTTCCAAGTCATACACCACCAGCGATTTGATCGTCCCGTTGCTGATAACCTCTTGGGCTGCTGACTGTGGCGCGAGTATCAGCTTCAAATCAATATCAATCGTCGCCAGTTGATTACCAATCTCTTTGAGCAGGCCTCTGCCGGTGATCGTCTGGGTGAGTTTGCCTTGCGGCGAGTTAATGGTTTGCGAAAACTCAATCGGCCAATGATTGCCGACCTTTACCGGTTCGGTCGGCAAGATGCGCGTCAGGTTCATCTGCGACAGCAATAGACTGGCGTCTGTGCCAAGCCCCAACTCTTCAAAGCCTTTGACCTCGACGGCTTTGCCGCTTTGATCGAAGACGACGGTGAAGGATTTGCCTTTCATCAGTTGCTCGGCCTGCGGGTTGGTTTCTCCGTCGAGTTTGACCTGGACATTGGCGAATTTATTGAGCAGCGTCCAACGCCCGTCAGCTTCTTTTGACAGCACTTCGGTTTCCAATACCGCTTCCATCATCACGGCATGGTTGCCATTTGCGTCCGGCAGATGTTGGTTGGTCAACTCCATCTGGCCGGAGTTTTTGATGGCATAAGTGCTCTTCTGACCGACCGGCTGCGCGACACGAAATCGTACCTCTCCGGTCGGAGAAAAGATTGGCTCTGAATCCGCCGGTGCGGCGGGTGGCTGACTGCATGCCCAACTCAACAGGCACAGGGCTAAACTCACGCTGCCCGCCGCCCGCCATTGGCGCGAGCCTGCTGAGCGATGGCCGATGTCATAGCGCGAACCGTTTGTCATCCTCACCTCTTGTGCGTTTGAACTGCGAAGAGCATAGCAAGCGACCCGTCGCTTGTCATCGCCAGGCAGCCGATCATAATTGTTGGTTGTCCATTCTCTGTAGGTTATAATGACCGACCGAAGGGGTAAGAGCGATGCAGGTAAAAAACATCTTTTCTCGAATCGTAATCGTCGTCGCCTTGCTGCTTGGCTCGACGCTGTTTGCTGCCGCCGTTTCGGCGCAGGACGAAACCGGACGACCGACCAAAAAGCCGCCCACCAATACCAAAAAGCCGCCGGTCAAAAAACCGCCCGTCAAGCCGACACCCGCGCCGCTGACCGTGACGTTGGTTGTGATGTCTGACCAACCCGGCACAGAGGTGTACCTAAACGGCGCGCGACGTGGGACGACGAATGCCGAAGGCAGAGTGCAAATTGATGACTTGAAACTCGGCCACTACACCGTTGAGGTGCGCAAAGACGGCTTTCGCAACGCGATTCGCGGCTTTCAAGCCGGTACCGACTCGCCGACGCTGGTCTTCAAACTCGAACCCGACTTAGACCGCTTTGTCAAAGAGTTCGATGCCCTGCTCGCAGCGGGCAAACTGAGTGGGCCGCAATCGCCTAGCGCCTTCGAAGTGATGGAGAAGATGGCGGCACGCTTTCCTGACAGCCCCGAAGTCACGCGCATGCGCGGCTTGCTGGCGACCAAATTCGTCGAGATAGCCAAACCGGCCATTGACGGTTCGGTGGTCAATGCCAAAACCCTCACCCGCGAAGAGATCGTCAAAGCGCTTGATGCGATTAACAACGCCGCTGCGGTCAAAAGCAACGATACGCGTATTCAAGCCGAAACCGCATACTTGCGCGGCCTGCTGGCGCTGAAAGATTTTCTCACCGGCAACTCGGCAGAGGGCGGCGGACTGGCGACCGCTCGCGCCGAATTCGAAAGAGCGTTGCAAGCCGACGAAGCCTGGTCGCCGCCGCGTTATTACCTGGGCAGCGTCTTGTTGATGCAAGGCGACAGTGCCGCTGCCGAAGCGATGCTCGTCAGAACCGTGCAACTCGAACCCCGCTGGGTTGTGGCACAGGCCAAACTCGGCGCGGCGTATCAGGCGAGCGGCAAGCATAAAGAGGCCATCGAGGCGTTTCGCAAAGCCTTAGAAGTCGACCCGACCTTCGCCGCTGCTCAAGCCGGATTGGGATTGGCACGAGTGAGCAAAGGCGAAACCAAAGAAGGTTTGAAAGATATTGAGCGCGCTCTGCAACTCGACCCCGCCAGCGGCGTGCCTCATCTGTGCAAAGGCTTGGCGCTCGCGCAGTCGAAGAAGAAAAAGGATTGGGAACTGGCTGTGCAGGAGTTGAAGAAAGCCACGCAGAAGAACCTCAACAACGCAGACTTTCTTAACAGCAACGCGGAAAAACTGGCCGCCGAGTTGGAGAAGCGAAAACGCTAGCCCTGCACATCCGCAGGTGAAAACCAATCGCGGTTGCGAGCGGTTTTCCGTTGCTTGTTTTGATCTGTTGCGATCTGCCCGCATTCGCATGCTTGCAACGGAAAACCGCTTTTGCACGTTAATTCACCGCTTCTGCCGCCAGCGGTTGTGTTGTGAATCGAATCTCGCCGTCCACCGTATCAATCTGCAAGACGGAGTTTTCTTGTACTTCACCTTTCAATATCAAGCGTGACAAGGGCGTTTCAACCTCGCGTTGCAAAGCCCGTTTCAACGGGCGCGCGCCATACACCGGATCATAGCCGACACGCGCGATGTGTGACCGCGCCGCCTCGCTCAGTTCAATACGAATATGGCGTTCTGCCAGTCGCCCGCGCAGGCGTACCAGTTGAATATCAACGATCTGTTTGAGATCGTCTTCCGACAAGGCATGAAAGACGATAATCTCGTCTACGCGATTCAAAAACTCCGGGCGGAAATGGCGGCGCATTTCGCCGAGCACGCTGTTTTTCATGCGCTCGTAATTTTCGCCTTCGAGCCGACCTTGATACTCCAAAATCAACTGGCTGCCGATGTTCGAAGTCAAAATGTTGATGGTGTTTTTGAAATTCACCACGCGCCCTTGCCCGTCAGTCAAACGCCCGTCATCGAGAATTTGCAGCAAGACGTTAAAGACATCCGGGTGCGCTTTTTCGACTTCGTCAAAGAGTACGACCGAATAAGGGCGGCGGCGCACGGCTTCAGTCAATTGACCGCCTTCTTCATAGCCGATGTAACCGGGCGGCGCGCCGATCAATCGCGCCACCGTGTGTTTCTCCTGATACTCGCTCATGTCAATGCGAATCATGGCGTGCTCGTCGTCGAAAAGAAATTCGGCTAGCGCCCGCGCCAACTCGGTTTTGCCGACTCCGGTCGGCCCCAAAAAGATGAAGGAGCCAATCGGGCGATTGGGGTCTTTCAGTCCTGACCGCGCGCGCATCACCGCATCGGAGACGGCGCTGACCGCTTCCTCTTGCCCGATGACGCGTTTGTGCAGATGCTCTTCGAGGTGCAACAACTTTTGCAACTCGCCTTCGAGCAGTTTCGATACCGGGATGTTCGTCCAGCGGCAGACGACTTCGGCGATGTCTTCATCGTCAACCTCCTCTTTGAGTAGGCGGGTGCGCCCTTGCCGGTTGTCGAGTCCTTCTTCATAGTCGCGCAACTCTTTCTCCAATTGATTGAGCTTGCCATAGCGCAGTTCGGCTGCGCGGTTGAGATCGTATTCGCGCTCGGCTTTTTCAATCTCAACTTTGGTCTGTTCCATCTGCTCGCGGATGGTGCGAATCTTTTGCACCGATTCTTTTTCGGATTCCCATTGCGCTTTAAGTTGATCGGCATTGGCTTTGAGGTTGGCGATGTCTCGTTCGAGCTTCTCCAAACGCTCTTTGGAAGCTTTGTCCGTCTCTTTTTTGAGCGCCTCGCGTTCGATCTCAAGTTGCATCACGCGGCGCAAATTTTCATCTAACTCGGAGGGCATCGAATCAATCTCAGTTCGCAACTTGGCTGCCGCCTCGTCAACCAAATCAATGGCTTTATCGGGCAAGAAGCGGTCTGAAATGTAGCGATGCGATAAGATGGCTGCCGACACCAGCGCCGAATCTTTGATGCGAACGCCGTGATGCACTTCATACCGTTCTTTCAGACCGCGCAGAATGGAGATTGTGTCTTCGACCGTCGGCTGATCCACGACGACAGGTTGAAACCGGCGTTCGAGCGCCGCATCCTTTTCAACGTGTTTGCGATACTCGTCGAGCGTCGTCGCCCCGATGCAGTGCAACTCGCCGCGCGCCAGCATCGGTTTGAGCAGATTGCCTGCATCCATCGCGCCTTCGGCTTTACCGGCTCCGACGATGGTATGCATCTCGTCAATGAAGAGGATGATTTCGCCCTGCGACTCCTGCACCTCTTTGAGCACAGCTTTGAGTCGTTCTTCGAACTCGCCGCGATACTTCGCGCCCGCAACCAGCGCCCCCATATCAAGCGCGACCAAGCGTTTGTTCTTCAAACTCTCCGGCACATCGCCGCGAATGATGCGTTGCGCCAACCCTTCGACGATGGCAGTCTTGCCGACCCCTGGCTCGCCAATAAGCACGGGATTGTTTTTCGTGCGACGCGAGAGGACTTGAATGACGCGGCGAATCTCATCATCCCGTCCAATGACCGGATCGAGTTTGCCTTGCGAAGCCATCTGCGTCAGGTCGCGCCCGTAGCGTTCGAGCGCTTCATAGGTCGCCTCCGGATTTTGCGAGGTGACACGCTGTCGCCCGCGAATCTGCACAAGCGCCTGTTGGATGCGGTCAAGCGATGCGCCTGCGGTCTTCAACAGATTGGCCGCCCGCCCGCCTTCGCCAATGATGGCCAGTAGCAGATGTTCGACGCTGACGTACTCGTCTTTGAGTTTTTGAGCTTCGTCTTCGGCGGCAACGAATACTTTGTTCAAACGCCCGGTAATGTAGACCTGATCGACCGGGCCGGAAGGGCCGGAAACCTTCGGGAATTTGCCAATCTCAGCCTCTAGGCTCTGTTGCAGCGGCTCGATGTTGACGCCCGCTTTGCTCAAAATGGAGGGCACGAGGCCGCCTTGTTGCTCCAGCAGAGCAAGCAGCAGATGCTCCACGTCAATCTGCTGATTGCTGTAGCGCACCGCCAGCGTCTGCGCCGCGCGCACCGCCTCTTGCGCCTTTTCCGTAAACCGATTGATGTCCATATGATGATTCCTCCGCCCAAATTATACCGCGCCGCTCAAGCAGAGGTGAGGCGGAAAATCGAGTTGGTACGCTACTCTTTCTAGATAATCCGGTAGCCGGTGATCGGCGCGAATTTCGCCGGGTGCTGCGATCCAATGCGCCGCGCCTCATTTTCGCGGCTGAAAGCGGCTTATCTTTGCCAACTCTTCGAATAGTTGGCGCTCGCGCTCGGTCAATTGTTTGGGCACGACGATTTTGAGTTTGACGAACAGATCGCCACGCCCGCCGCCCCGTCGGTTCAGCCCCTGCCCGCGCAGCCGCAATCGCTGACTGCTTTGCGAACCGGCGGGAACTTTGATGTCCGCGTTGCCCTCCAGCGTCGGCGCTTCGAGGCTTGTGCCGAAGACTGCTTCCCAAGGGGTGATGGGCACCTCGGCGGTCAGGTCATCGCCGGAGACTGTGAAGACAGGGTGCGGATTGACCTTCAGGGTGATGTAGAGATCGCCAGGCGCTCCGACGTTATACTTGCTCAAGTTCTGCCCGGCCAATTTAATGACCGAACCATCGCGCGCGCCGGGGGCAATCTTGACATCAATCGTCTTTGCGCCGATGACCTGGCCGCGCGCATTGCAGACGGCGCAGACGTTGCCGCCGGTTATACCTTTGCCGTTACAGGCAGGGCAGAGGCGCAGGCCTTGGGTCGAGATTTTGAAGATGCCGCCGCGATGCGCATCTTCCAACGTGATGGTGAGTTCGGCTTGGCCGTCTTCGCCCTTGATGGGTTGGCGCGGGCGGCGCGGCTCATCCTTTCGATCATTGCCAAAGAGCATTTCAAAAAAGTCGCTGAAGATGCTGCCGCCGGAAGAACTGGCGTCTGAAGCGGGGAAGCCTTTGGAGGAATGGCTTTCCGAAGCAGGGAAGCCTTGCCCCCATTCGACGCGTTCCCAACCTGGCGGTGGCGTAAACTCCGCGCCATCTTTCCAATTGCTGCCCAAGCGATCATAGCGTTGGCGTTTTTCGGCATCCGAGAGCACTTCGTAGGCTTCATTGATCTCTTTGAACTTCTCTTCGGCGCTGTTGTCATTGGGGTTGAGGTCGGGGTGATATTTGCGCGCCAGTTTGCGAAAGGCTTGTCGAATCTGCTCTTCACTGGCATCACGCTTGACGCCCAACACTTCGTAATAGTCTCTGAACTTGACAGCCATGTGGAAGTCTCTCGCCCCTCTGCGGCTAGCGGTGCCGGTTCGATTCTCCTCCCCTTCCACCGCTACTTTGCAATCTGCACCTCTGGTCTTCGTGGACGGCCAACAGCATAAAGTACTGCCGGAAGATTTGTCGAATTCTCAACCCGGCCATTTCAACTTGAGCCGATAGACTGGGGGCGCGCAGTTGCGTTATTCTTAGCCTCTCAGTGGCGTACCGCAATCCTCAATCCGTGTACCAATATTTGGGTCTGCGAGGCCCAGAAAGGAGGAACCGGTTATTCCGAAAGATGAAATGATTCCGGTTGAAGGAATGGTAACGGAATCCCTGCCCAACGCCACCTTCAAAGTGCAGATTGCCGAAGGCCACCAAATCCTGGCGCATCTGTCCGGCAAGATGCGAAAAAACTTTATCAAAGTGTTACCCGGCGACCGCGTCACCGTTGAACTGTCGCCCTACGACTTAACCAAGGGTCGGATCACCTACCGCCACCGCAACTAAGCCGCTTCTGATGCGCGCCCACTACTACAAAATAAAAACGGGACGACACGATGCGTCGTCCCACCAAATTGGAATCCGGTGAACCTTCAGTGACCGTGCCGCTGCGATCAGCGCAACGCGATTTCGCGAACGCTGAAGTGCTCTGTATCAACGACAAAGAGCATGCCGCGCGAACGGTCAATCAACAAGCCTCGCGGGCTGTCGAAGCGCGCTTCGATGCCCGGCCCGTCTCGAAATCTCTTGCCGTCGCCGCCGGTCACCGTCGTGACATTGCCTTGGGTGTCGAGTCGGCGAATGCGATTGCCTAAGAATTCGCTGATGTAGAGCGTGCCGTCTTCATCAACGGCCAGACCAATTGGTCGCATAAAGGTCGCCTCCATTGCCGGGCCATCTTCGATGCCTTCAATGCCGCTTCCGGCTAGGGTGCTAACGAAGCCGGTCAACAGATCAATCTTGCGAATGCGATTATTGAGCGTGTCGGCAACGAAGAGGGCTGTGCCATCGAGGGAAAGCGCAATGGCGGTGGGCGTGAAAAAGCGCGCATTCGGGACGTTGCCATCGGCAAACCCTGGCACTCCGTTGCCCGCCACCGTTTCGACAATCATCTGCCCGCCGCTTTCACGAATGCGGCGAACCGCGTGATTGCTGGGGTCGGCCACATAAATTGTGCCGTCCGGCGCGACAATCATTTCATCCGGTCGGCTGAAAGCCGACGCGAATAACTCGCCATCGCGGAGGCCGGAAAACCCTTCGCGGGTGCTGCCCAATCGGTTTTGCCGATCTCGACTGGTTACCTCTTCAAAGCGTCCGGCAAAGGTGCTGACCGTAACCGTACCATTGGCCTCGCGCCGCACCCGGCGAATGACATTATTCCCGTTTTCCGAA
>CAYXVU010000274.1:0-7531 GCA_964468725.1 uncultured Clostridia bacterium
AAGTGGCCGAGAGAATCGGTTCCATCGAAAAGGATGATGTCAAGTTCGCCATCCGTAGCGGGCTCAATGCCGGAAAGACGCAGGGAGTAAGCGATGGTTTTCGATTTCATGAAACACAATCCCGGTCTGGTAAGCGAAGAAGACTTAGAATTCCTATCAAAATGAACCCGCCCTCGTAATTACGGGCGATTATTCAAGATGCCTGCTCATTTTGATAGGAGTTCTTAATCAAGTCATTCGTCGTCCGGCACGCCGAATTGGAGATGATTATCGAGGTGCTGCGCGAGAATCGCAGGGCAACCAATCGTCACCTTCTATTCGTTGCGCCGCGCGGCATGGGAAAGACCACTTTGATGCGGAGGGTCGCAGCGGAAGTGCGGCGCACGGCGGAGCTAAACGAGCGATGGTATCCGCTCCTCTTTTCAGAAGAGGCCTACGAAGTCAGCACGCCGGGAGAGTTCTGGCTGGAGTCGCTGTTCTTTCTGTCTCTGCAAACCGAAGACGAGCGGTGGCAGCGCGCCTACGAAGATTTGAAGCGCGAACCCGATGAACGCCGGTTGCGGGAGCGCGCTTTGGCGCAACTGCTCGATTTTGCCAACGAACAAGGCAAACGCATTCTCTTGGTCGTCAAGAACCTGAATATGCTGGTTGGCGAACAGATGGGGAATAATGCCGATTGGGATTTGCGCCACACCCTGCTCAACGAACCGCGCATTATGCTGCTGGCGACAGCGACTTCGCGCTTCGAAGAGATCGAGCACATCGAAAAGGCCTGGTTCGATCTGTTTTCAATTCACGAATTGCACCCGCTCGATGAAGAAGAGAGTGCGACGTTGTGGAATGCCATCATGCCGGAAGATTTGACGCCGATGCAACTGCGCCCCATTCAGATTTTGACCGGCGGCAACCCGCGACTCTTGCGCGTGTTGGCCGAGTTTGTCGCGCAGAACTCGATTCAAGAATTGATGGAGAATCTGATTCGGTTGATTGACGACCACACCGAATACTTCAAGAGCCAGTTGGATAATCTGCCGCCGGTCGAGCGCAAAGTCTTCGTCTCGTTGCTCGAAAGTTGGGAGCCAACGACAGCGCGCGCCGTCGCCGAAGCTGCGCGATTGGATGTCAATAAAACCAGTTCGCTGCTGGCGCGGCTGATACAGCGCGGCGCAGTGGTCGCCCGCGAGCGCAGCCGCAAAAAGTATTATCAAGTCGCGGAGCGGCTTTATAACATTTACTACCTGATGCGTCGTCGCACCCATCCCGCGAATCGCGTCAAGCTGGCGGTGCGATTTATGACCGCCTATTTCAGAGGCAAGCGGCTGGTGAAGATCGCTTCCGCCATCGCGCAAGAGGCCTGCCAGTTGGATTCGTTTGCGCGACAAGATCACCTCTGGGCTTATTACGGCTTGCTGAGTGAAACGAAAAGTGCGCGCTTGCAGAGAGAGATTTTGGCAGCCGCCCCCGCCGGGTTCTTTCAAAACGAAGACACGCCCCAAGAGTTACGCCAACTCATACAGACCTTAATGGGCAAATCCGAACAGCCTGCTTTATCACTGGAAGAGATGTTGCAACAACCGGAATTCACAACAAATTTTGTGAGTCAACTGGACGCATGGGAAAAGCGGTTTTCCGATGCCAAAGGGTTTATTCAAGACTTTTTCAAGATCGGAAATCTATTGTATGTCAAAGGTCGTTTGGCCGATGCGCTCACAGCTTACGAGAAGTTGTATGCCCTTTTGAATCGGAGAGTGCAAGAAGGTCGTTCTGAGTTGGCCAACGACTTGGCGATGGCGCTGATGAACAAGGGGAATGCGCTCTCTGATCTCGGCAAGCTGGCTGAGGCCATCGGCATCTACGACGAGGCGATTGGGATACGGCGGCAGTTGGTCGAAGCGGGGCGCAGCGAGTTGGCCAACGACTTGGCGAGGGCGCTGATGAACAAAGCCTTTGCATTAGAAACAGAAAAAGAGTCTGATCGCGCACAGGTTTGCTACCGTGAAGTTGAACAATTATGTAGAACGCAGCTTGAAAAGAATGTTTTTACAGAGACATTTGAGACATTTGCATTGCTGGTTACAGCGTTGACCGGTCAAAAAAAATGGATAGAGGCTCTGGCAGCCGTGAAAAGACTCTTACCGTTTGCGCAGGCTCATCCTCTCTCCATCCAACGCATCATAGCGGCGATAACAAAGATTGCGGCGGCGGGGTATGCCAAAGAGGCGTTGGCCGTCTTACTCGAATCCGAAGGCCGCGACGCGCTCGAACCGCTTGAGGTCGGGCTGAGAATCTTTCTTGAGGAAGAACCGCTCGCGCCGCAAGAGGTTTACGAAGTCGGTAAAGACGTGGCCAACGATATTCGGGCGATGCAAGCACAACTTGCACCACCCAAACCGCAAGCCAAAGCGAAACGGAAGCGCAAGACCTGATGCGCGGATTCCCTACGCTGCCCTTGCGATCTTTGCGCCTTTGCGCCTTTGCGTTGAAATGGCTGAGCGACTCCGCCTCATCTGCCGATGGCAAAGACATGGTGTTGGGTTCTGACAAACATCATCCCCGATGCGATTGCCGGTGTGGTCATCAGCAGTTCGCCCATCGGGTTGGTAGCCAGCACTTCGAACTTCGCGCCCGCTTTGACGACGAACATTTCGCCGTCTTCGCTGGGCAGATAAATCTTTCCGTCAGCGGCGACGGGCGAACCGCTGAAGCCGCCGCCTTTGTGAGGCAAACGCTGGCGGTAAATCTCTTCGCCGGTCTTCAGATTGTAACAATCGAGCAAGCCTTGATTGGCGAGCACGTACAGATACTCGCCGTAAATCAGCGGCGTCGGCATGTATGACCCGCGTTGCATCCTGCTCCATGCGATGTCTTTGCTGGTCGTCTGATCCTTCGCCAAAGTGATGTCGCCCGTCGCCCCGGCGCGGATGACGAAGATCGGCGCTTCGGGACGGCGACCGCTGGCGACGACAATCAGGTCATCGGCAAAGATCGGCGTCGGCGCAGTAATCTTTGAACTGCCGCCAAGCCGCCACAACTCTTTTCCGGTCATCGGGTCATACCCGCGAATGAAGTTCGAAGCGTTGGTTACGACTTCGGTTCGCGTCTTGCCCGCATAGATTGTCGGCGTTCCCCATGACGGAAACTCTTCGCGCGGCGTGCGCCATACCTCTTTGCCGGTTTTGATGTTGACGGCTAACAGGAAATCCTCTTTCTGCGTGTCGCACTGCACAATGACGAGGTCTTGATAGATGATGGGCGAACTGGCTGTTCCCCATTCGTAACTCGGCACATCATACGCACCGGCATCTAACACGCCCAAATCTTTCTTCCAAACGAGGCGGCCTTTCAGGTCGAAAGCGTACAACCCTTGCGAGCCGAAAAAGGCGACGACGTACCGGCCATCGGTTGCGGGCGTCGAGTTGGCATAGGTCGCTTTGATGTGACGCTTCTCGCGCGGCACGCCTTCGTAGGCAATCTTTTGCCAGACGATTTTGCCGCTCTTCTTATCGAGCGCATAGACAACCCACTTGTGAATCGAGCGATCCGCCGAAGCGTCGCCATCGCCATACAACCCGTGCCGAAAGCTGCCATCGCCTTGACTGCTGATGGCCGTCGTCACAAAGACGAGATTGCCCCAAACGACCGGGCTGGAATGCGCCAATCCCGGAATGCGGGTTTTCCATTTGATATTCGCGCCGTTTTCGCCGTTCCAGTTGTCGGGCAAGTTTTGCGCTTCGGCAACGCCCGCAGCATGCAGTCCGCGAAAGGACGGCCAGTGATTATCCTGTTTGTCGCTCGCCCGTGCGCCGCTGAGGAGCGCAAGAATCAGCAAACCCAGACCCATTCTCTTCTTCATCATCGTCACCTCATCAAGTATCAAGCAGAGGATTCACCTTTTGCTTGCCCGCTGTAGCGCATCTTACTTCAGCCCACACAAGCCAAACAACCTTGCTCTCATTTTCTCTCCGCTCTGACGGTCTACGAATTAATGCGAATCATCGCGCAGGTCAAAATGATTCGTGATGCTTGGCATTGAATCGCGGATGTGCCATTTCCGATCTCGAAACGGCTAGCTTTCGATTACAATGGCGCGTCAGATGAACAAAGACCGTGCAGTCCCTCAGCCGCCTTCTCCGACCTCCGAGCCAGCGCCGTCAACCGGACTATCGCGCAGCGCCATTATCATCGGCTTCGTTAGTCTGCTTTCAGACATCAGCACAGAGATGGCCTATCCGCTGCTGCCTCTCTTTTTGACGCAAACGCTCGGAGCGCCGAAGACGATTGTCGGACTGATCGAAGGCTTGGCCGTCGGCACAGCAAGCATCGTGGCGAGTCTATCGGGTTGGATTTCGGACAGACTCGGACGGCGCAAGCCGGTCGCCTTCATCGGATACGCGCTCACGACGGTGGCAAAGCCGCTCATCGCCTGGGCAACGGCTTGGCCAATCGTGATGGGCGCACGCTTTGCTGATCGCTTCGGCAAAGGCATACGCGGAGCGCCGAAAGATGCGCTGCTCGCTGAAACGACGAGCCCGGCGCAACGAGGTCGCGCCTATGGATTCGAGCGGACGATGGATTTTACCGGCGCGGTGATGGGGCCGCTTGCGGGGTTGGCGCTGGTCGGTTGGGCAAGTCTCGATGTGCGAACCGTCTTTCTGATTTCGACGATTCCGGCACTGCTGGCGGCGCTTTTGATTCTTTCGCTCAAAGAGTCGCGCACCGTTTCCACGTCGGCGAGAAGCTTGCGCTATTCGCTGGCCGGGACGACGCCGGAGTACAGAAAGTTATTGCTGATCGCCGCCGTCTTTTCGCTGGCCAATTCGGCGAATGCGTTTCTGATTCTGCGCGCCGAATCGTTAGGGCTGGCAACCGGTCGCACGATTCTGGCTTATACGCTTTATAACCTGGTTTCGGCGGTTGCGGCATTGCCCGCAGGGGCGGCGAGTGATCGGCTTGGGCGGCGCAATCTGCTCATCATCGGCTATGGAGTTTACGCGCTCGCCTATGCAGGATTCGGGGCGGCGAACCAAGCGTGGATGGTGTGGCCGCTGTTTGCGCTCTATGGCCTCTTTCCGGCGCTCACCGATGGCGTCGCCAAAGCGATGATTGTAGACACCGCAGGAAGCGCAGGCCGCGCAACCGCCATCGGCGTCTATGCAATGGTCGTGGGGTTGACGCAGATTCTGGCAAGCGTGATTGGCGGCCTATTGTGGGACAAGGTGAACGCCAGCATGACCTTCTACTTTGGCGCAGGGCTGGCGGCGGTTGCTGCATTCTTACTCTTCCGATTATTCCCTAAGCACAAGCCGAAGGTCAGCTAAAGAAAGCGTGTGCAGACCAACGCCAGTCCGGTGTGATGATTCATCTCTCGAATCAGAAAAGGAGACATAGGCAATCTCCTGTTCTGCGAGAATCCTCTTGTTCCGTGTCCGATCTTCTACCGACACCCGGACGTAACCCAAAGCTGAAGGGAACGGCGAATCCCTCCTGTAAAAATGGGGGTGCGTTCTGCAATCCGCTTGCTCACCTGCGGGCGGGTGAAGATAATCTCTCGGTCAGCAATCAATCCCCAACGCATAGCCAGCAAAAGGAGAGTCGCACATGTTATCCACCATGCAGGATTATCCGTTGACCATCAATTCCCTCTTCGATTACGGCAAAAAGGTCTACGCCGACAGTCAAGTTGTGACCTTTATGGGCGAAGACTCGCGCCGCGCCAGCTTCGCCGAAGTCGCTCAACGCACCGAGAAGCTTGCTGCGGCGCTCACTCGTCTGGGCATCAAAGAAGGAGACCGCGTTGGCACTTTCTGCTGGAACACACAGGAACACCTTGAAGCCTACTTCGCCATCCCCTGCATGGGCGCGGTGCTGCACACCCTCAACATCCGGCTCTTTCCCGAACAACTGGCCTACGTCGCCAATCACGCCGAAGACCGCATCGTCATCATAGACGACACGCTCATCCCGTTGCTGGCGAAGGTCAAAGACCAACTCCAGACGGTTGAGCAGTATATCGTCGTCGGGTCGGGAGATGCGTCGGCGCTCGGTGAGGTGCTGCGGTATGACGACCTGATCGCCGCTGAGAGCGGATTCGATTGGCCGCAGATTGATGAACGCGCCGCCGCCGCCATGTGCTACACGAGCGGCACGACCGGCAATCCGAAGGGCGTCGTCTATAGCCATCGGTCGAACGTGCTGCATTCATTCGGCACGAACTCCGCAAGCGCCTTCGCGCTGACCGAACACGACCGCGTGTTGCCCATCGTGCCGATGTTTCATGCCAACGCCTGGGGCCTCCCCTACGCCGCGTGGATGGCGGGCGCGGACTTCCTTATGCCGAGCCGTTTCCTACAAGCCGAACCGTTGTGCCGATTCATTGAGCAAGAACGCCCGACCTTTTCCGGCGCAGTGCCGACCATCTGGAACGATATTCTGCGCTATGCGGAGAGCCATCCGACCGACTTCTCTTCGATTCGTATGATCGCCTGCGGCGGTTCGGCAGTGCCGCGTATTTTGATGGAGCGATTTCAAGAGCGTCACAATGTTCGCATCGTGCAGGCGTGGGGCATGACAGAGACTTCGCCGCTGGCCGCCATCGCGCATCCGCCGCGCAACTGCTCGCCTCAGGAAGAGATGAATTGGCGCGTCAAGACCGGGCGCATGAAACCGGGAGTCGAGATTCGCCTTGCCGACGGCGATCAGATTGTCGAGTGGGACGGCCAGTCCATCGGCGAGATTGAAATTCGCGGCCCATGGATTACCGGGTCGTACTATCTCGATGATTCGCCGGAAAAGTTTCACGATGGCTGGCTGCGAACCGGCGATGTTGGAACCATTGACCCGCACGGCTTCATTCAAATCACCGACCGCTCGAAAGATGTAATCAAATCGGGCGGCGAATGGATTTCCACCGTCGAGTTGGAGAATGAAATTATGGCGCACCCCGATGTGGTCGAAGCAGCGGTCATCGGCGTGCCCGATGAAAAATGGGACGAGCGCCCGCTCGCTTGCGTCGTCTTGAAGGCCGGTGCAGAGACAACAACCGACGGACTGCGCGAATTCCTCTCAACGCGCGTCGCCAAGTGGTGGATACCCGAACGCTGGGCATTCATCAAAGAAGTGCCAAAGACTAGCGTCGGCAAGTTCGATAAGAAAGTCCTACGCGCCCGCCGCGAACACGGCGAATTGCCAGAAGCCGGATAAGGGTTGAATGTCCGTTGAAGACGCTGCAAGGTTGCAAGCGCAAGAGTCAAGCGATTTTTTTCGCACCAAGATTATTGAGGTGAACTATGAAACGAGTCTTCGAAGGGTTGTCTCTGCTGGCAGTCGTAACGCTGGCTCTATTGCTCTTGATCGTGGCTACGCTATCTCCGGTAATGGCACAGACCGACAACCGGCAAGCTAACAACGGGCAACGGACAACAGAGGACAAACAATCAGCTAGCAACGGACAAGGAACGACGAACGACGGACAATCGAGGAGACGCCCCGTCCATACCTACTCCATCGTAGCGCGCGACCCGCAGACCGGCGA
>CAYXVU010000275.1:0-7516 GCA_964468725.1 uncultured Clostridia bacterium
CGCGACTTTCGACGGTGAAGATGCGCCGGTTATTGGCTTGACTGAGCGGCAGCGCAGAGGTTGCGCCAGCAGACTGGATGCCGGGAAGCGCGCCGAACCGGTCGAGCGCCTGTTGAAAGAATCGTTTTGTTTTGTCCCGATCATATTTTTGATAGGGTAACGAAATATCGAAGGTCAAAATGTTTTGCGTGGTAAAGCCGGGTTGGACGGCCAGCACTTGCCAAAAACTGCGAATCATCAAACCCGCGCCGATCAGGAGAATGATCGAGAGCGCAACTTCGGCAATGACCAATCCGCTACGCATCCATGAACTGCTCGGACTGACGTTGCGCCCGCCTTCTTTAAGAGCGCCTTGTAAGTTTGTCCGTGAGGTTTGCAACGCCGGGGCGAGGCCAAAGAGCAACCCGGTCACTACAGCGACAACCAGCGTGAAAGCAATAACCCGACCATCCACTCCGATTTCGTGCATTCGCGGCAGGTCTTGTGGGCTGAGCGCGATGAGCGCCTGCACGCTCCAATAGGCGATCAATAGCCCGAACAGTCCGCCGATTAATGCCAGCAGCAGACTTTCGCTCAACAACTGACGAATGATGCGCCAGCGGCTTGCGCCAAGCGCAGCGCGAATGGCGACCTCTCTTTGTCTGCCTGCTGCGCGTGCCAGTAAGAGGTTCGCAACGTTGGAACAAGCGATCAAAAGTACCATCCCAACTGCGCCGAGCAGGGCGAGTAAGAGTGGGCGAATCTTACCTGTTACATGGTCATGCAAAGGAGTCAGGGCAATACTGGTATCGGTATTGACTTGCGGATATTGTCTCTCCAAGGTAGCGGCAATCGTCTTCATCTCGGCTTGCGCTTGCTCCTGCGTAACCTCGGGCTTGAGCCTGCCAATGGCTTCGACAAAGTAATTGCCGCGACCTCCGTCTTCGTAAGCGGAACCGAAAGGAATCCAGATTTGCGTTGATTCGGTAGGAAACGAGAAGTCTTTTGGCATCACCCCGACGATGGTGTAAGGCTGCGCATTTAGTGTGATGGATTGACCGACGATATTCGAGTCTTGCGCGAAGCGTCCTGTCCAAAGTTGATAGCTCAAGAGGGCGACACGAGCGCCGCCTTTGCGATCTTCTTCGGCGAGAAAGTTGCGCCCGATGATGGGAGTAGTAGCGAGCGCCGGGAAGAGCGTATCCGAAACCATTGCGCCGGTGATGCGCTCCGGTTCGCTCGCGGAACTGAAGTTGAGCTGCACATCATCCATGTAGCCGCCTAAAAATTCGAAAGACTGATTCATACTGCGCCAGTCGAGGAAATTTAAGGGCGAGATGTAGTTGCCGAGATTCGCCGTCTGAGTGTTGATCGGCGAAACTTTGTACAATCGTTCCGATTCAGGATAGGGGAGGGCGCGCAAGATAACGCCGTTGACGACGCTGAAGATCGCGCTATTCGCGCCGATTCCCAAGCCAAGCGTCAAAACGGCGATTACCGCGAAGGTTGGATTCCTTCGCAGCGTGCGCGCCGCAAAGCGTAAGTCTTGCCAGAGTGTTTGCATGGCGTTCTCCTGTGTTTGTCATCCGCCGCCCGTTGTTTTGGCTTTCGAGCGCCCGTAACCGCACGCCAATGGCGTACCCTAAAAAGTAGCTGAGTTTGTGCCAATTCCGGACGCCAGAGTACAAACGGCGACCAGAAAGAAAATCGAGCCTTTCGGAAACGTTTGAGTGCTGAACCGAATGTCTGGCTATGAGTTGCTGTTGCTCATGATGGATGCCACTTTGCGCGATGGCTCACTCTCTTTTCGTCATCTCCATGACCCAAAGGGGTTGCCACGTTGCTCCTTGATTCGATGAGATAGCCAGTTCCCATCGTACCGATGCCGCGGTGATGTGCGAGAATACGATACGACGTACCTGTGGCTTTCCATCTGCTCCGACCGAAGTGTGTTGAAAAACTCCTTGGTTGCCCTCAAAGCTTCCTTCGAAGGTCGTCAAGCGCGGAGAGCGAGTGTCCATCCAATGAATAAACCATTTCCCGGTTTGCGGATCATAGGCACGCACGCTGTATCCTTGCAAAGGCTCAGGCTTTTTCATCCCTTCCCAAAAGAACAGAACCTCACCGCTCCATGATTCAACCAGCGCACAACCATCCAGCGTGGGCGAGACCTTAGTCTCTGCTTTCAGCGACAACCAACTACCATCGGCTTGAAGCAGCTTTTGGTGAATCTGCCATTCGCCGATCCAGAAATCGAATTGTCGAGCCTGCGGTTGTGTACAGGCGGATGAGGCGCTTTGTTGGTTTGTTCTTTGCCGTCGATTGTCTAAAACCGGGCGACTGAAAGCGAAGCCGCCGATAAGAAGTAAAAGGGTTGCAGCAAAACAGAAAGAAGCCCTTCTCCGCTGCGGCTGTTTGTTATGCAGGGATATCTTCTGAGGTTTCATCTGTAAAAATCCATTCTCGCGCTTGCTATTTCACTTTGAGAACTATAAAGGTCAAATCGTCGTGTTGGGGTGTGCCTTTGCTCCAGCTTTGCACGTGCTGGACGATTTCATCGCGCACCTGGCCAGCCGGTTCGGTCGCAACGGTCGTCAAAATCTCTTGCAACCGTTCTTCTCCGAACTCTTCGCCTTCCGTATTCAGAGCTTCGGTTACGCCATCCGTAAAAGCGATCAACAAATCGCCCACCTCCATCTGAATGGTCTCTTGTTCGTAAGGGCTCTGCTCGAACATCCCGATAACCATGCCGCCGGATTCGAGTTTTAAGAACTCGTCTTCTGTTGCCGGACGCAAGGCAGGGGTTGCGGCGCTGCCGTTGGGAAGGGTGATAGTTTCAGCGGTTGGAACGCCGCTGTGGGTGCGCAGCACAAAGGGCGGATTGTGACCCGCGTTGACATAGGTCAAGCGGCGGGTCAAGGCATCGAACTGTGCATAAAAGAAGGTCACGTAATTGGCTCTGCCGGTTGATTGGCAGAGCAAACGATTAAGCATTGAAACCAGACTGGCAAGCGAATCGGTTTCGGCTTCACGCTTCACATTGATGGCCGACAGGCTTCTGAGCGTTGCTTGCACCGTTGACATCAGCAGGGCTGCCGACATGCCTTTGCCGCTGACATCGGCGATGGCAATGCCGAGCCGTTCGGTATTAAAGGCGAAGAAGTCATAATAATCGCCGCCCACGCCGCGCGCAGGCTGACAAAAGCCTGCCAGTTCGGCAGCAGCGAAATCGGGTTCACGCGCCGGAAAGAGCCGCTTTTGCACTTCGGAGGCCAGCGCCAATTCGCGGCGTAATCGCTCATCAGCCACCATGCGTTCAGTCAGACGCGAGTTTTCAATAACCAAAGCCAGTTGTCCGGCGATGGACATCAACATCTCTTTATCGGCAGTGGTGTATTGATGGCGCGCGTTACAGGGGCCGATGGAGAGAATGCCGACGAGTTGATCTTTGATTTTGATCTGTAGCAGCAATCGAGACTTGATTTGTACCAAGGTGTCGCACTCGCGTTGGCGAGCGTTTCGCAAAGCGGGTGACGCAGTCTCTAAGGCGCGTGTCCAGGCTTCGAAATCGGCGGGGCCAACTTCCATTGGTAACACTAACGAGCGCAGCCGTCTGATGACGAAAGCGTCGCGTTCAAACTTCAACGAGGGCAGTGAATTGGCATCGGAGAGACTGCGCTCCTCATCCGAACCGGCTTCCGGCATCAGCGATGAGGAGACGCGGCAGAGAAAATCGCCTGTTGCTTCTTGTCGCACAAAGATGGAGACATCTTCGGCTTGCAGTGCGCTTTTAATCTGCGTGACGATCAGGTTAAAGAGATGATCGAGATTCGTGGCCGCGCGCGCCTGCTGGCCGAGATCGAAGAGGATTTTTCGCTCATCATAGCTGACCGGCGAAAAATAACGCTCTAATCGAGGCAGCAGGAAGCGTTTGGCTAGAGCGTGCAGACCGGCAAAGACGAGCAAGGCGATGGCCAATACAAATAAGTCGGCGCGATGTCCGAGCCTATCAAAATACGCGGCTCGCCAACCGCTGAACAGATAAAGGATGCCGCAAGCAAAGAGCCCCCACTCGATCAAGAGCAGCATCTGCGCCACCGAGAGGGAGCGACGCCATGAACTGAGTTGTTGCCATCGTCTACGCAATCGCGGACGATTGAAGCGCGGAATGATTCGCATAGTCTTAGCGTTAGTCTGTTCGATTCAACTCCCGATCATTGGTTCCCGCATTCTGACATACCAATAACCTTCGGCATGTAAAACGTTTGTGAAAATTTCGACAGAAACGTTTCACTCCGATGGGGAAGATTTTCACTACAAAGAAGAATTCTGATGGAAAGATTTGCACGGAACCTTTTCATCGGGCGGATATTGTATACGAATAATCGGATGGGTGAGAGTCAGGCTGAGAAAAATTTACGCATTACCGATCAAGATGCAGGTAAGAAATTCCTCTGCCACCGCTTGCCGCCCCTGATTTCCAATGATTTATCACCTGTTTAGGGTGGAACAGGGATTGCCTGTTGGAGTCATTGAAGTACAAGAGAAACGGTTCGAACCGGAAGGTTAGCCTCAATTCTTTTCTAACCGTTTCTGTTTGAAGTGAAATAGTTGCAGCGGTGAAGGCAAACAAATTTCCTCCGCTCCCGCCCGAATTCCCCAAATGAGGGGCGGGATATTGCTCCACAGTTTGTTACCAAACCGCTCACCGCAATCACCGGTCTTCATCCGTTTGCCTCTTGAGACCGCGCGGGATGCTGTCGTTTCACCGATAAAGGCACACCGGAAGTGATTCCGGGTCGCAAAGCCAAGGCCTTTGCCAGTTTGGATTGATATTTTGAGAGTTGGATTGGCTGTACGCATCGAAGCACGCCGATCCAGATCGCCAATCTAAAACTCGGTAAAGGATGTCTGGCTGCCGAAGTGAGATGGATCCTCCCCTTTCGGTACATCTCACCTACCGTAGCAGGAAGTCCCTAGCGGATGGCTCCACCCCGCAGGACGAATCCCTCTCGTCGCGTGGGAAGATCATCGCCAGTAATCGCCTGTCCGTCGGCTAACGCGCACCGACTGAGGCGTTCTGCGCGATGGCAAGCGGAGTAGAATGACATGTCTGATCGGCCCAATGTAGATGTTGTATTCGAAAGTGCAATAACCCACATAAGCAGTGCGTCTGTGACGGCTGCTGGTCTGAAGTTCAAGCCTATAACACGAACACCACGACGGGGCACCTCTTTTCAGGTGCGACCGCCCGTCTAGTTCGGTCTGTGTCTGCGTCCGCGCGCGCACATCAAGCGACTGCGGACAGGCAGACAGGTTGAGAGGCTCACGCTGTGCGCCCCAAATCGGCAGAGCACCTCATCCCCCGTTTTGCTTGGCTTCACAATCGGACACCAGCCGCTCCTGTGAAGCGACGCGCTGCCCTCACAAAGCAACACCAATCAGAAAAAAACAAGAACCGATGAGGGTGAAATGAAAAAATATGTCTTTGCAGGCTGCTTGTTGATGGTTGCTTTGTTTTGCCAACCGGTCACCTCAGCACACTTACTCTCTGGGTCGGGTCAGCAGGCGATTGACTCAAAACCTTCCCCTGCCGACCGCGCAGAGGTATTTACCGATCCGTTGACCGGGGTGGTAATTGCTAATCTTCGAAACCAAACTGCCTTTTCGACGGCTCGACTGAGCAGTCGTAAGCTTTCGGCTTTTAATGCCGACTCGACGCGCTTTATTCTCGATGCTGATGGTGAATTGAAGCTCTATCATTTCAATCCGTTGACCATGAGAATCACCGCCCATCAACCGCTCTTCGAAGACGGCGAACCGCAGATGGAAAACCTGGTCTGGTCGGCAACCGATGCCCATCGCTTGTTCGGCTTGCGCACGCAAGATGGTGCAATCGGCATCTATGCCTTCGATGTTGAGACCAAAAGCTACTCTTTGCTCAAAGACTTCACTTGGCTATTGCCGAGAGGGCAAGCACAACAATTGAGCAAATCGCATCGCCGCGATGATCGCTTCGCCTTTGTGTGGCGGGCTTCCATCTTTGAAGCGTGGCGCTATGTCATCGTGTGGGACAGACAAACGGACAACCTCTCCTTTTACGATCTGACAGATGTGACCAGTGGCATTGGCGAATTCAAAGAGGCGCAACTCAGCCCTGCGGGCGATGCGCTGCTGGTGTGCGGTGCAACGACTCGCCTATGGCGATTTCAAGAAGAGCTTCAAGGCGAAGCCTCGCCTCTGAGCGATGCCGCTTTCGCTTCAGCATACTCCGTCGCCAAACCGCAGACTGCTCTCCTCCGCCGGTTGAACGAGTTGACGGAAGAGTCCGCTGAGTCAGGGCAATTGAGAGAAGAGGCCGAAACCGCGTGCAACGGGCAGGTTTCGCCTGACGGGCGCTTTGTGATCTTTGAACAGCCAGAGTCGTACTCAAGCGGTTCATCCGTTTTTATCGCCTCGAATCTGACGATTGACGCTGTGCCGGACAAGGTAGTGTGGACGAATCTAGTCAACTGCGCTGCGGATGACAACTCCGTCCGCAAAATCGGCGGAGAAGATCTGGTAGATGATGCAAATGCCACATCGTTGCAAGTCATCGAGTCCGGTGATGCCTATATTGAGTTTACGGCGAGCGATATCAAGACCGAACGTTGGTGCGGACTCACCGATTCGAATCTGATTCATGAGAAGGGCGGCGATATAACGTTTGGTATCAAGCTGAACAAGAAAAAGTTCGAGATCCGCGAAAACGGGCAGCTCCAATTCAAAGCCAAAGTGAAAGCCGGACACCTCTTTCGCATCGCTCTTGAATCTGGAACGGTCAACTACTATCAAAATGGCAACTTGGTTTTTCGCAGTCAGACCAGCCCGGTTTACCCGCTGTTGATGGGCGCGTCGTTACTCAATAAAGAATCATCGGTTGATGATGCGATGATTGCTGGTGCGGTCATCAAAACAGTCGTTTCCATCAGCCCGACGAAAGCTAGCATCAGTGCCGGTACAACCAAACAATTCTCTGCGCGGGTGACTGGCTCAGCCAATAAAGCGGTAAGCTGGTCAGCGACTAAAGGCACGATTACCAGCACCGGATTGTTTACGGCTCCGGCTGAAGATGGCACCTGTTTTGTTATGGCAACCAGTATTGCGAATCCCAATGTCAGCGCTTTGGCTACGGTTATCGTCACCGGTAGTCTTGATACAACTTCGCCGACGATCAGTAGTGTCGCTGCTTCGAATGTCACCACTAGCAGCGCACAAATCACTTGGCAAACGAATGAAGCAAGTGACACGCAAGTCGAATACGGCACGACAACCAGCTATGGCACGCAGACGACCCTCAACCCGACATTGGTCACCTCGCATACCATTTCACTGACCAACTTGTCGCCCGCTACGCTATATCACTATCGCGTCAAGTCGCGTGATGCGGCGGGCAACCTGGCCACGTCCGGCGATTTCACTTTTACAACCGCACCGCTTGCTGACACCAGCGCGCCGGTGATAACGGGAGTGAGCGCCAGCAACGTGACGAGCAGCA
>CAYXVU010000276.1:0-7481 GCA_964468725.1 uncultured Clostridia bacterium
CGACTAATCAGTTCCATTTTGGCTACCGCTTCTTGTACCTTCGACTCGTCTCCGTCCCTAAGGCCTTCCTCGTAAATACGGGGTAATTTGTTCAAACTATGATCAATCAGCGTCTCGGATTGATCCCGCACAATCGCTTCGGCTTCTTCAATTCGCTGCTCAGCAAAGGCGCTATCAAACTGCTGGATTGCCCGGTCTTCGAGTTCCCGTAAGGGAACCCACCTCTCCGCCTTCTCTCGGCGTTGCTCAATTTCGGCTCGCCACCCGGCATCCGGCTCCATTTGCAACTGCTCTTCGAACGCCTCTCTGGCTGCCCCCTTTAGATACAGCCGTTCGTAACACAAGGCGCGATTGAATCGGGCTTCGGGCAATTGCGAATTGAGCGCCAGAGCCCGGTCAAACTCCTCAAGCGCATCTTCAATCTTCTCGGCTTGCAGCAGACAGACGCCGAGATCGTTATACCATTCCGCTCGCTCTTGTCGCTCTAACAATAAACGGAGTTTGCGGATGGCCTTCTGCGGCTCGTTGATCAACAGCAGACTGCGTGCCGCGGCATGCTCATTTTCGTCGGTCGGATGATCAAGCGCTTCGGAGGTGATGAGGCGAGTTGCCTCCTGAACCGATTTAAGTCGAGCGGCCTCCTCTTGGCTCAGTAACGAATCAAGCGGCGCTGCCGGGAAGCCGCCCGTCAGGCGCGGCTCCAATAATCTGACGGTCTGCGAAGCCTGCAACAATAGCTGCATGCCACGTCGAATAGGTGGGTCTTGAAAGATCGAACAGCTCGTTAAAAAAGAGGCGCAAAGCGACAAAGTGAGAAGACCAACTATCACCTGTACCAGCTTGGCAGAAGCCTGCCAGCCAAAACCTGAACGTCGTACACCTGTAACCACTGATCCCCTCCTTGCGCCGGTGAAGAGCTTCCTTATATCATAGCCCCTCGGTTTCGCTCTAGCCTAACTTTCCATCGGCGGGCAGATGCGGTTGACACTCTCTGCGCAGTGAATTACGGTTGTTTCCTACCACAAATCAGGAATCCAATATGCGAAAACTCAACCCCCGCAGTTTGCTTGCCGCGCTCCTCCTCTTCGGTTTGCTGCTAACCGAACTCCCCGTTCAAGCACAACCATCGAGGAATTCAACAAACCGAATCACCAACTCTTCTGCAACGCCCTCCGGCACTCTGCGCCTGCGGCCACCCAAACTCGTCGTGCTGCTGGTCGTTGATCAGTTTCGCTACGATTTTCTTGAGCGCTTCGCAGACCTCTTCTCGGCTGGCGGCTTTCGCAGGTTGATGAAAGACGGAGCGTTGTTCACCAATGCCAATTACGAATATCTCCCTACTTATACGGCTCCCGGTCACGCTGCCATTGCCACTGGTTCTGTGCCCGCTTACAACGGCATCGTTGGCAATCTCTGGTTTGATCGCGAAGCCAACAAGATGCGCGTCATGGTTTCAGACGACAACGCCCGGCTGGTAACCGGGAAAGGGGTGCGAGAAACGCCCGGATCCTTCAGTCCGCGCATTCTCATCGGCACGACCATTAGCGATCAGCTTCGTTTGGCCAACAGCTTCCAATCCAAAGTCGTCTCCCTCTCCTTCAAAGACCGCTCGGCCATCTTGTCCGGCGGCCAGCGCCCCAATAGCGTCTATTGGTTCAGCGCTTCAACGGGCGAATTTGTCACCAGCGATTACTACACCAAAGAGTTGCCCGCTTGGGTCAAGCAGTTTAATGACAAGCAAAAGCCCGATCAATACTTCGGAGCCAAGTGGGAGCGTTCGCTACCTGCCGAAGCCTATGCACGCGCGCAAACGACCAACCTCGCGCTGCAACGCTCATCGGTTGGCAACCAATTCCCCTACACGGTAACCGGCGGCGAAACGGCTCCCGGCGCGCGGTTTTACGATGCCTTTCAATTCACCCCTTTCGGCTCCGAGCATCTGGCCAATTTTGCGAAAGCGGCCATTGAGAACGAGGAACTTGGCAAAGATAACTACCCGGACCTTCTCTCGGTCAGTTTTTCGTCGCCTGACCTCACAGGCCATGCCTTCGGCCCCGATAGTCAAGAAGTGCTGGATGTCTACTGTCGCCTCGATAAAACCCTCGCTGACTTCCTGCTCTATTTAGACAAGAAAGTCGGGTTGGCCAATACCCTCATCGCCGTGTCGGGCGATCACGGGGTTTGCCCTGTGCCGGAGTATCTGACTCAGCTTGGGCTTGATGCGGCGCGGCTATCAGATAAACCGATCCGTGAAGCCGTCAATCAAGCGCTCGCCGAACGCTTCAATGATGACAAATTGGTTCAAGCCTTCGTCAACGACCAGTTCTATCTGGATCGCAAGCGCATGGCCGATAAACGTCTGCCGGTTTCCGAAGTCGAGCGCGTAGTCGGCGAAGCGGCGCTCACCATTCCGGGCATTGTGCGCTACTTTACACGCACGCAAATTTTGGATGGACGCCTGCCCAACGATCCCATTGCCCGGCGCGTTGCAGGCGGCTTTCATCGTCAACGTTCCGGCGATGTATGGCTGATTACCAAACCCTTCTCTTTTATTGCAGAGGGCGCATTGGCAACAACGCACGGCTCGCCTTACAACTATGACACGCACGTGCCGATCATCCTGTTCGGCGCGCAGGTGCGGCGCGGGCGCTATCACATCGAATGTTCGCCTTCGGACATTGCCCCGACGCTGGCGGCGATGCTGGGCATCGAAATGCCCAATCTCCGCACCGGGCGCGTATTGGCCGAAGCGCTAGTCGAGAGCAAATAGTTGTATCGCTCCGAGATTTGTTTAGGAAATTGAGACATGATTCAGGCAGTTTGCACTTCACCTTCTAACGCATATTCGGCATGGCTGAAAGGCCACCTCCCCCAAGGGACTATGGCATTGGCCCTTTTTTTCGTCATCGCCGCAAACCTTCCGCCAATCGGCGCAACTTCTGCTCAAGGAAGACCGCGCCGCGTCACGGAACCAACTAAAAAACCGAAGCCCCAGTCGAAAAAGCCCGCACCATCGAAATCCAACGGACAAAAACCAGCGCCCGCAAAAACCGAGCCTTTGCTCTCGCCCGCCGAGACGTTGGCGCAAGCGCGTGCTGCCGAAAACCAGAATGACCGGATCAAACTGCTGGAAAAGTTCCTGGTCGCCCATCGCGGCTCCGAACAAGAGGCCGAAGCCAGAGACTTGCTGATTCGTGAATACACTTTGCGCGCCGAGCAGCACTTGCGCGAAGGCAGCCCGCAGCTTGCTGCTAAAGATTTTCAATCGACTTTTCGCTTGCTCCCGTCGCCGATCACCGACCGGCTGTTTGGCCAGTTTGTGTTTCCCATGCCAGTGGCGATGAGCGCCTTTGGCTTTCGCGGCGAGTCGGTTGATCTGATGCGTTCGTTTGAAAGCCGTTTTGCCGATGATCCGAATCGGCTGATTCAGATCGGTTTCTTCTACATTCAAATCGAAGCGCCGCTGGAAGCCATTCGCGTACTCGAAGGCGTTGTGCAAAAGACGCCGGACGATCATCGAGCGCACAATGCTTTAGGCAACGCCTATCTCATCAGCTTGCGACTTGATGATGCAGAGGTCGAATACCGGCGCGCCCTGGAAATCAATCCGCGCGACGAGTTTGCCAATCTCAGTTATGCCAACCTGCTGCGCGGCATGGGCGACTACACGAAAGCGGTCGCTTACTACCGCAAGCAGATTGCCATCAAAGCGGACGACCCGGAAGCGCAGGGCGGACTGGCCATCTCGTTCATCGCGCTCGGACGCGATGAAGAAGCGGAAGCGGCATCCGCGCGCGCTCTCGAACTCGACCCCAACAACTATCACTTCCTCGTCCAACTCGCTTACTACTATTCAGCGCGCAAGCAAGCACAATTGGCCCGCCCATTGATCGAACGCGCTTTGCGCATCGAACCGCGTTATGCATGGTCGCACATTGTCAAAGCCAATATTGATCTATTGGACGGCAAACATGGAGACGCGCTTTCTACGCTGATCGCGGCGCGCAGTTTGGCTTCCTTTCCGACCCTCAGTTTCGAACTCGTCAAAACGTTGATGGCGCTCGACGGTTACGACCAAGCTTGGGAAATCATGGGCAGCACCCTGCAAATCAACGATCAAGGCGAATATTCCACCATGCTGGGCGGCGTGTTGCAGGCGCGCTCTCCGCGATTAGACCTGTTACTGGAACGCGAGCGCCGCGCCTCGCTTTTTATTCATGAACAGCCAACTACAGCCTTACAGTTCCGACTGGCAGAGGCGCTCGGACGAATTCAGCACTTTGTCAACGTCGTCGCCGAAGCCAAATACCCGCCCGCCAAACCGAAACCCGAAAAGCGCGGCGCAAAAGCGAAAGCGACCAAGCCGCAGGCCGAAGACTTAACCGCCGTCTCGCGCCCGCGTCGGCTGTTGCCTGCCGAAGAGAATTCCGGCGAGTTGTCTGCCGGTGCGGATGCCAACCTGACCGGGATGCCCGAACTGCTGCAAGCCATCACCACCTTCACCACCCTCGATGACGGTCGGCAACCCTTTCGCATGGTTTGGGTGGCGCGCCAACTAGCCGAAAAGGGGATCGCCTTCGACGCGGCGGAACAACTGGCGCGGCGCGCGCTGGCATTGGCCGAAGCGGCGACGGAACCGGACGGTTCAATGCGCGATGCGCCGCTGCTTGACCGCGAAGGCCGACGTTTGGTCTTTTTGGGGCGCGTCTACGATGTGCTCGGTTGGGTGTTGCTGAAGAAGGGCAACATCCGCGCGGCAATGGATAGCCTCATCAAATCCGTGCAGAGTTACCCTCCGAGCCTCGAAGCTAAAGGGGCATTATGGCGGCTGGCGGTCGCAACCGAAGAGGCAGGCGATTTACAAAATGCCCTTGAAACCTATATTGCCGCCTACGACCCGAATGCGCCAACCGCAACCGCACGCCGCGTGCAGATCGAGACGCTTTATAAAAAGCTCAACGGTTCCCTCACCGGGCTGGAAGACAAACTGCAAAAGAAGTGACACGGGATGGGTGACCAGTCAGAACGAAGCGGTAACCAAGACGATTGATAGCGGAATCAAGAATCGAGCCAATCGGCTTGCCGTAATTCTTTTGCCCTTCATTGGTTATCATTACCAGCGACCTTTCACTCATCACTTTTCACTCGTCACTCTTTTATGAATGGGACGCTCATCATTGATAAACCGGCAGGACTAACCTCCCACGATGTCGTCGCTCTGGTTCGCCGCGCCGCGCATACCCGCAAAGTCGGGCACGCGGGTACTCTTGACCCCTTCGCTACGGGCGTGTTGGTCGTCTGCATTGGTCAAGCTACGCGGCTGGTGCGATTTCTGGTCGGGCTCGACAAAGAATATCTTGCCACCCTGCGTTGTGGCTATGCGACCGACACGCAAGACCTGACCGGCAAACAAATCTCACCTCTGCAATCATCCAAAGGATTGAGTCTCGAAGCGGTGCAGGATGTGTTGAAGCATTTCGAAGGCCCTCAACACCAACTCCCACCTATGTATTCTGCCAAGAAGATCGGCGGCGAACGGCTACACCGGTTAGCGCGCGCCGGACGCGAAGTGGAACGCAAGCCGGTGCCGATCACCATCTATGAAATGCGATTAATGGGGCATGGGTTAGAGCCATTGCGAGAAAATTCTGACGGCACTTGTGACGTGCTTGTCCGTGTGCGTTGCTCATCCGGCACTTATGTTCGAACGCTGGCGCACGATTTCGGTGAGCGACTTGGGTGCGGCGCGCATTTGGCGGCACTGCGTCGCACGGCGGTCGGACAGTTCAGCATAGATCAGGCCGTGACGTTGGAAACTGTCGAGCAGCTTGGCCATCAAGAGACACTCTCGACGCTGCTGCTGCCGTTGTCAGTCGCGGTGGCTCATCTGCCGGAGCAACGGCTGACGACCGCTGAGGTCATCGCCGTGTCGCATGGAAAAGCCATAGCAACGCGATTCGAGGGCACTATTGGCAATCAGCCTTTGACTCTCCGCCTCAGCAACGCGAGCGGCGAGTTAGTGGCGATTGGCGAATATGAGCCGCTCGCAAAAATGCTACGCCCTCGCATCGTGCTGAATGCGGATAGCGGTGCAGGGCTAGCCTGACAATCACAGGCGTTATTGCGTGCTGTGCTATAATGCTGGCAGCCATAGCAAGCGCTTCGATCAGATGATGAGCACCCGGTTGATAATCGAATAGGTTTTTGACTGTCGCAGCCAAGTGCTGCCCATCGGCCTGTAAAGTGGCGAAGGAGTCGCTGCCAGCCGATGGGCAGCAGTGCATCGGCAGTCCGATGCAGGAACGGATTGGTTTTGCCGCAGCGGTTTGCGGCACAAAATCCATCCCCGCTCAGGTACGTAGCGGCGCTCCTCGTCTAGTCGGGTACTGGACTAGGGTGCGGACGTGCTGAGTGGGAATCGGAGGTGACGAATGGATAACGAGAAGTTGAATATCAGCGACCTCCTCGAAGCACACCGCCGTGATCGTGAGCAACTGGCTTGGGAAGGCACCTTTCGAGATTATTTCGAACTGGTGTCGCAAAATCCGAGCATCTCCAAACTCTCGCACGCACGCATCTGCGACATGATCTTGTCAGCCGGGGTGGAGAAGATCAACGAAGGGTCGCGCGATGAAATCACTCGCTTCCAATTCTTCAGCGACGAATTGTATGGCATCGAAGGGCCTATCGCCAGAATCGTCGAATACTTCAAGTCAGCCGGTCAACGGCTTGAGGTTCGCAAACGCATTCTGCTGTTGATGGGGCCGGTCGGCGGCGGCAAATCTACCATTGTTACCATGCTCAAACGCGGTCTGGAGAAATGGTCGCGCACCTCACAAGGCGCTGTCTACGCCATCAAAGACTGCCCCATGCATGAAGAGCCGTTGCATTTGATTCCTCTCGAATTGCGCCCAGAGATCGAAAAACATTATGGCCTTTATATTGAAGGCGAACTCTGTCCGCAGTGCCGTTATAACCTCGAAGTCGTTTACAAAGGTCGGCATGAAGACGTATTGGTGCATCGCATCGTCTTTTCGGAAAAGGAGCGCATCGGCATCGGCACTTTTGCGCCTTCTGATCCGAAATCGCAAGACCTCACTGAACTGACCGGCTCGATTGATCTTTCCACTATTGGCGAAGTCGGCGTCGAGTCTGACCCGCGCGCCTATCGCTTCGACGGTGAACTCAACATCGCCAATCGCGGCATCATGGAATTCATCGAAATGCTCAAGGTGGACGAAAAGTTTCTCTACTCGCTTTTGACCTTGAGCCAAGAGCAAAACATCAAGACCGGGCGTTTTGCCATGATTTATGCCGACGAAGCCATCGTCTCGCATACCAATGAAAACGAGTACAGCGCATTTGTCGCCAATAAAAAGAGTGAAGCCCTGCAAGACCGAATCATCATGATCAAAGTCCCATATAACCTGAAGGTCACGCAGGAAGAGCGCATCTACGACAAACTGCTCAACCAGAGCGAC
>CAYXVU010000277.1:0-7456 GCA_964468725.1 uncultured Clostridia bacterium
GAGCAAGCGCGTTCCTTCCGGCTTCATAGCGTCTCCTCTGCGGGAGCGGGCGCAAGTAAGGCTTCGAGGCGCGCGCCGGGTTCGGCTTCAAATGGGTCGTGCCCTCTGCGAAAGATGCGTGCACCGGAAACGCCTTTCAATTCAATCGCCCGGTCTTCGACGCGCAATATCGCGCCTTCTCGCAACCCGGCGACCGGCGTCGAATTCTCTTCAAGGAATTGCCGTATGCGCTCTTCCTGCGTCTCTCCCATGTGGGTGGAGTTGGGATCGGGGTCAAGGAAGTGCGGGCTGATTTGAAAGGGAACCAAACCGAGCGCCGCAAACGACGGTGGTTCGACAATCGGCATATCCTTTGTCGTTTTGATCGTCGGACAGGCGACGTTCGAACCAGCGCTCGATCCGATGTAAGGCATGCCTTCGCTGACGCGCTGGCGGATGGGCAGCAGCACCTCAAAATCGTAGAGCGACTTCAACAGCCGAAAGGTATTGCCGCCGCCAATAAACACGACTTCCGCTTCCTTGACCGCTTGGGGGGCGTCGCTCGCTTCGTGCAGCGAGTTGAGTTCATACCCCATCGCGTTGAAGCGCTTGCGCGCCAAATCAGCGTAGGCATCGCGGTCATAAAGGGCAAAGGGAACGAACAACACGCGGCGCACCTCTCCCAAAAAATTACGAATTTCGCTTTCGGCATGATCGAGATAGCCGCTACCGTAAAGCGTCGAATTGCTGATAAGCAAGATACGCTTCGGTCGCTCGCTTGCTGTATTCATGGATCAACCTCTCTTTCTGTTATGAAAAAAATCCGCGCAGCAGCCCGATAGCGCCGCCTGCAAGGACAACCCATAGAACATTGACGTGGAGCCGATAGAGCGCAATGAAGGCCGCCAAACTCATCAGTACCGCCATCCAGTTGACCCCTCCTTGCCATCCCCCCGGCAAAATGACAGCAACTCCAAAGACCAACGCCAGATTGCCAATCACCCCGACAACCGCAGCCGTAACGCCGGAGAGCGCTGCCGTCAAACTTCGATTCTTACGCACCGTCTCGATGTAGGGAGCGCCGAGAAAGATGAAGAGGAAACACGGGAGAAAGGTCGCGTAGGTGGTCACCAACGCTCCGATGAGGGCGCTCGTCGTCTGCCCCATTGTGCCGGGATGGTTCCAGCCCGCCATAAATCCGACGAACTGCAACACCATGATGAGCGGCCCCGGCGTCGTCTCTGCCAACGCCAACCCATCTATCGCTTGCGGGTGAGAAATCCAACCGTAGCCGCCGACTGCCGCTTGCGTGACGTAAGCCAGCACGGCATACGCGCCTCCGAAGGTAACCAACGCCGCTTGCGTGAAGAAGCGATACTCTTGCGCGTGCAGGCCGTCCCAACCACGCCACGCGATCAATACGACAAACGGCATCAGCCATAGCAACAAGCCGACAAGGAGAACCTTCAATGTCCGCCGCACTGAGGGCAAGGTATGTGTGGGAGGCGGAGAGTGGTCGTCAATCACTGGAGTCAGGCTTGCGGACTCTCCCTGCCCGGCTTTGGTGCTTGGCTTTCCTAATGTCGCCGCTTTGCTCGTCGCACGCTCAGCAGCAAATCGTTGCGGCCAGAGGCGCGCGCCGAAAAAACCGAGCAGAGCGGCGGCTATCACCAATAGCGGAAACGGAACGTGAAAAAAGTAGATGGCAATAAAAGCCGCCGCCTCGATAGCTCCGTGCAGCAGCTCCTTCAGGGCGCGGCTACCGATCTTCAGAATCGCTTCGCAGACAATTGCCACGACCACCGGTTTGAACCCGGCCACCAGTCCGGCAATGGCGGGCACGCTCCCATAAGCGGCGTAGATATAAGAAAGGGTCAACAAGATGAAGATCGAGGGAATGACGAAGAAGGCTCCTGCGACCAATCCGCCAGCGGTGCGATGCAGCAACCAGCCGATGTAGGTCGCCAACTGTTGCGCTTCGGGGCCGGGCAGTAGCATGCAGTAATTGAGGGCGTGCAGAAACCGCTCTTCACTCAGCCATCGCCGTCGCTCCACCAACTCCCGATGCATGAGAGCAATCTGACCTGCCGGGCCGCCAAACGAGATAAAGCCCAGTTTAACCCAGAAGCGTACGGCTTCGGCGAAAGGGACACTGCGCGTCGCGGAGGGAGCAATCCCTTGCGGACTAGGGTCGTTTGCGTGCTCGGCGGCGTCCGCTGCCATCGGGGCTTTGCTTTTCACCTGTCTCCTCCTGCGCGGCGTTTTCAACTCTACCGAACAACTCGTATAACCCATCCAAGATCGGCAAGCAGTGCGCCATCAGCTTGCGATCATCGTTCAGCCATTCGGCCAAGCCTCTGATAATGGCGCTCAGCCCCGGCGCTTCTAGCCGATTGAATTTGTCGTCTTTGAGATCAATGTCGTGAACGATCTCTGCCAGCGGGCGCAAAGCCGGATCATCGCCTAATCCGAAACGCTTCATCATCGTCTCGAACGTGCAATCGTCGCCTTGATGACTGAACTCCGCGCCATAGATGTCAAAGGCTATGCCCTCCTCTATCGCCTCTCCTTCTGCGATAAAGGCGAAGCGAGGCCGCCCATCAATGAAGCGTTTGATGAGCCAGATCGTCGCCAGCCGGTCAACGAAGAGTTGCTGGCGCGTCACCCATCGCCGCCCTTGAAATTGGTTGCGATCAAGCGACTCAGCCGCTCCCGCAGCCGTCGCCCGCGCTTGCCGGTTGCGAGGTTGCGACGCCCGCAAGGCTTTGCGACACCGCTGATAGGCGCTGACCGCTGCCGCTCGTCCGACGCTCGGGAAAAAGTCTGTGGCGATAATCCGGTCGAGTTCTTTATGCAGACGATCCAGATCGGCTTCGTAGGCCTTGACCCGACCCAGCGAAAGATGCCCGCCGCGCCGTTGTCCGCCAATCGCGCCGCTCAACCCTTCGAATTCGGCAGTCACACTCGCATATTCGGCATCGCGTGCGCGTTGAAACGCCGCGATCATCTCTTCATCGGTCGCGCCTTCAACCGCCGCCGCGCGAAAGACGGTCGCCTCTCCTCCGGCAGACTCAATCTCTTGCTTCAGCCATTGAAAATCTTCGTCGGTCTTCTCGTTGAAGGGCAACGCGTAGACCGAGTTTTTGATGGCTACCGCGCCGAGCTTTTGCAGCTTGCGCCAGATGCTGACCCGCAGGCTCGTCGGTTTCGGCGGCAACAGGTGAACGAGCAGAATCCACTCCGGTTTGACGGTCATTCGTTTCATAGTATTGCAACGACTGCTACAGTGTAACGAGTGTTTAATAAATCAGACAAGCTCAATAGGAATTTTTTTGCATGGCGCAGGCCGCGCCATCGGGCTTGCGCGCGTTTGACTATGCCTGCCGTTTCATGTTTCATGCTTGCTTGCAAACGCGGGTAAAACCGGAATCAAAGAAACAGATATTGGCTCGACAAAGCAAAAACAGTGAAGCTCTCAATGCCGCCGCGTCCGAACACATCTTCTGGCGTGTCGAAGGCAGTCTGCTCAATTTGAGCGCGGTTCGCCCGGTCGGCTTTTTCACTTGGAATGCGCAGAGTTTCGCCGAACGATGGGCGCGGCGCGGCGCAGTCATGCTGTTGGCCATCATCCGCCCTTTTCTCTATGCCATTCATCGCGTCTTTGCCACCCGCGTGCTGCACACCTTGCTGCGCGGCGTCAGTCAAGACCGGCTCGACCTGCTCGGCGAAGAGTACTTTCAGTATTACCTCAAACCGAAGCTCAACCGCGCCAGCGTGGCCCAACTCAAACAACTCATCCATAGCGGCAAACGCGTCGTGTTGGTCAGTCAGGGGCTCGACCATGTCATGCGTCCGCTGGCAGCGCATTTGGGGGTTGAGCATCTGATTGCCAATCGCCTCGACTTTCGTGACGGACTCGCAACAGGCCGATTGCTCAACCCGGTCATTCGCCCGCGCGGCGGCTATGCGCGGCTCATCCCGATGAAGGCGGACGGGCGCGTATCGCTCGATAAGATCGCCTCCGATTTGGGTTTTTCCGCAGGCCCGCAGATCCTCGAACAGGCGTTGATTCCGACGCGCCGTCGTTGTCCGCAGCGCGTCAACCCTGTCGTCATCTTCGATAAAGCCAAACACCTCGACCGCCTCTCGGTGCGCGAAGCGCTCGGCCAAAAGCAGGTGATGTTGATCGGCGTCACCGGCTTCATCGGCAAAGTCTGGCTGGTCAAGACCCTGAGCGAAGTTCCCGACATCGGCAAGATTTATTTACTCATCCGGCGCAGCCGTTCGACTTCGGCGCAACGCCGCTTCGAAAAGATTGTCGAGTCGTCGCCGCTCTTCGAACCGCTCTTTGAAAAGTACGGCGATGAGGCTTCCACCTTTCTCAGCGACCGCATTGAAGTCATCGAAGGCGACATTACCAAACCCCATCTCGGCATGGATGAAGCGACGTTGGCGCGCCTCCGCCCGACGCTCGACCTCATCATCAATAGTTCGGGGCTGACGGATTTCAACCCTGACCTGCGACAAGCGCTCGACATCAATATCGAAGGCACGCTGCATCTGCTCGACTTTCAGCGCCAATGCGATCATGCCGCGATGTTGCATCTTTCGACTTGCTACGTCGTCGGCTACCGTGATGGGCGGGTTCACGAAACCGTGCAGCCGAATTACACGCCTGCCGGAATTGCGGGCTTTGACGCCGATCTCGAACGGCAGTCGCTGCATACACTGGTCAATGAAGTCATGGCGCGATCAGAAAGCGATGAACTCACTGCCGCTCTGCGCGCGCAGGTGGCAGAGAAGACCGGCAGCAAATCGCTCGATGAGAAAGCGATCAACACCCAAATCGGCAAATTGCGCGCCCGTTGGGTGCGCGACACCCTGATGGCAGAAGGACTGCTGCGCGCCCGCTCCTACGGCTGGCCGAACACCTACACCTTCACCAAAAGCCTGTCGGAATCGTTGATTGCCAAACTCGGCGCCGATTTGCCGATTGCAGTGGTGCGGCCTTCGATTGTCGAGACGTCAACTCATGATCCGTTCCCCGGCTGGAACGAAGGCGTCAACACCTCTGCGCCGATCTCGTACCTGCTCGGCACCTACTTTCGCCAACTGCCATCGAATGAGAAGAAGTGCCTCGATCTGATTCCAGTCGATCTGGTCTGTCGCGGCATGTGTTTGATCGCGGCGGCGCTGGTATGGCGTCGGCACGATCAGCTTTACCAATTGGCAACGTCGGCGACCAACCCCTGCGACATGCGGCGCTCGGTCGAGTTGACCGGACTGGCGCATCGCAAACATTATCGCGCGCAGGACGACTTCAAAGATCGCTTCAAGGCTAAGTTCGATTCGATCACCGTTTCAAAGGAACGCTATCAACGACTCTCTGCGCCGCGTCAAAAGGCCATCGTGCAGGCGATTCAAAAAGTCAGTTCGCCTTTGCCGCTCAAACGTCCGCCGCTGGTCAGCATCGAGCGCGGGTTGGATCGCGTCGAAAAGCTCATCGAGTTGTACGAACCGTTCATTCACGACAACGAGTACATCTTCGAAGCCGAAAAGGTTGAACTCCTCAGCGAAGCGCTGCCGCCCGAAGAGAAAGCGGCTTTCGGTTATGATGCGCTGGCCATTGATTGGTGGGAGTATTGGATTAACATTCACATTCCGGCGCTCAGAAGGTGGTCGTATCCGATCATCGAAGGTCGTCCGGTCGAAACCCATCCCAAGCGCACGTTTCACCTGTTGACGCATACGACTACGGTCAGAACCTGATACTCGACAGGTCAGAGGGGGCGAGGTAGAGGAGACAGGTTCACAGACGCATGGCGATATTTTTAACAGGTTCGACGGGCTATCTCGGCGCGCATCTGGCTGCTGGGTTGCTCGAACATCATCACGACTCCTTGAATCTGCTGGTGCGGGCGCGCAGCCTCGATGAGGCCGAAAAACGGCTGTGGCAAGCGATGCAGATTCACCTCGATTTCCCACAATTTTACGACTACTTGAAGACGCGCATTCACATCTTTCTCGGCGATTTGACCGATCAGCGATTGGGGCTTGCCGACAGCGATTACTTGCGCCTTTATCGCTCGACCGATTCGGTGATTCACTGCGCCGCGTCGCTCAATCGCAAAAGCGAAAAGAGTTGCCTCAATGTCAATCTGCGCGGCACGCTCGAAGTTATCAAACTGGCGCAAGCGGCGCGCGACGATCATGGCCTCCGGCGCTTCAGCCACGTCAGCACCGTCGCGGTTGCCGGTCATCGCAGCAATCAAGTCGTCAAAGAAGACGAAGCCATCAATTGGGAGATTTCCGATTACGACCCTTATGCGCGTACTAAAAAATTCTGCGAGCACATGACGCACGAATTGCTCGGCGATGTCTCACATATCGTCTTTCGTCCGAGCATCATACTCGGCGATAGTCGGCACGCCGAAACGACACAATTCGATATGGTCAAGTCGTTCGTCTTTCTCGCAGGCTTGCCACTCTTGCCGTTTCGTCCGGGCGATCAACTCGACATCGTGCCGGTTGATTTCGTCGCCGACTCCATTGTCACATTGCACCAAAAGGCCAAGCCCGCACACGACATCTACCATTTATCATCTGGAGTGGACTCGCAGACCTTTCAGGAATTGACCGACGCGCTGGCACAGGCGCAAAACAAGAGTACGCCGATCTTTCTGCCGACGCTCGAAAAGCCCTTTACCTCGGTCGTCAATTTTCTCTCCGAACGGCGAGGCACGGCCATCGGTTATGGCGCGTCGCTGCTCAAAGTCTTCATTCCTTACTTAGTCTGGAACACAGTCTTTGATAACACGCGGGTGACCGCAGAGATGGGGCGCAAGCCCGCGCCCTTTTCTCAGTATTGCTATCCGCTGTTACGCTTTGCCAGCGAAGGCAACTTCACCTACAACTACAAAGCCTGGCCGAGCGCCGCAAAGGAGTACGCGCAATGAGCATGGATTTGGTGCTAGAGGGATGGGTCGGCGGACTCATCGAGATGACCAAAGTGAAATGGATGTTGGGCGCAGGCAGACGTTGGCAGCCGGGCGAAAAGTTGAAGCTGCTCTTTACCGGCTACAACGGCACACGCAATACCGGCGCCGATGTGCGCGTCGAAGAGATGCTGCGTCAGATTCGTCACTTGCTCGGCGATGAACAGGTGCAACTGAGCGTGCTGACGCAAAACTTCGACCTGACGCGCGGTTACTTCGACAACGTCACGCAAGTCAAACTGCCGGACATCTTCCCGCCGATGTTGGCGCGCGAGATTCCTCGCTACGATGGGGTTGTCGCCTGTGAAGGCTCGATGTTCAAAAGCAAATTTGCGAATGCTTTGACGACGATGATGATCGGCTCGCTCGGCATCGCAGCGGCGCAAAATAAGCTCTCGGTCGGCTACGGCGCGGAAGCCGGATATATGGACAAAACTGTCGCCAAAATGGTTGAGCGCTATTGCGCCGATTCGCTTATCATC
>CAYXVU010000278.1:0-7421 GCA_964468725.1 uncultured Clostridia bacterium
GAATCATGGCGAGCATTGCATCAGCGGCGAGGTGTCGCTAAACTGGCCACGCTTTAACAGCCATGATGTTGCAAACAGAAAATGGGCGTCTCTATTTCGAAATCATCGGCGATGGTGCGCCGCTCGTCTTTGTCAGCGGTTGGGCAATGTCGTGCGAATGTTGGCGGCCTGTGGTTGAGAGGCTCGAAGACCGCTTTCGCTGCTTGATCTATGATGCGCGCGGCACGGGGCGGTCACAGCCGGTTGCCGACGGCGCAGGGTTTGAGATCGAAGATCATGCGGCGGATTTACATCGCTTGATCGAAGCGACGCATTTTTACGACGCCACCCTAATCGGTCATGAAGTCGGCTCGCTCATCAGCGCGCTCTGCGCCGACCAACACCCGCAAGATGCGGGCGCGTTGGTGATGGTCAATCCGCGCGCCGGGTTGAGCGATGACGAGATTAAAAAGTTTGCGGTGCTGACGCCGACCACATTGGCGCTGCGAGAACTGGCGCAGTTCCCTATCATTCGCAATTTGGTTGCGTGGCGATTTCGTCGCGCCCCTGAACCGTATCGGGAAAAGTTATTTGAGGACTTTGCGGAGGTTGACCCGCGCGCAGCCTATCAAACGGCAGTAGCAGCAGCAAATTTCGACACGCAGTATGGGCTTGGTGAATTATTGGAGCAAGTGAATCTGCCGGTCTTGCTGGTATGCGGCGACAAAGATAAGAAAGGCGTCGAGCAAGCGCGCACTCTGTTTACGGAGATTCGCACCGGTAAACTGGCGACGCTGCGCGACTGCGGTTTTCTGCCTATGCTAGAATACCCGCGTCAATTTGCGCGGTTGCTTGTGAATTTCGTAGCCACGTCGCAACCGGTCGCGCGACAATCACTCAAACGCCTGTAAGAGGGCAAGAGCTTTCAGGATGGAAGAGCAGGCATTCACAACCCCAACAGGCGAGGCCGAAAATGCAGCCTTGTGGTTAGCAGACGCGCAGCCGTCAAAGCGCACCGCTTGGTTCGCAGCGATTGCCCTCGGTTTGGTATTTGCGGCCAGTTTCATGTACACGCCTGCGCCGGTGCGACCGGATGGCTCATACTTCACCATCTGCTTGTTCAAAAACTCGACCGGATTGCCCTGCCCCGGCTGCGGGCTTTCGCATTCGTTTTGCGCGCTCGGTAAAGGCGACTGGTCAGCGGCTTTCGCGTTTCACCTGTTAGGGCCACTGCTCTTCCTCACCTTCATCTTCATTTTTGCGCGCGCGCTGTGCGTATTGACGGGCTGGCAAAGGCCCGTGCAGGCGCTCGATCAATGGGTCAGGCAAGTCAAACTCTTTCACCTCTACTTTGCGGCTTTCATCATCTACGGCTTGGCGCGCATCGTCATCCAACTGACCTCGTAATCCGGCACGGGGAATCGGCAGCGGGCACTTTCCGCCCCGCGTCATTCACTCGTCATTTTTCACCCTTACCTGGCTCGCCGTTTACCGTTTGCGTTGTTCGCTTCGGCGGATGCGCTCGATGTCGGGGTCACGCAAGCGGCTGCGGTCACGGTTTTGTTCTTCGAGTTCGCTGCGCCCGGAGGCTCTGCGCAATAACGCGAGCGCCCGGTCATTGGCCTTCTTGACCTCTTTGCGACCGTCTTCAAATTCGATTTCGATAGATGCTGTATCGCCGGTTCCCAACACGCGAGTGACGGTGCCATACTGCACGCCGGAAGCGAGCGCGTAGCTGATTTCGTCACCGGCGCGAAAATCGTTGGCGCGCGGTTTGTTCATTCCCTTACTCCTTTAGAATTGCCGGATGATTTCGGTTTCTGCTGTTGCATACGCACCTTGCCGCATTGCGGACAAACCCATTTGCGCTGTTTATGAAAACTGCGCTTTTGCTCGATCATCTTAATGTGGCATCGCGGACAGGTCAAAACGGTTCGCATCCTCAGCAAGGTTCGGGGGCAGCATTTTCATAAAGGATGCTGTCAAATGCGTCAAGCTCACAGAGTCAAGGCTGGCCGGAAGCGCCGCATAAGTTGGCCAAAGATAGCGATTGACGCTTGTAAACGGGCATTGCTAAGATTGCCTTCGTTGACAAGCATTCCTCTCGTTTGTTAGCTTTTCGCTTTGCTCTTTATGGCTAAAACATCGCCAACGGCCTCTGTTTAACCTAACTGTGGAGTTGACCAGACTGTGAGAAGGTTTTTTCTGCCTGCTTCTTTGATTCTGTGCCTGTCCGTCTTGACCATCGGCTGTGTCAGAAATGTCAGCATTGCGGAAGCCCTGCCGTTGCAAAAAGAGTTGTCGCGCGAAGAGTTGGTGCAACGTATCAATGCCTATGCCGAAGTCCAAACCTTTTCGGCACAGACCGATATTTACGTCCGCAATTATTTCACAGGAAAAAACAACAAAGCCCATCTCTACCCGGAAGCTGGAGCGGCGCTGCGCCTCAAGCGCCCGGAAAGCATCCTGATGCGCGTCTCCTTTTACGGGCCGAAGATTGCCGATATGGTGACCGATGGGCATCGGTTCTTTATCGCCATCTACAAGCCGGAAGACAAACGCCAGTTCATCTATGGCACGAATCTCAAAAGCATCGAGCACATGGATAATGAAGAGTTGAAAGGCGCACAAGACCCTCGCCTGCAAGAAGCCGGGGGGCTGGTCAATATGCGCCCGCAGCATGTCGTTGACGCGTTTCTCATCAAGCCTGCCCATCCGGACGGCAAAACCGAAATCTTCCGTGAAGAATTCGCTCAGGAAGAGATAGACGCCGAGCCGGGGCAGAAGAAACGCAAAGTGCTACGCACCTACTACGTCATCTACGTGCTCGAACGCAAAGATAGCGGCGCGCTCGAATTGCGCCGTAAATACTGGTTCGACCGCACCAAACCCAACACGCCGCTGGCACGTCAGCAAGTATTTGAAAACGGCGGTGGCAAAGCCGTCAGCAATATCACCTACTCGAATTGGCTGTCGGTTGCAGGGAGCAATCTAATGTGGCCGGAACTGGTCTTCATTGACCGCCGCGATGACGGCTACTCCTTACAGATTGATCTGGTGAAAGACTCCATCGAGATCAATGGCGAGATGCCGGACACGATCTTCAAACTGGAGAATACCGAAAAGCTCAAAGAGATCAATCTTGATGAGCCGCGCAAAGTCGTTCCCGGCACTCCAGCCACCTCCAAACAGAAGCGTCGCTAGTAAGTATGGATAGCCTGATCGTCGCCAACTTAAAGCAGCGTCCGCTGCGCACGGCTGTGAGCGTCATCGGGGTGGCGTTGGGGGTGATCTTGGTCGTCCTCACCGTCGGCTTGGCGCGCGGCATGATGCGTGACAGCGCCGAACGCCAATCGAACGTTGATGCTGAAGTGCGGTTCGCCCCGAAAGATTACAACCCGATGCTCGGAGCCAACCCTCTGAGTCTGCCCGAACGTTTCGTAGATGCCATAAAAAACGGTGTGCAGCCAACTCCCGACAATCCTGACCTTCAACCCATACCGCCCATTGCGGGCATCGCAGCCATTGCCCCGGTTGGCACGTGGATCCAATCGAGCATTGGCGGATTGGGGTTACAACTGATTGACGGCATCCACTGGGAGAGTTTTGTCAAAACGACAGACATCCAGATTATTCAAGGCCGTGCGCTCGGCAACGGCGAAACTCCGGGCACCGAATATGAGGCCATCGTTGATGAGACGTACTTTGCCGACAATAAAGATGTGAATGGTCAACCGCTGCGCCTCGGCAGTGCGATCAACGTGCTCGGCCATCAGTTCACCGTCGTTGGTGTCTATTCGCCGTCTTTGATGGCGCGGGTCAAAATTCCTCTGCGCACGATGCAGGATATTCTCGGTGGGTCGCGCAATTGTTCGCTCCTGCTCATCAAATGCGAAAGGCCGGAACTCGATGAACAAGCGAAAAAAGATTTGCTGACCTCTTACCCCGGCTATGCGGTCGTTCTGGCGCGCGACCTTCCGGCGCTCTTTTCGCGCGGCATCGTAGCCGTCGATATCTTTCTCAATGTCGTCATCACGCTGGCTGTCGTGATAAGCATATTGGTTATTTTGCTGGCAATGTACACTTCGATTATGGAGCGAACGCGTGAGATTGGCGTCTTGAAGAGTCTCGGCGCATCAAAGCCTTTCATCTTGATGACGATTGAAAAAGAGGCCGCTCTAATCGGCTTGCTCGGCGTAGCGCTCGGCTTTGCGGTCTCGCTCGTCGGCAAAGTTTTAATTGAAGCGGGCACGCGATTGATTATTGATCTGGAACTACGCTGGTTGTTGATTGGCGCGGTCATTGGCATCGTGGGTAGCATCGTCGGCGCGTTTTATCCGGCGTTACGCGCCGCGCGGATTGACCCAATCGAAGCGTTAAGTTACGAATAAGGTTCGTCACCCCTCGCCCGTCACCAGTTGCAAAGATCGCAGCAATGGACAACGGACAACGGATAACGGACAGCGGACAACGAATGGAACCGGTTCTCGACATCATTGATTTGCAGATGGTCTACCACGTCGGCAAAGTCGAAGTGCCTGCTTTGCGCGGTGTCAATGTGCAGATTCAATCCGGCGAATATGTCGCCATCATGGGGCCGTCGGGGTGCGGAAAGTCTACCTTCTTGCACATCGTCGGCGGCATGCTGCAACCGACGGCTGGCAAAGTCATCATTGACGGCGAAGACTTGACGACGATGAAGGATGCCGAACGTACCGATTTACGCCGCCGCAAAATCGGTTTCGTCTTTCAACGCTTCAACCTCTTCCCGACGCTGACCGCCGAAGGCAACCTGAAACTGGCCGAAAGAATCCATCTGGGGAATTCGAATGGCGGCGATGCAACGCGCCGACGCGAAGCGCTGCGGTTGCTCAAGCTGGAAGACAAGATGGATCATAAACCGTTGGAACTATCGGGCGGCGAACAACAGCGCGTAGCGATTGCTCGCGCCATCGTCAACCGTCCGGCGATTTTGCTGGCCGATGAACCGACCGGCAATCTCGATACCGAGAATTCACTAATCGTTCTGGATATGCTGCGGGCGTTGAATCAAGAGTTCGGTCAGACGATTGTCATGATTACGCACAACCCGGAGGCCGCAGGCCGCGCCGACCGCATCATCGAAATGCGCGACGGGCAAGTGTTGCGGGTCACCGAAAATCCCGTTGAGATGAGGCGATGAACTTTCTTTTCGGCATCTTCAAACGCGTGCTCTTCTGGTCGTATGAACGCGGCAGTTGGCAATACGACGTGATGTGCGTCTTGATCTTGGCATTCGTCTTCGCTGTGCCGAGTTGGTATTTTCACAGCCGCCCGAATACGCCGCGCCCGATCTCTATCGCCAGCGAACGGCTGCTAGAATCCGAACCGGAACGACGGCACGAAGAGATTTTGGCCATCGTGGCGCAAGAGTACGGATCAGACGTCAAGGTTTCGCGCGTGGAACCGTTGTTTGACGAAGCGGGCAAGGTCAAGGTCTACCTTGTCTGGGAAGAACAGTAAAAGATCAGTCTGTTGAATCAGGGGAGATAAGGATGAAGAAGTCAAGTTTTATCATCATGATGGCGGTGCTGTTGGTCGCAACCACATGGTCAATCAGTCCCGTTCGTGCCAACGGCAACCTCGATCAAATTCTGGCCAATATGCAAGCGGCGGGAAAAAAGGTTTCCACCATCAAAGCGGTCTTAACGCAGAAGAAATCGTTTGCCAGCATCGGTGGCTCGGAGGTCTATCGCGGCGACCTGCTTTTCAAACATGTCGGGCAAAACGACAAGGTGCGAATCAACTATTCGAATGGGTCGCAGATTTCCGTTGATCCGAAAGAGGTTTGGCTCTACCAACCGGGAGCCGGTCAAGCCATCGTCACCTCGCGCACTAGCCTCTCATCGCAAAGCGATGAGTATGCCTTCTTTTCGACGCCCTACAAATTATCGACAGCAGAAATCAAAGCCCGTTATGACATCTCCTACGCCGGAGAAGAAAACGGCAAAGCCATTCTGGCGTTAAAACCCAAAGTGAAATCGGCGGTACAGAGCATGAAATGGTGGGTCGATCAGACGCTCTGGCTACCGACGCGCATCGAGATGGTCGAAGGCAATGGTGACCGCTCGATGTTTACGCTGACTGGCGTCGCAGTGAATGAGCGCATCTCGGATGACGCCTTCAAGCTTAACTTGCCTGCGGGCACAAAGATCGTTCGCAAATAATTGCAGATAAGACCGAATTGCTCAACAAAATGAGAAAACGCTGTTGAGAGGTTGAGAGGCGGTCTTTGACCGCCGTTACCGAAGACCATGGAGGCGGGTCAGAGACCGCCCTTCAACCTTCTCAGATTGATTCGCAACTCGGTATAACCATTCCCGAAACTGAAAAAGGCTCCGCCTTCGGAGCCTTTTTCAGTTTACCGATGCCTCAAGTGAAATAGAGAAGATAGAACAACGACCCAAGCACAACGATCATACCAAGCCATAGCAATAGCCGCTGCAAGGCGAATCGCCTGCGCGAAGAATCAAGGTTGCTCTTTTGCAAGTTCCGCTGCCGGGCAGTGAGCGCGGAGTTGGCCATCAACACGCCAAAGGCGAGTCCGCCGAGAGTCAGGATACGCAACGGCCAAAGGAAGAAGACCCATTGCATCTCGACCAACATCAACAAAGGAATGCCGATGCCGAAACAGGTCAGCGCCCCCATAACGAGACCTGTGTAATTCATATCCTCTACTTCGATCTTTAACGTGCCCGCACGGGCTGCCGCGTCAGGGTCGAATGCGATAGATGAGCCATAGACCGGACGTTTGGGCGCGCGTTGGTCGTCGTACTCTCTGCGCGTCTGCGGGTCGCTCAAGAGGTCGTGCGCTTCGTTGAGCAGTTTCATCGCCTCTTCGCTGCCGCCGCTGTCGGGATGACGCAGGCGTGCCGCACTGCGATAGGCACGATCAATCTCCTCCTGACTCGCTTCTGCTTCTAAACCGAGAACCTCGTAGTAATTTTTGCTGGCGTCGTATTTCTGCATAGCCGATTGGTGCGCATTATACCGCAGATAGGCACACCTGCGAACGGCAGGCAGTCGTGCAAGCCTTCAGGTTGTTGGCCATAGATTTGGCTCAATTCGCGGATGAAAATCTTTGTGCTATAGTTTTCGCCTATGTCCGTAACACCGAAAGACGCAGCCGCAATCATTCTGTTGAAAGATCAAGCCGACCCCAAAATGTTTTGGGTCAAACGCAATCCCAAGTTGATGTTTATGGGCGGTTTTCATACCTTTCCCGGCGGGCAACTCGACAAAGAAGATGCTGCCATTGCTGTCGCCAATTGTGAGAGTGACGACCACGCCGCAATGCGTGCCTGTGCCGTGCGTGAAGCGTTCGAAGAGGTCGGCGTCCTGTTGGCACGCGGCGTTGAGGCGCTTGCTGCCGAACGTCTCGCTTCTCTCAAACACGCGCTCGG
>CAYXVU010000279.1:0-7237 GCA_964468725.1 uncultured Clostridia bacterium
CTCAACCTTCAGCACTGAACATGGCACTACTACTCAAAGAACATCAGGTCACTGAGCTGCTGAATATCGAGACGGCGATGGCGGCTGTCGAAGAAGCGTTGCGCGATCAAGCCGAAGGGCAGGCTAGCAATCGTTCGCGTTATCGTGTGGCGATGCCAACTTCGCAATTGCATGTGATGGCAGCGGGCGACCGACGACTCGGCATCTACGGGGTGAAGGTGTACACGGCTTCGCGCAAAGGGGCGCGTTTCATGGTGTTGCTCTATGACGGCGAGAGCGGCGATCTGCTGGCGATGATGGAAGCCGACCGTTTGGGACAGATGCGCACTGGCGCAGCATCGGGAGTGGCGACAAAGTATATGGCGCGCGTTGATGCCGCGCGAGTCGGCATTTACGGCACAGGTTGGCAAGCCGAAAGCCAGTTGCTGGCCGTTTGTGCCGCGCGCCCGATCAAAACGGTCAGCGTCTATGGCCGCAACCCGGAGCGCCGCGAAGCCTTCGCGCGCAAGATGGCCTCGCTATTGCGCGTCGAAGTCGTAGCCGTCGAAAACCCTGAAGACGCGGCGCGCGGTCAAGACATCATCATTACGATTACGACGGCGCGCGAACCTGTGCTGAAAGGCGAATGGGTCGAAGCGGGAACGCATGTCAACGCTGCAGGGTCGAACTTTTTATCGAAAGCCGAAGTCGATGTGGCAACGATTCAGCGCGCGACTTTGATAGCGGTTGATTCGCTGGAGCAATCGAAGATGGAAGCCGGAGACTTGCTTCCTGCCATTGAGCGCGGGGTGACGAGTTGGGAAGCGATTCGGGAGTTAGGTCAGATCATTGCCGGACAGACGCAAGGGCGAAAGAGCGAAAGTGATATCACCTTTTTCAAATCGAACGGCATCGCGCTCGAAGACATTGCAACGGCGCTGCGCGTTTACCGTTTAGCACAAGAAGGCGGCATTGGTGAAGTTATCCATCTGTGGGAGGAAGATTAGATCGAATTTCTGTAAACGCAGATCGATAGCGCCAAGCTACAACCCCAAGAGAAACAGCGAGAACCAGCAAGGCGACTGAGCCGACGAATAGAACTCAAAATAGATCGTCAAGCTTAATCTCATCCATATTTGGTAAGAATGGTAACTACCCCGCCTGCGCCTAAGAAGACTACAGAATGCGAAAGCGTGCGAACTTGCCTGGCGAGGTGGCTGTAATTGCGACACGCATCACTGCCTTCCTCATACATCTTGATCAGCCATTCCCGCTTTTCCTTCTCTTCGGCTTCCTTCAATTGCTCAAAACCGGCATTTTGAACTGCTGACCTGGCCTACTTTCTCTCTTGATTGGCTGGTGCCAAGCCCATAGCGTACGATGCAAGCATCTGCTGGCAGTTTAGTACGGACGTAAAAGCAGCAATCAACAAAGATTACTCACCATGTTCTCATCCCTTGAAAATGATTGATTTCGGCGATTGTATGCGGCCAAAGATCAAGCAGGATTGTCGCAACTCGCCAGTCCGATGGCGTTACGGTTGCCTCTGAGGAACCTCAAACAATGAAAGAGCCAACCCTGAGTACGGCCTGCATTGGCAGCCTAGCGGAACTCGTCAAGCAGACGGACTCGTAAATCTCAACACCCCCAAGTGCGGCGGAGCCGCCAGCAGACTCCCCATCTCCTGATTGCCCTGCACAGAGCCGTTGGGTATGATAACGGCGCAATGGAATGGTACAGATCTTTTCATACATCAGGAGGGCATTATGAGTAAACCAATTAGCAAACCCGCAGGTCTGCCGGTCGAACCGAAATCGGTTATTTGGAATCCTTCGCCCGAAGGCCTGCGCGAACTCGCCTTACAGATGCCGAATACGCGCGTCACCAAGTATCAAAACTCCAACACCCAAACCCGTGTAGATGCGCGTTCCAAACTGTCAACCTATGTCGTCACTGATACTCCCGAACGCCACGACGCGCTGACCATTACGCGAGAAGAGTACGAGCGGGTCACCAAACTGCAAAACGATTACATACGCGGTTGCGATATGATCGTTATCGAAGGTTACATCGGCAACGATCCCGACTTCCGCGTTCCGGCTCGGCTCATCATTGAAAGCGCGAACGCCAATGTCGCGGGCATGCAGCAGCATTTATACTATCCGGCCAGTGATCGGGAACTCTCCGGCTTCGAACCGCGTCTTACGGTTATCTACACGCCGAATCTGGCGATGCCAAACTACCCGGCAGACCGTCTGATCGCCGTCGATTTGGATAACGGCATCACCCGAGTCTTCAACAGCGACTACTTCGGCGAGTCGAAAAAAGGCGGCCTGCGAATGTGGAATCAGTTGGTCTATGATCGCGGCGGTTTGGCGCTACATGCCGGATGCAAAGTCATTCCGGTCGGCGAGCAAAACCGCGTTGGCCTGATTATTGGGCTATCGGGAACCGGCAAGACGACGACAACTTTCACCAAGCAGAATAACTCTTCGCCCGTGCAAGACGACTTCGTCGCTTTGATGCCGGGCGGCAAAGTCTATGCGACCGAGAACGGGTGCTTTGCTAAAACTTTTGGCTTGAATGAAAAAGACGAGCCGACGATTTACGGCGCGGTCACCAGTGAGAACGCCTATTTGGAAAACGTTTCGCAGGATGATGCGGGCGAGTTGGATTTCTATAACACCAGCTACACGCAGAACGGTCGTGCTGTCGTGCGCATGGCTGATATTGCGGGCGCAATGGACGCACAGCACATCAAATCAGCGGACTTCCTGCTCATCCTCAACCGCAACGACAATATCATTCCGGGCGTCGCCAAATTGGATCGCCATCAAGCGGCAGCCTATTTCATGTTGGGCGAAACGCGCGGCACCTCTGCCGGTGGCGCTGCCGAAGCAGGCAAATTCTTGCGCGTGCCGGGAACCAATCCGTTCTTCCCGCTCAAGCATGCCTACCAAGGCAATCGCTTTTGGGAGTTGCTGGAATCTTCGCCAATGGAGATTTACCTGATGAACACGGGGCGCGTTGGCGGCGGCGATGGAGACGAACGATCACAGAAGGTTCGCATTCATCATTCGTCGGCCATCGTCAAAGCACTTGCCGAAGGCACCATTGAATGGGAGAGCGACCCGGATTTCGGCTACCTCGTTGCGACGAGCGTGCCGGAGATGGGCAAAGAAGATGAATCCATTCTGCAACCGCGCAAACTCTACGAGCAGCAAGGGCGGATGGACGAATACGAGAAGATCGTCGAACGATTGAAGACCGAACGCCGCGACTACATGCAGAAGTGGGAAGGTCTCAATCCCGAAATCGCGCGCGCCGTCGAGTAGGATTGTTCTTCTCAATGTTGAGTCAAAGCAATAGGGGTGAATCTCTCGCCCCTATTTTATCGCCGAAGACCATCAATAGCGATTTGCCATTCGGCGCGACCCCAATCATCTTTAACACCAAGGCCGCAAAGCCAGAATGGTTTGCGATTGGGCTCTCTGCGTGCCACTCGCCACTTCGTCAAAATGTAAGGCGACTGGCGCGAAGCAGAGAAGCGGCGTCAACCAAGGATTTCAGCGGTATCTCGCCCGACAGGCTTTTCTCAAAGCGTTTCTCGAAAACCAGCAGCGGCAAGGTGAAAGCCGTATCGAGATCGAACTGCAAACGGCCTTTATTGCGAAAGGCCGACCACACGACTTTGGGAATCGAACGCAGGTTCACCGTAAATGGCAGATTGACGAGTACAGGCCTTTTGCCGCCGACTTTCATCTCGCCTGCATAGTCGCCGCTGATTGCGTCCATGCGAAAGAGCCGCAAGTCGAATTGAAAATCTTTGAGCCTAACCGGTATAGGGTTCGAGATGCTCAAAGCGAGCGACATCCGCGCTGTCCGCTCTTGAAAATTGATAGCTTCCAGTACCACTTCGTTGACTTTGATGCCGATGATTTTGCTATCGGCAGAGCGGTTTTGCGCTGATGCGCTTGCCGCGCCGGTCAACATCAAAATCGTGACCCATATAGTTGCCCAGTATCTCTTCATCATTCCTACCTTCAGGGTTGCGCCTTCTGATAAAGGATTGGCCTAACAGCCGAAAGTTAGAGTTTTGACTTCGCCTCTCCGGTTGCTTGCCGCCGACAACAAAGAATTGCCTCGCCACCGACACGCCACTATAATTCCAGATTCGTTGAACCGGCAGAAAGAAGGCATGCGCGATAAAGAGAAAAAACTGCAAGCGATTCTTTTCGACCTCGACGGCACGCTCATTGATACGACGAACCTGATTCTTCGTTGTTTTGAGCACACCTGGCAGACGGTCTGCGCGATGACGCACGCGCGCGAAGCGTTGATTGCCACCTTCGGCATTCCCTTGCGTGAAGCAATGCGGCAACTGGCAGAGCAGGCGCGAACTCATCTGGCGATCAGTCTGGATGATGAAACCCTCCTCAATCGGTTGCTGAGCGAATATCGCGCTTTTAATCTGGCCAATCATGACACGCTGGCGCAGCCCTTCGAGGGCACGCGCCAGGTATTGGACCAACTACGGATGCGCGGCTATCGGACCGGCATCGTCACTTCGAAAAGTCGTGAACTGGCCGTGCGCGGTTTGAAATTGTGCGCGCTCGACGGACTGATTGACGAAGCGATTTTTCTGGAAGACACAATGCGGCACAAACCGGAGCCGGAGCCGATTTTGGCTGCGCTCAGCCTCTTCAACTTGCCCGCGCAGGCAGCGGTCTATGTGGGCGATAGTAGCCACGATATGATGGCCGGACGCGCGGCAGGAGTGATGACGGTTGCGGCGTTGTGGGGGCCGATGCCGCGCGCCGAACTGGAAAACCAGCAGCCCGATCACCTGGCGCAATCGGTCTTCGACTTGCTGGAGATATTTGATTAAACGGTTTTCGGTTGCCGGGTTGGTTGTTTGTTATTACTCGCAGGGTTTTACCCTGTGCTGACCGAAACCTGAAACGATCTGACACATGCAGAAAATTCGAGAACGTTATAAAAAGATTCTTCGCGAAGAGCAGGGACTCATCTATCACAAACCGCGCGGGTTGGGTCTCGATATTGCCTTAGCCTATCCGAATACCTACCACATCGGCATGTCAAATCTTGGGTTTCAATCGGTCTATCAACTCCTCAATTCCCGCGCCGGTATTCGCTGCGAGCGGGTTTTCGTACCCGACTCCGATCTGGAAAGGGAGTTCGAACGCACGCGCACGCCGCTTCTTACGTTGGAATCGCAAACGGCGGTTGCGGAATTTGACGTGTTGGCCGTATCGGTTTCCTTCGAGACCGATTATCTGAACCTCCCCAAATTGCTCCGCTTGTCGCGCCTTCCGGTTCGGGCTGTCGAACGTAACGAGTGGCATCCGCTGGTAGTGATGGGCGGGGCGGCGGCATTTTTGAACCCTGAGCCGGTCGCCGAATTCGTTGATGTCGTCTGCGTCGGCGAAGGCGAGGTCTTAGTCCCGGCGCTCTTGCAAGCGATGCGAGAGTGCGAATCGCGCGATGAGTTACTCCTGCGATTAGCACAAGAGCCGGGTTTCTATATCCCAAAATTTTATGAAGCGCGCTATCACGACGATGGCAGCGTTTGCGACATTACAGCGACCAACGGCGCACCGTCGCGCGTCTTCACGATGCGAAACCCGATGCGCAAGCAAGAGGGTTTCGGTCAGTTTGAAGACGCCTTCATTCCGGCTAGCGAGATTCTGACCGACAACACGGAGATGAGCGGGCGGTATTTGATGGAGATTTCGCGCGGCTGTTCAATGGGCTGCCGGTTTTGCTGGGCGGGCTACTCGTATCTTGCGCCGCGCGTCTTCTCGGCTGAAAAGTTGTTGGGTCGCGCAGCCGAGATGCGGCAGTACACCGATAAGATCGGATTGGTTGCCACAGCGGTATGCGATCACCCGGAGATTCATGAAATTCTTGATGGCTTGGAGCAACTCGATTATCAAGTCTCGGTCTCCTCGTTACGATTGGATCAAATCTCGCCCGCATTGCTGGATGCTTTAGTGCGCCGCAACGATCAGCAAATCGCCATTGCACCGGAGACCGGCTCGGATCGCCTGCGTCGCGTCATCAACAAGAATCTGACCAACGATGAAATCGTCGAAATCGCCGATATGATCTTCGAGCGCGGCATCTTCAATCTGAAGCTCTATATGATGATCGGGCTGCCGACGGAAGAGGAAGAAGACCTCGATGCGATTGTCGAACTCACCGAGCGCATCCGCGACCGCATGATGGAAATCGGTCGCAGCCGCGGTCGCGTCGGCACGATCATCGTTTCGCTCAACGCCTTCGTGCCCAAACCGCAGACCCCGTTTCAGTGGGAGCCGATTCAACCCGAACGCGTGCTCGATCAGAAGATCAAGTACTTGACGCGGGCTTTCAAACCCATGCCGAATGTCGAAGTTCGCGCCATGTCGTCGCGCATTGCACAACTGCAAGCTTTGTTGTCGCTCGGTGACCGTCGCGTTGCAGAGTTTATTTTGGAAGCCGACCGCACCGGCAATTGGCGACAAGCCATGCGCGACTGGGTGGCGTATCCGCTGCGCCGTCGCGCCCTTGAAGAAGAACTTCCTTGGCAAATCGTTGACATCGGATTGACGACGGAGTTTATGAAGAAAGAGTACGTGCGCGCTCTGGCGGAGAAGATCACCAAACCCTGTCCGGCGATTGATCCGTGCATACGCTGCGGCGTGTGCGACCCGCGCAATGTGCCGGAAAATGCGTTGGTGCAATTAAGCTGGATGAAACCCGCGACTGTCCTGCCGCAGGCCGCAGTCATTTTGGCAGGCGAATAAGACCGGCAGCGCCTCGGTTGTCTTGCCGCCACCAGCCTGTCCGTATAGACCCTGAATTCGCATGCATGCCGTTGCGATTCGTCAACCTTTGCCTGCTTGCTAGACAAGCGGTTATCCCTGTCTTGCGGAAACTCAACAAAAATGGTTTGCTCTGCGTATAGAGCAAAGAGCGCGGCAGCATGGCAAAGGCGCGGCGCGATTTTTCAGCAGGAGAGCTTGACGATGCGAGTTCCGGAATGGCTTGATCGAGTACGCAAATGGGTTGACGGCGAAGAGGCATTGGACGAAAAGGGGCAGCCGCAACCGCGTTCGAAGGCAGACGATTTTATCGTCTCTATCGCCCGCGAAGTCGAAAAATGCATGCAGAGCGAGATGTTCACGCCGCCCGGTCAACCGACCTACATCCCGCGCGAATACATCGTCTTTCTCAGCAAAGAGGACGACAACGA
>CAYXVU010000280.1:0-7192 GCA_964468725.1 uncultured Clostridia bacterium
CTCCAAAGAGGGTGGCCATCCCGGAGCCGACATCTTGTAGGAGGGCGGCAACCGTTTGATCGAGCCGAAGGTGACCAAGCCGCAAATCATCGAGTACGTCTTCAAATTCGTGAGCGAGCGCTTGCACTTCGACGAGTCCCATCATCCCCGACAACCCTTTGAGCGAATGCAGGGTGCGAAAGATACGATTGACCAGATGAATATCGAGAGGGTCGTCAGCTTGGGTTGCCAACCAATCAAGGTCGGTCAGCAGCGAGTCGAGAAACTCTTCGCATTCGGAGAGGTATTCATTCAGCAGCGCTTTGTCTTCGATCATCGGTTGCGCCTCAATCGAAAAACTTTCGCCCGCTATTGTGCCACGAAGCGGCTGAGGTGTCAGGTGTCCGGCAGATAGGCGATCAGAGGAGGGGATGAGAAAAGCGCTCCGTATCCTGATTCCGGTTCATCTCTGACGCTACCCATCCTTAGCACGGCGTCCCCTGACGCCCGACATCTGTCTAGTCGGTTTCAAGATCGCGTTTGATGGCGTCAAGAATGCCGTTAATGAATTGGGTGGATTCGTAGGTCGAAAATTGGCGAGCGATCTCCAACGCTTCGTTGATGATGACGGTTTTCGGGGTGGAATCTTCGTAGAGGAATTCGTAAATCGCCATGCGGAGCAAGTTGCGATCAACGACCGCCATGCGCGGGATGCGCCAATGCTCGGCGCGGCTCTTAATGAGGGCATCAATATCGTCGAGGTGCTTGAGGGTGCCGAGCGCTAGATGGTCGGAAAAGTCTCTGGGCACATCTCCGGCTTCTTCGCCGAAAGAATCCCAGTACAGCGAAGGAAGTTCTTCGACAGTCGGTCGAGAAACATCGTACTGAAAGAGCATCTGTAAGGCACAAATGCGAGCCTTACGTCTGGCACCCATAATCCATACCTACTACCCAGGACTGCGCTACCGACATCGCAGTACCTACGAATCTAAATCTCGATACAGATTCGCAAGTTCGACAGCCGCCATCGCGGCTTCGAACCCTTTATTACCGGATTTGGCTCCGGCTCGATCTATGGCTTGTTCGAGATTATCGGCGGTCACAACACCCAACGTGATGGGGAGATTGGTCTCTAATGAAATTTGCGCGATGCCTTTGAAGACCTCCGCAGCAATGTACTCGTTGTGCGAGGTTTCACCGCGAATGATGACTCCTAAACAGATCACGGCATCGTGTTTGCCAGAAGCGGCGACCCGTCTGGCTGCCATGGGCAGTTCGAAGGAGCCGGGGACTTTGACGATACTGACCGCTTCGCTTGCCGCGCCAAGTCGTTCGAGCGCATCGAGTGCGCCGCTAATCAGCCGACTGGTAACGAAATCATTCCACCGGCTGGCCACAATGGCAACCCGCAGCCCTTGTGCATTCAAATTGCCTTGATGAGTCTTTGCCAACGCTGTTGTGATCTCCTCCGCATCACCAATGAAGAATCGTTGGCAGTATAGGTTTCGCCAAGAGAGAGTGTCAAGCATGACCACTTTTGCCTGCTGGTCTGACCCGACATGTCCTCCGACAATGCACCGGATTGGGACACTCCTCGGACAGCCCAAGTGTAGACACCTCAGCCTCTCTACGATAAACTTTGGTCGTCGTCTCGAAAACGACGGGATTTTGAGAGCTATACAATCGCACTGCTAAGGCGTGCGTAAGGAGAGATGCTTGTGATTGAGTGGATACCAATGATTGCTGCATTCGCGCTCGTGCTCGGTTCGATGGTCGTCATTCACGAGTTCGGTCACTTCATCGTTGCCAAACTCTTCGGCGTGCGCGTCGAAGTCTTTAGCGTCGGATTCGGCAAACGACTTTTGGGATTCAAACGCGGCGATACCGATTACCGGCTGAGCCTGATCCCGCTGGGCGGGTATGTGAAGATGGCCGGTGAAAATCTGGACGAACAGGTTACCGGCGCGCCCGACGAATTCCTTTCCAAACCGAAATGGCAGCGCTTCCTCGTCGCCTTAGCTGGCCCGGCAATGAATATCATCACCGCCATCTTGATTCCCGCGGCGATTGTGATGTTCCACTATGAGACGCCTGCGTTTTTGCAACAACAGGCCATTATCAATGCCGTCGCCCTCAATTCGCCTGCTGAGAAGGCCGGATTGCAGCACGGCGATGTCATCGCCAAGATTGATGGCATTGACAACCCCTCTTGGCAAGATGTGATGGATCAAATCCGCTTGAGCCCTAATCAGACGTTAGCCGTTACCGTCAAGCGTGGCCAAGAGATCAAAGACGTGCAGTTAGAAGTCGGTTCCTTCACCGTTGACCAACAGAAGATCGGCGAAGCGGAGATCGAACCTTATTACGGCCCGAATACTAAGATCGTCGCCGATAACATCACCCCGAATTCGCCTGCCGATCAAAGCGGCCTCAAACCCGGCGATCAGTTGTTGGCTCTCAACGGCGTTCCCATCAAAATCAATGCCAGCCCGCAAGAAGTCGTCGAGCGCGGCTCGCAGGAACCCGCGCTTTACGGTCGCTTCGATGTCTTTCGCGCCGTACACGCCAGCAACGGGCAACCGCTGACTCTGACGGTTAAACGCGGCGATGAGACGCTCACCCTCACCGCAACGCCGCAGATAGACCCGAAAGACGGAAGGGCGAAGATCGGTTTCGCGCCGCTTACTGCGGACGTGGACGCCATCATCACCAAACTCTCACCCCTTGCCGCGTTGAAGTACGCGGTGAATTGGAACGTCCGCATTGTGCGCTTGACCGCTAAAGCTCTCGGTCAGGTCTTCTCCGGCCAACGTCCCGCCGGTGAAACGGTCACCGGCCCGGTGGGTATCTTCAAACTCTCCGCGCAGGCCGCCCGACAAGGCGCTATATCGATCTTAGAGTTGATGGCTTTCTTATCGCTCAACCTCGGGGTCTTCAATCTGTTGCCCATTCCGGTTCTCGACGGTGGGTTGATCTTTATGTTGCTCTTAGAGGCGATGCTCGGCTTCTTTGGGTTGAAACTCTCGCTCCGCATCAAAGAACGCATGATACAGGTGGGTTTCGTCATGCTGTTGCTCCTGATGGGCTATGTCATCTTCAATGACATTCGCCGCGAAATTCCCAAGAGCGCCGCGCCGCAGCAGACCGAACAACCGGCTCCCGCTACTGACAACAAGTAGCGGAAACCGAAACACAGAATCAATTACTTCTGCTTGGAGAGTGGTTCTCCCTTGCTCTCCATTTGTCTCCGCACATTCGAATTACGAGGGAAGTCTTATGAAAAAAGCGGGCTTGTTGTTGCTAGCTCTCGCACTTCTGGCTCTGCCAGTATCCTCCATTCCATCCGCGCATTCACAAGGTTCGGGCTTACGAAATCATCGGTACGTCGACAATCAGATTCTCGTCAAGTTGCGGGATGAGATTGCCGCCAGCGAGGATGCCAATCTCATCGCCGATCAATTGCTCCCGGCGCGCAGCGTGCACGCGCGACGCATCGGCACAGCGGTCGTACCGAATCTGCAACTGATTCAACTCGATGGCAGCGTCTCGGTCGCCGAAGCGATTCGCCAAGCCGAAGCCGACCCGCGCGTTGAATATGCCGAACCGAATTATCTGGTCGAAACGCATGTCACTCCCGATGATACACTCTTCGCGCAACAATGGGGGCTTCTCAATACCGGCGACATCGGCATTGCGGGTGCGGATATCGCCGCAACCCAAGCTTGGAACCTCACACAAGGCAGCATGGATGTCATCGTCGCGGTCACCGACACTGGCATTGACCTCAATCATCCCGATCTCATCGCCAACCGCTGGATGAACCCTGCCGAAGTTGCCAATAACGGTATTGATGATGACGGCAATGGATTGGTGGACGACATCATCGGCTGGAATTTTGCCGACAACAATAACGATCCCAACCCCGGCAGCGATTTTCACGGAACCCATGTCACCGGCATCATCGGCGCAGCAGGCAACAACGGAATGGGGGTGACCGGCGTCGCGTGGCATGTGAAGTTGATGGCATTGAAATTCATCAGCGGGCGAAACGGAACCATTGAAGCGGCCATTCAATGTATCAACTATGCGACCGCCCAACGCAAACGCGGTCAAAATGTGCGCGTGATTAACGCCAGTTGGGGCGGGCCAGACAACTCCAAATCCCTGCGCAAAGCCATCAGTAAAGCCGGAGAGGCAGGCATCCTCTTCGTCTGCTCGGCGGGCAACGGCGGCGACGATTCGTTCGGGGATAACCTCGACTCTGACCCCGAATACCCGGCGGCATGGAACGACGACTTTGCCACTGTTCTTTCGGTTGCGGCGCTTGACCGCACCGATGAGATACCGCTCTTCTCCAATTACGGCCACACAACCGTCAGTCTCGGCGCGCCGGGCGCACAGGTGGTCAGCACCTTTCCGGGCGGCGGCTATAACTTCTTGACTGGAACTTCGATGGCGGCTCCGCACGTATCGGGCGTGGCGGCGTTGCTATGGTCGCTCAACCCGACGCTCACGCCTGAACAGGTCAAGCAACGCCTCATTGCCACCGCCAATCCGGTGTTGGCGTTAGCCTCAAAGTCGGTCGGGGCGGGGCGCGTCAATGCGTTCAACGCCTTGACCAACACCATGTCACCCGCACCGCTCGGCATCAACCATATTGAGACGAGTAAAAAAGTTTTGACCATTGACGGGTTGGGCTTCAAACCGGGGATGGTTGCGGTTGACATCAATAGCATCCCGGCAACTGGCAAGACCAAATTCCCAAATACGTTTCTACTGGCTAATGGCTCGTACACTCGCTTCACCATCAAACTGGGGACGACGGCGATTAACGGCCTCTTTCCCATAGGTGTACCCGCACTGGTGACGGTGCGCGACACCTCTACGAATGAGACGTTTTCGTTGTCCTACACCAGGACACCCTAACCATTCTGCTCTGAGACAAAGGAGGATTGATTCCATGCTGAAGAAAGTTACTGGACTGACGTTGATCGCTTTAGTCATTGGCGCAACGGTGGCTCTGAGCGCCGAAAATGTCAAACTGAAAGCCTATGTCATTGACAACGCCTGTGCGGCACGCGCCAAAGGCGATGGCGCAGTGGACAAGGTGAAGAGCCACTCCGTCAAATGCTCGCTGATGCCCGCCTGTTCAAAGAGCGGCTATTCGGTCATCACCGATGACGGCAAGCTCTATAAGCTAGATGAGGCAGGCAATAAAAAGATGCTCGACCTGCTCACCGCCACCAAAGTTGAGAAAGGCTTTGCGGTCAACATCGAAGGCATGATTGACGGCGACACGCTGAAAGTCACTAGCATTTCGGAAGCTCAATAATCCGGCAAATTCCTTACCATTCAGGAGAACCGGCGAAGGGCGCAGGAACCGTTACGCGGCGTTCTCTTGAATCCCGAAGTCTAGCGAGTCTGAGGGGTCAACTTTGACGCTTCCGACTCGCTAGCTTCATTCAGGAGCGGAAGATGGTCAGAATCGCTCAGCAACATCGCCAAACGCGCGAGACCGAGGTCTTCGTCACGATCAATCTGGATGGCAAAGGTGAATCGCAGATTGCCACCGGCATCGGCTTTCTCGATCATATGCTCGACCTCTTCGCGCGACACGGATTGTTCGACCTTGAGGTCACCTGCAAAGGCGACCTGCACATTGACGGCCATCACTCGGTCGAAGACATTGCCCTCACCCTCGGCCAAGCCTTTGCCGAAGCCGTCGGCGATAAACATGGCATCGTGCGCTTCGGCGCGGCCTATGTGCCGATGGACGAAACCTTAGTCCGTAGCGTCGTGGATCTGAGCGGTCGCGCCTATCTGGTTTATCACGTGCCTGCCGTGCGCCCGCGCATCGGCGAGTTGGAGGTTGAACTCGTCGAACACTTCTGGCGCTCATTTTCTGGGGAAGCGCATTGCAATCTGCATATCGAATTACTCTACGGTTCGAACCAGCACCACATCATCGAAGCCGTCTTCAAATCCGCTGCCAAAGCCTGTTCGGCGGCCACCCGCTTTTCCGACCGCATCGAAGGCGTGTTGTCAACCAAAGGCAGTCTGTAAGGGTAGCGTCATATCTGATTCAATAACTGGTCGACCTTATGCAATACGAAGACTTTGAATTTAAAATCCCGATAGAAAACGCTGACTATAAGGAAAGCTCGGACTCCGTCCTTTCTTCCATTGCCTCCATCATTCAAGCAGCGATTGATAAAGGAAAAAACAAAATCATCATCAACACAAATCTCAAACGCGGATTGCCTATGGTAAATATCAATAAAGTTGCAGGTCCCTTTGTAGAAGCATGGGCATATGAAACATTTTGCGATGTGTGTGAAGATGAAAATAATTGGTATCAGTTAGTAAACGTCGAAGCGTTAGGGCGGCTGTCTCAAGCTGACATCATTCTCCAATTCAGAAAGTCGAGAAAAGTAGAATCCAGTATCACTGCTGAAGTTGAGGTGAAAGCTACCTCAGAAGATATTGAAGGGAGCGGTAAATCGCCAAACATTACGTCTTTCGGTCGAATCAGAACGGCTTACGTAGAAGACCCTAACTATCTTTTCGTGATTCTTTCATTGCAGCATCGGGTCTATTCGCTCAAAGATAGCAAGACAGGGTTGATGAACGGGATTATGGAAGTCATTTCGCACCGGGCTTACGATTTGAAATTTTTATCCTCGAAAGACCTGAGTTATAATCCGGCATTGGGAACCGGACAAATTCAAATCCGAGATATTCATTATGTTTCTGTTGAGCAACGTACTACATGGGAATTTGTCTAGCTTTTGGATAAGAAATATCTCGGTTCCGCCAGACGAGATGTTACACGGTGGTATGCCTTAGCTGTTAAATGCGGTTGGATAAAGATTGATGAATAAGATTGAAGTTATAGCAGGAGACGCTATTTTTGAAATGGCGAAGTTACCAGATGAATCCATCGATTTGGTAATTGCCGACCCTCCCTACAACCTCGGTAAGAATTATGGCAATGATTCAGACTGTCAAAATTTCACCCGATATATTGAGTTTTCTGCGAACTGGTTGAAGCAAGCACACCGAGTCCTGAAGCCATCAGGCACGTTATATGCGTTTATGGGAGTTCGATTCATTTCTTATCTTTACCAAATACTGGAAAACACTTTACAGATGGAATTCAATAGCTGGATTTCCTGGCACTATACGCAAGGATTGGGTAAAACCAAAGGGTTTT
>CAYXVU010000281.1:0-229 GCA_964468725.1 uncultured Clostridia bacterium
TTGTAAATTGAATGCCCAATCATCAAGTGATTGTTCTGGAAGCCCTGCGATGAGGTCGAGGCTCAGGTTGTCAAACCCGGCTTTGCGTAAAGCCCAAACTGTTTGTCGCGCTTGTTCGGCGGTATGCGTGCGGCTGAGAGCGCGCAACTCTTCGTTAAGAAAAGATTGAACGCCGATGCTGGCGCGATTGATACCGGCGGCGCGCCAGCCGTTCAATTTCTCTTGGCTC
>CAYXVU010000281.1:239-7165 GCA_964468725.1 uncultured Clostridia bacterium
CTGCCTGCTCCGGAATGGTAAAGGCCGCTCGGCAGGCATCAATCAAGTCCTGAATCTGTTCGGCTTCGAGCAACGACGGCGTTCCTCCACCGAGATAGATCGAATCGGCAACACATTTTTGCTCCGACGACAGTGCGGCCAGCTCTCCCCAATTGGCAATCTCTTGCTGAACTGCAAGGGCATAATCAGCCGCAATAGAAACAGCGTAATCGGTCGTGTTGAAATTGCAATAGGTACATTTTTGCTGACAGAAGGGGATGTGTACGTAGATGCCTGCTGTTTTGGACACACGAGAATTATAGTCTGAGTTTGTCAGCTCGCCTATTGCGATGTGGCTTCCGAATGTGCAGCTTCCCATTCTCGATAGAGCGCTTCCAACTGAGTGGCAATCACCGATTGCCGTACCGCAGCTTCACTGTATTGTTCCGCCTGCCAGTTTGGCGGCGGAGATGAAAGCTGGTCAGTCAACTCTGTCATTTCTTGCTCCAAACCAGCAATCTCTTTTTCAATCTCGTCCGCCAAGCGTCGTTTCGGCTTCTTCGGAGTTGTCGGTTGTGACTGCTTACGACGGTTAGCCATGCGCGCCACTTCCATCACTCTCACATCATCATTCGGCTTGCGATGGCGATATTCGTAAAAATCGGAATAGCTGCCGGTGAAGTAGGTTGCTGTACTGTTATCGAAATGAAGAATCTCTGTGGCAATTTTGTCGAGGAAATAGCGGTCGTGTGACACCGTGATGATCGTGCCCGCGTAATCCGACAGCGCGCTCTCTAACGCTTCACGCGAAGCAATATCGAGGTGGTTGGTCGGTTCATCGAGGAGTAAAACATTTGCACGGCTATAGACAATTTTGGCGATGGCAAGGCGGCTGCGCTCGCCGCCGGACAACGCCGCTACGGATTTGAAGAGGTCGTCACCGGTGAAGAGAAATTTCGCCAGATAACTTCTTAGCTCGCCTTCGGTAGCGCGCGGAGCCATAGCGATCATCTCTTGCATAACCGTTGACTGCAAATCGAGATCCGCCAACTCTTGATCGAAATACGCGATGACGATATTGGCCCCCCAAGTCAGACCGCCCTGCAAGGGTTCGACATCTCCATTGATGGTCTTCAAAAAGGTCGTCTTACCCGAACCATTCGGCCCGATGATGCCTAAGCGTTCGCCACGCCGCAGTAAAAACGAGATATTCCCGGCAAGGGAGGTTGTACCGTAACCAACAGTCAACTCATCCACAACCAAAACATTGTCGCCAGTACGAGCGACCGGCTGAAGACGAAAATCGCCAGTTCGTTGTTGGCGAACGGCTTCAACTTTCTCTAAACGTTCCAGCATATTGCGCCGCGATTTGGCCTGTTTCGTCTTCTGCCCGGCGAGGTTGCGACGAATGAATTCTTCGGTGCGGGCTATCAACTCTTGTTGCTGTTCGTACTCGCGCATTTGCAGGGCGCGGCGCTCTTCGCGTTGTCGCACATAAGCAGTGTAGTTGCCAGCGTAAGAGGTAGCGCGTCCGCTTTCAATCTCTATCGTCTTTCGAGTGACACGATCCAACAAAAAGCGGTCGTGTGAAATGATAACGTAAGCCGACATATATTCAGCCAGAAACTCTTCCAGCCATTCAACGGAGTTGACATCTAAGTGATTGGTCGGCTCGTCAAGCAGTAAAACATCCGGTTCTGCGAGCAAAAGCTTGGCCAGTGCAAGTCGTGCTTTTTGCCCACCACTCAGTTGACAGGCAGGCTGATGAAACTCTCCCTTTTTGAATCCCAAGCCAATCAATGCGGCTTCTGCCCTTGCTTGGTAGCTGAACCCTCCGGCGATTTCGTAACGATGCTGTAAATCGCTGTAGGTGTGCATCACCTCATCAAGCTCTGCGCCCGCGACCTCTGACATGGAATGTTCCAGTCGCGTCATCTCCGCTTCAATCTCCCGAAAGTGAGTAAACACGGATAGCGTTTCCTCCCGAACGTTCAAATCGCCGTTGAAGATTGGTTGCTGTTGCAATACACCCAGTCGTAGGTTTTTGAGGGTAAAGATTTGGCCGCGATCTGCCTCTTCGATACCGGTGAGCAGGCGGAAGAGAGTGGTCTTGCCAGCACCGTTGCGACCGACCAGACCGACGCGCTCGGCAGGATTTACTTGAAAGGTTACGCCGCGCAGCACTTCATACGCGCCATAAAATTTATGAACATCTTCAAAACGAAAGAGCATGACGGAGTATCAGTTGTCGGCTGTCGGTTGCCAGTTGCCAACTGCAAGCCGGACAACCGACAACAGACAACCGATAACCGACAACCGGATTAGCGATTGGCATTCGGGGCGGCGCTGCTATTGGCATTCGAGGCTGCCGACGAGTTCGTAGTCGCCGCAGGGCTCTGCGCCGCGCTATTTTCATTTTCAGTGCGGGGCTGCGATTGTTGCTGCGGATTCTTGGTTGCTGCTTCCAACAAAGCCGATGGCCGCATGCCAACAATGGCTTTCGGGTCTTTCCAGATGCGTTCCGCAAACAAGTTTTTAACACTGCCCTCTTGAATTGCCACCAGAGTCAGAGCATTTAAGAGAATCTCCTGTCGCTGTTTGGTAATCGCATCAACAATGGTTTGCCGCGCATCATTCAGAGTCAGATTTAATGGGGTGTCCCGCTTGTTGTTGACTTTGAAGATATACCATTTCCCAGACAACTTATCGCGAATCGGGTCGGTGAATTGACCGGGATTCAACTTGAGAATCTTGTCAACGATATCAGGACGCGCGGAAAACGTTTGGCGGAGTGACGCTTCGTTGGCGACTCCGATATTGCCGTCCCGCACAGAGGAAGAGTCTTCCGACCGCTGTTAGGCAAGCGTCGCAAAATCGGTTGTACCACCGCGCAGCAATTCATAAATAGCTTTGATCTTATTTTCGGCTTCGGTGGGGCTCTTCGCATCATCGGCAAGCCCGTTATCAACCGGGTCGGTAGTAATCATCGAGATATCCATTCCGGCCTGAAGAACGAGCGCAGACTTGTTATCGTTGTAATATTTTTCGATTTCCGAATCGGTCGGAGCCGTGACACGCGACTTCTCTTTTTCTAAGAGTTCATTGATGGCCAAGCCTCTTCGAACCTGATCGCGGACATCGGTTTCGGTCAGTCCGGCGCGTTTGAGTTGCTCCTGCCACTGATCTTCCGTGACCCGCGCTTCTTGTTTACGACGAGCGACCTCTTGATTGACTTTGTTGTCATCGGGAACGAGGTTATCTTTCTGTGCTTTTTGATAAAGCGCCTCTTCCTGAATCAATTTTTCAAGGGTCGTGAGGCGCGCGGTCACCAATTCAGCAGAGGTTAGCTGAATGGCGCCGCCAGCCTGATCCATCTGCTGCTTAATGGCGCTGTCCACCTGTTTCATGGTGATGTCGCGCGATCCCACTCTCGCCGCCGCTTCACTATCTCCATTGGTCTGTCCGCCATTGCAAGCAATCGAAACCAGAGAGGTGAAAACGACCATTGCCACAGTAAGAAACTTTGAGAACCGGCTCACGTTTATGCTCCTTCGCAAAATTTGTTTGACGGCCAAACGACCGCCTATGCTACACTGCCCTTTTGTTTTCATCACTATATTCCTGACGGAGGTACTTCACGATGTCCAAACGCTGCGATGTCTGCAACAAAGGACCACAATTCGGTAATAATGTTAGTCACGCAAACAACCGAACCAAACGTCGCTTCGACCCGAACCTGCAAGCGGTTCGCGCTATCGTCGCCGGACGGGTTCAACGCATTCGCGTCTGTACGCGTTGTTTGAAAGCTGGCAAGGTCGTCAAAGCTGCTTAGTGCCCTGCCCTTCTGATTTTAGATTTTGGCAGACGGCGAATCCGCATTCGTTGCCCAAAATCTAAAATCAGAGCAACGCAATGGCATCAATCTCCACTCCGGCATCGCGAGGCAATCGCGCTACTTCAACCGTTGACCTTGCAGGCGGCGTCTCCCCAAAGAATCTGCCATACACTTCATTCACCTCCGCGAAGTCATTCATATCAGCTAAAAAAACCGTCGTCTTTACGATCTGATCCAGTGAACTCCCGGCGGCTTCCAATACCCCTTTTAGGTTGGTTAAGACGCGTTCGGTCTGCTCTGCAATGCTGCCTTGCAACATCTTCCCGGTTGTCGGATCCAGCGGAATCTGACCAGAAGCAAAGACTAATCCGTTGGCTTTAATCGCTTGTGAATACGGGCCGATGGCTTGCGGCGCATTCAAAGTTTGCACGCGCTCTTTCATAGTTGTTTGACTCCGCACAGATAAGAATCATCGGTCTCGTTGAAATTGCAGATTATCTCAGATGGATTTGTGCTTGTCCACTTATGATCTGGCGGGTTTTGATGCGGGTCAAACTTCAACCGTCTCGCCGCTGGCACGCTCAATATCGAGCACCCCGCGCACCGATTTCAGTGCGCTGGTCATCTTCTCCAAATGTTTCATATCAAAAATCTCTGCCGTAACAATCAGTTGGCCGCGCCCTTCTTCATCCAGCGAAGCGCGAATGTCGCGGATATTGGTTCCGACATTTGCAATTGCCTGCGTAACATCGGCGACCATCCCCGGGCGATCTTCTGTGACCAGTCGAACGGTAACCGGATAGGAAGATGAACTGGAGCCGTCGGCCTTTAACCACTCGACTTCGATAAGCCGTTCGGGGTTAATACGCAAACTGGGTGCATTCGAGCAGCGCGTCGAATGGACGGCAACGCCTTTCCCGCGAGTGATATAGCCGAGAATCTCCTCACCGCGAATGGGGTTGCAACACTGTGCGCGATAGACCAAGATGTCGTCCACCCCTTTGACCGCGATTCGATCTTGAAATCCCAAAGCGCGTTTGACGACCTGGGCAATTGAGGGCTTCTTCTCGTCGGTTATTTCACCGGCGCGTTCCGGCGGCAGCAGCTTGGCAATCACACTGCGCGGCAGAACCTTTCCGTAACCCATTGCGGCAATCAAATCTTCTGCCCGCGCAACGCCGTAGTCTGGTGCTAGCCTCTCTAAATCCCCATTAGCATAGATTTTCTTCACGCTCAGGCGAAAGCGGTCAGCCTCTTTCTCAAAGAGTTTCTTCCCTAATTCGACAGCCGTCTCTCTTTCGGTCTCTGCCAGATAATGGCGAATCTTCGAGCGCGCTCGCGCCGTCTTAACGAAGTTCATCCAATCGCGCGACGGGTGGGCTGACGGCGTGGTCATGATCTCTACGACATCGCCATTGCGGAGTTGATAACGCAGCGGCACGATGCGTCCGTTGGCCTTCGCTCCGTTGCAGGTCATGCCAACTTCAGTGTGAATGGCAAAGGCAAAATCTATTGGCGTCGCTCCCTTTGGCAATTCAATCACTTTCCCCTTCGGGGTAAAACAATAGACGTCTTTCGGATAGAGATCGAGTTTGAGCGAGTCTAAAAACTCGCGTGAATCACGCACCTCTTGTTGCCCTTCGACCAAACGTTTCAACCAGACAAAGGCTTGATCTTCTTCCGTATTCGTTCCGCGACGACCCTCTTTATATTTCCAATGTGCGGCGATGCCCTCTTCGGCCACTTCATGCATATTTTGGGTACGAATCTGCACTTCAAAGGGATGCCCATTTTCACCGACGACGGAGGTATGTAACGACTGATAGAAATTCTCGCGCGGCATTGCAATCCAGTCTTTGAAGCGTGTAGGAATGGGCTTCCAGGCCTGATGAATGACGCCGAGTGCGGCATAACAATCTTTGACCGATGAAGTAATAATGCGAATGGCGATCAAATCATACACTTGATCTATGGTGATCTGCTGCCGTTTAAGTTTGTGATAGATGGAGTAGAGCCGTTTGATGCGCCCTTCAATCATGAGCGCTTCAATCTCCGAGGCGCTCATCATCTCCTGTATGCGGCGCTTAATATCCTCAAGGTAGGCTTCCAACCGCAACCGGCGGCTCTCGACCAACTCTTTGAGTTTTTCATACTCCTCCGGCTCCAAATACTTGAAGGCCAAATCTTCCAACTCTCCGCGCACACGGCTCATGCCAAGCCGGTGAGCGATGGGCGAATAGACATCCAAGGTCTCCTGTGCGATGCGGTGTTGCTTGGCTTGCGACAGATGCTCAAGGGTTCGCATATTGTGCAAGCGATCTGCCAGCTTAACCAAAACAACGCGCACATCATCGACCATTGCCAGCAACATCTTCCGCATATTGAGCGCCTGACGGTCTTCGGAAGAGACTTGGTCTAATTTGGATATCTTCGTCAAACCGTCTACGAGGTGCGCCACCTCTTTGCCGAAGTACTGTTCAATGTCCTGCACGGTCGTCTCTGTATCTTCCACAACATCATGCAATAGTCCGGTTGTGACGCAGATTGGATCAAGCCGAAGTTCGGCCAAGATGTTGGCAACTTCGAGGGGATGAACCATATACGGCTCACCGGATTTGCGCACCTGACCGCGATGTTCACGCGCCGAAAATAGATACGCGCGCCGCAGCAACTCTTCATCCGCGTTGGGGTGATTCTCCTTTACCTTTTCGATAATCTTCTCGAAACGAATCATAGCTCTCAACAACCCGACAGCTCAGTCGCTATTCCTCTTCACGCTAAACCGGCAACCGCCTTACGGAAATAGAAAAAGGTGACGCTCTCTTCGAAGCGTCACCTCGCATTCTAGCACACGAGAAAAGAGCCTTCACTGAGTAGCGGAGGCCGCCCCGTTCGCCTGCTTTTGCTTTTGCATGTCCAGATATTTTTGATCCAGTTCTTTGACCTTCGTCTCGATATCTTTCCTCCGTGCCGGGTTGGTTTCGATCTTTAGGTCTTCGAGCAAGGTGAGCTTTTCATAGAAGAAGGCATCCGCGTAATCTGGTTTTACCGAAACCGTGCGCTGTAAAAATTCATGGGCTTGCTGAATTTTCGGCTTCATCTTTTCCAGCAC
>CAYXVU010000282.1:0-7088 GCA_964468725.1 uncultured Clostridia bacterium
ACGGTTCGGCGAGGAAGGCTTTCGTCTCTGACATAAAGGTTTCGAATTGATCGTGATGCACCCAATGACCGGCGCGCGGGACTTTGACTAAGCGATAGCCGTTGATGCGCGCCGCTCTGCCGTCCGATTCGGGGTCTGCCGCCCAACTCTCCATCCCCCAAAACAGCAGCGTCGGACAACTGATCTTGCCGAGTATCTCCGCCGTGTCTTGCTGATTGTGACCATACGGCGGAAAGGGGCGCGCGTAGTTGTCGAACTTCCAGACCAGCGAGCCGTCGGCGTTCCAATTCGTGCCATGCAGAGTCAAATGCTCTGCGACTTCATCGGCAAGGTGCGCGTTGGCTTCTTTCATACGGGCAACGGCGGAGTCGAGGTCGGGATAGGTGCGCGGGTCGCGGCGTTCGCATTGGCGAATGTTTTCAATCCAATCGCGCAGGCGTTCCGAAGCCGGACGAAAGACGCGATGCGAAGCCGGTGGCCCCAGCCCTTCGATGGAGACCACTTTGCGAACCCGGTCGGGGTAGATGCCCGCGTAGTGAAGGACGATGACGCCGCCAAGCGAATGGCCGATCAAGGTCACAGGGAAATCATTGATGATGTCAATCAACGCCGACAAATCGAGAACGTATTCGGCGATGCCGTACATCGCGCCTTGCGCCCACGCGCTGTTGCCGTGACCGCGCAAATCCACCGCGTAGACGTGAAAGTCGTGGCGCAGTTCGCGCGCCGTCCAATCCCAATTGCGCGCGTGATCGAGGCCGCCATGCACCAGGATGAGCGGCGGCTTGCCATCCGTGCCCCAATCCCAAAAATGCAGCTTCAAGCGATGCGAATAGAAGTAATGCGAAATCGGCTCCATGTTTCCTCCGCCGGGGTTGAAGTTGGAAAGCTGAAGGCTGAAGGTTACAAATTCCGGTTCCCGTCTTTCAACCTGTAATACCGAGTTGCGAATCAAGATGAGATAGTTGAGCGGCGGTCTCTGACCGCCATCCTCGCCCAAAAAGGACGGCGGTCAGAGACCGCCGCTCAACGAACGGTTCTCATTTTGTTAGGCAATCCAGTATAACCTGCAACTTTCAACCTTCGACCTTCAACCTTTGACTTTGGTGAGTCGCTTGACGGATATTTCGCCAGCCTTCATCATAGTGGCACTCAGCCAAGACGCGCGGTCGGTCTGAGTGCGGAACGACATCACGAAAGCCGAGGCAACATCCCGCAACCGAACGGATAAGACTGAGTGAGGAATGAACCTATTCTTTGACGCCATTTACGAACTGCAAGAAGCAACGTTGATGGTCGGACGCGCCCTTCGTCGGGCGCTCTCCAAACCGCGTTACGGGCGCGACATCATTCAGCAGATGGACAGCATCGGCGTTGGCTCGATGCTGATTATCTTACTGACCGGCTTCTTCACCGGCGCGATTCTTGCCCTGCAAACCTCCGAGGCGCTCAAGACTTTCGGCGCAACCAGTGTGACCGGCACTCTCGTTATGACCTCGTTGGTGCGCGAGATGGGGCCGGTGTTAGCGTCGTTGATGTTGGCCGGTCGGGTCGGGTCGGCCATCGCTGCCGAACTCGGTTCGATGGTGGTATCGGAACAGGTTGATGCGATGCGCGCGCTCGGCACTGACCCGATCAAAAAACTGGTATGGCCGCGCCTCTTCGCCTTGATCGTGATGACACCGGCGTTGACATTGGTAGCTGACTTGGTTGGCGCGCTCGGCGGGTGGGTTGTCGCTACGTTGTTGATGAATGTGGCCAGTTCGGTTTACATCAACTCGGCGAAAGACGCGTTGACTTATAACGATGTCATCGGCGGCCTGATAAAGCCTGCGGTCTTCGGTTTGATTATCGGCACGGTGAGTTGCCGCACCGGGCTGCGCACGTCGGGCGGCACGGTTGGCGTTGGGCTGTCAACGACGCGCGCCGTTGTGGTGTCGGACGTGTTGATTTTGGTGGCCGACTTTTTCTTAGGCAAACTGATTTTGTCATTTGACTGACGGCAGAGAGGTGAAGGATGAGCCACAACGCGGACATTCAGCCATTGCCAGGGGAGGCATATAGAGAGCATCCTCTCGTCGTTGCCTGCATCCATGCGCGTTGCGTATTCTGACTTCTGTATTCTGTATTCTTGAATTCGTTAGGTTATGCCTGAAGAGATTTACAGTGCAATCGAATTCCGCGAGGTTCACAAAGCCTTCGGCGACCGCGTGATTTTGGACGGGGTGAGCTTTACGGTGAACCCCGGCGAAACGAAGATCGTCATGGGCGGTTCGGGGACGGGCAAATCTACCATTCTCAAACTGGTGTTGGGATTATTAAAGCCGGATGCCGGGCGCATCTTCGTGGACGGCGAAGAGATTTCCGGCTACAGCGAAGGGCAGATGTTCGAAGCGCGGCAGAAGATCGGCATGGTGTTTCAGGAAGGCGCGTTGTTCGATTCGCTTTCGGTCTATGAAAACGTCGGCTACCGTCTGTTTGAAGCCGGTCTGCCGGAAGCCGATGTCAAAGAGGTGGTGCAGCGCATGCTGCGTTTCGTCAATCTCGAAAATGCGATTGACCTGATGCCTTCGGAACTATCGGGCGGTATGCGGCGAAGAGTCGGCATCGCGCGGGCGCTGGCAAGCAATCCGAAAATCATTCTCTTTGACGAACCGACTGCCGGACTCGACCCCATCACGGCGCGCGCCATTTTGGATTTGGCAATCAATCTGCGCGACCTCGAAGGCGTCAGTTCGATCTTTGTTACCCATCGCATTCACGACATCAATTTTTTATCTTCGAACTTTGCCACCATCAACGAGCGCGGCGATGTCGAGATTCGCCGCGAGGACGGCAATGTCTGTCTGGTCAATACCAAATTCATCATGCTGAAAGAGGGCAAGGTCGTCTTCAGCGGTACGGACGAAGAACTCGCCTTGTCGGACGACCCGTACATCAAGGAATTTTTCCGCGAATAGCCGTTTGCACATCGGCAGGCGGCGAGGAGGACGTATGGCTACGAGAAAACCCATGACGCTGTCGCAACTGCGCGTCGGTTTGCTGGCGCTCGGCGCAATCGTCGTGCTGATCGTTTTCATTCTCTCGGTGACCGGCGATATTTCGATCTTCGAAAAAACCATGAGCGTGAAGACGCGCTTTGCCGCCGCCGATGGCCTCAAAGTCGGCGATGAAGTGCGGTTGGCGGGCGTGCGCGTCGGGCAGGTATCGGAGATAGACTTTTCCGGCGATGTGCCAGACAAAGCGACAGACAAAGCCATCGAAGTGCAGATGAAGATTAACTCGCAAGAGGCGCGCGACCGCATCCGTCAGGACTCAAAAGCGGTGCTCGGTCAGCAAGGGTTTTTAGGTGACCGCGTGATTGACATCACGCCGGGCACGACTGCCGCCTCGCCGGTTGGAGACGGCGGCTATATTGAGAGCGCCGATACGGCAAGCCTCGCGCAGGTCTTCGGCGGCGCTAACGATTTGCTGGTTGCCTTCAACACGGTTGCCGGACAACTGCAACAACTGATGGCGGGTATCAATCGCGGCGAAGGCACGATTGGCAAACTGCTCAAAGATGACACCTTCATCACCAACCTCAATCGCACCGTCCTCGAAGCTCAGGGGTTGCTCAAACGCGCTCAAGAGGGCAGCGGCACGATTGCCAAATTCCTCAACGACCCCAAACTCTACGATGACATTCGCGGGCTGTCGAGCGAGTTGCAAGCCGTCGTCGCAGACCTGCGCGCCGGTAAAGGGACGGCGGGCAAACTCCTCACCGATGAACAACTCTATAGCAAGACCAATGACGCGATGACCAAAATCAACGATGCCATCGCCAAGTTTGACCGCATCGCAGGAGAGATCGAAGCCGGGCGCGGCACGCTCGGCAAGTTCGTCAAAGATGAGCAACTGCACAACGAAGTGCAGGCTACCGTCGCCTCACTACGCAGCATCAGCGAACGACTCGATAGAGGCGAAGGCACGGCGGGCAAACTCCTGCACGACGACAAGCTCTACACCAATGCCAATCAAGTCTCTACCGAAATCGTCAAGATGTTGTATGATTTTCGCCAGAACCCCAGAAAGTATCTGAGCATCAAGGTGAGCTTGTTTTAATGGAGGAGTCAGGATACGGAATTCAAAAGCGAGAGACTGGCTCTCAATGCCACTGATCTCATCGGGCAACTCTCAATTTGCGGGTCTTCTGAATTCTGTCATCTGTTCGAGAGGGCAATTATGAAAAAGGTTTTGATGATCGTAGCCGCGTTTGCAGTGATGGCGGGGGCTTCAGCAATGAGCGAAGCCCGGCCTGTTACCCCGATCAACGTGCAGTCGGTCAATTGCCCATTGGTCTTTCCTGATGGCTTTGCTGCCGTCGCGCCCGGTCAGCCGCCCGTCGAAACACGCTCGACCGTAGGCGTCATCAATGCCCTTTGCGATGTGACGTTAAATATGGTGGGCTGCAAATTCTTTCCTAACTCCGTATCCATTCTCTGCGACAGTAATGGCGACGGCGTCAGCGATGTCAGCATCGCCCTCAAAAACGTCACCATCGTCAATAGCCTGTTGGTGCGCGCGACGCTCAGTTCGCTAACCCCGGGGCTGCCCGGCACTGCCTTTCCGTTGACCTGTTGCGGCGGCATCGCCGATTTGGTGATTGCCAGAGTTCACGGGGAATACGTGTCGTCTGTGACCTGTCCAATTGATCTCGGCCAACGCGCGCCGGTGGTGGTCTCTGCTTCGCCCTCAGATGGCAACTGTAGCGTCGAACAAAACCTCATCATTCCGGGTTCATGTTTTCTGTTGCCGAATGGCAATCCGAACGTCACTTCGGTCTTCGCCGTCGAACGCGGCAATCCGAACCATATCATTCAAGCCAAACGCTTCGTCATTTTGACGACTAACTTGATTGACGCGCTCTTCGATTTCGGCGTCGCCAATGCGGGCAAAACCTTTTTGATCTATGCCAGCGGCCCGAGCGGCACCAGCCGCAACCTCATCGAGTTGCCGACCGGCGCACCGGCTAACTGCCCGCTCGGCAATGAACAAGGCGTGCAAGTGACCTTCACCTGCCGCTCGTCGTCTTCCGGCGGCGGCGAAGTCGTTGTTGATCCGGCCTTACCCTTCATCAATCAGTGCTTCATCGAACGCAATGCGGCAGGCACGGCTTCGCTGGTGATTACGGGTCTGTTCAAAGAAGGGTCGAAGGTGACGATTGGCGGTACGCCGGTTAAAAAAGTGAAGTTCAAGGAGCGCGACACTACTCCCGGCATGATGAAGAAAGCGATCTTGAAAAAAGCCTGTGACGGGTTGCCGGGCGCGATCATCGTGACGCAGCCGGATGGCCTTGCATCTTCTCCTTTTCAATGTAGCGTGAATTGCTCGCCGCAATGATAGTTGTTGGCGACGGGCAGATGTAGGCCGCGCTATTGGCGCACGAAGGTCGAACGACCGAACTCGCGCCATGAACCGTCTTTGCTGCGAATTGAGTCTATGACCTCCATCTTTCCTGCGCCCAGCAGCCGATAAATCGTGCGCCCTTCTTTGGTCTCTGCGGTTCCCCAATTGGCGATCAGCGCATCGCCTTCGATAATCCCGTTGATGGGATGCGCGTCGCCGGAGGAATCGAACCAGCGCCCGCTGTAGTGGCCATCGCTTTTGGATTGATAGTACGCGTGCCCCTCGAATCGTTGTTTGCCGCTCGCCGTCGTCATCTCGTTATGAAAGGTCAGGCGCACGAACTTGCCGCCGAGCGCCATTTCCCACTGCATGTGAAGTTGCGAAGCCGCCCCCATCACCTTGCCAGTGCCGCGCCAGTCGCCCAACAACCGCTCATGAAAAGGCTGCGGCCCAGGTTGTCCGTAATTGGCTGCCGATAGCGCTAACCCAATGGCGATCAGCCCCGTCCGAAAGAATCGCTTCATCGTTATGCTCCTTTTGTCGGTTGTCCGTCTCGCCCTTCTTCGCGCTCACTGATGGCAGCAAAAAACCAGTCGTGCAGGGGGTGCATGGCGTTATCGCCAAGACGCGCGCCGCGCACGATTTCCACCCGCGCCGCGAAGAGGTTTTCCGGCGTAACGCGAAGGCCGGGCGCGACGCCGATCTGCACAAGGTCTGCGCCCCGATGCGGCTCCGGCGCAAACTCGCGCAATCCGCGACATTGATGGCAGACGCCGGTTTTGTTAATCAGTTGGCAAAGTCCGTCATAGGCTTCAATCATTCGGGCGCGCGCGGCGGAGAGCTGATGGCGAAAGACCGGCTCGGATACTTCCATCATCTTTGCCGCTTCCTGCGCGGTAAAGCCCAGCACCTCTTTGAGCATGAGCGCGGCCTGTTGTTCAGGTTCCAGCGAACGCCCGATGCAAGAGAAGCAAAAGGCAATATGCTCGCGAATCTCGAAGAGAAAATCGGGTTGCGCCATCACCGCGCTCAAGCGTTCCAGTTGTTCATCATCGGCTGCGGTTTCGCGTTCACCGGCAAGTTGTGCCTCGATGCGCCATCGTTTTTTACTGCGCAGATGGTCGAGACAGACGTGCGTGGCAATGCCGAACAGCCAGGTTTTGAACCGCGCTTCGCCGCGAAAGCGCGGCAGACTTTCGAGCACGCGAACCAGTACGTCTTGCGCCAAATCTTCGGCAGCCTGACGTTCCGTCACCAGGCGATAGATATAAGACAGCAGCGGTTTGCGTAGCGGTTCGACCAACTCTCCCAACGCTTCACGATTGCCCTTGCGTGCCGCTTCGACAAGCGTCGTTTCGTGTTCGATGGAAACCTCCCACAGCATCGGTGACCTCTTTCGCTAAGGGTGAAGTGGAGCCTCGTCAGCTTATCACCGGCGCGACTCCGCGAGCTATTGCTGTAAGAGTTGCTCGATGAGTTGCAGGCGATTGCCGGATGAATCCCGAAAGGTAGCGATGCGAACGACGCCGGGAACCTCTTCCGTTTCGCCCGTGAATTCGACGCCGCGCGCCTGGAGTTCGGCTTGCGCGGCTGCCAGGTTATCAACTCGTAGCACGACCGTTGCGCCGCCTTCTGCCGTCGCGTCATTGGCTTGCGACAGCCCGATAGCCGGTTGCCCTTCTCCATGACTAAACTCTGCC
>CAYXVU010000283.1:0-3203 GCA_964468725.1 uncultured Clostridia bacterium
ATTCCGCGCGAGCTATGGGAGTATTACGTCCCGAAAGACAATCCCATGAGCGCAGCCAAAGTCGAACTCGGTCGGGCGCTCTTCTTCGACCTTCGACTCTCTGCCGATGGCACGGTCAGTTGCGCCACCTGTCATGATCCGCAACTCGCCTTTACGGATGGAAAAAAGGTTGCACAAGGCATCAAAGGGAGACAGGGGCAGCGGAATTCCCCTTCCCTCTTTAATGCCATGTTTGCCGTCGGCCAGTTTTGGGATGGACGGGCAGAGACTCTCGAAGCGCAGGCCATCATGCCCCTACTGGATGCAAATGAGATGGGCAATACCTCTTATGAAGAAGTCGTCAGGCGGCTGCGCGCGATTCCCGAATATGTCCAATCATTCCGCGATCAATTCAATTCAGAAATTACCATTCAACTAGTAGCCAAAGCGCTGGCCCAATTTGAACGCACGCTGGTGAGCGCCGATTCGCCCTTTGACCGATTCAACACCGGGGAACGTGGCGCGCTGAGTGAAGCTGCGATTCGAGGTCTCATCTTATTTCGTGGCAAAGCTCGTTGTAACGTTTGTCACAATATCAATCCGTCTTTCCCATTTTTAAGCGATCAGGTTTATCGCAACACCGGCGTGGCAGCCAACCATCCGAATTTCAGTAAGCTATCAACTCGCGCCTTGTCTTTGACGCGCCCGGCGCCGCACATTGCGAAAGAACTCGGTCAACAAGAGGGGGGAACGGAATTAGGGCGTTATTTGATTACCGGCAACGCGCTCGATCTCGGTGCATTTCGCACCCCTTCGTTGCGGAACATCGCGTTGACGCCTCCTTATTTTCATGATGGCAGCGCAGCAACCTTGCGCGAGGTAATTGAATTCTATCTAAAAGGCGGCACCGATAACCCCATGCGGGCATGGGAATTGATGCTAATTGACCTTAACGATGATGAGCAGACGGACTTGATTGAGTTTCTCAAATCCTTGACCAGCAACGATCTCAGCCCAACCTCGCAACAACGCCCAGCGCCCGCGCCTGTTAAGTAGCGCAGTCGGCTATTCAATCCGGCAGCCCGCCTACCGCCCTTCACTGATCGAGGAGTTCACGAATACGCGGCGCAAGGGCTGCGCGTAATTGATTATCGGAAAGCACGTACTCAAATAGCGTCTTCAAGTAATTCACCGGGTCGCCAATGGTCAGCCAACGACCATCCGTGACCGGCTCCGCCATTACCCTGCCCCCTTGTTTGATGTAGTGGCGAACAGCATCCGTTAGCCAAAGTTCGTTCGATTTCCCCAATGGTATCTCACGTAAAATTCGAATGATTTCAGTAGACAACAGAAAGCGACCAAACATAGCCAGGTTCGATTGCGCCTCTTCGCGTGACGGTTTTTCAATGACATCGGATAACTCCAAATCCGGATTGCCTTCCCTGACTTGCGCAATACCATAGCGCACGACATCTTCCCAGTCGACCTCTTGTGTGCCGACTAATAAAGCGCCCGTACGCTGATGCTTGGCAATCAATCGCTTTGAAAAGGGGGTCGAGGATTTGATGATGTCATCACCATAAGAATAGATAAAACCTTCTTCATCCGAGATATAGGATGCGGCAACGAGGAGTGGCGTGCCATTACCATATGGGCCGTCTTGAGCAACAAAAATGATTTCGACGCCTGCCAGTCTTTCGACAAACTCATCGAGCGCCGCATACTTCCCTTTTTCTGGCAACTCGGTGAAGTCATATTGACGATGTAGCGGCTGGGCATTTGCCCCGGTGACAATGATGATGCGCTTCAATCCAGATTCAACATACTCTTCGATGGTCAGGTGGAGAGCCGGTTTATTGATAATCGGCAGCAACTCTTTCGGATACGCCAACGAGACGGGCAGCATACGCGTGCCCGACCCGGCGGCGGCAATTACCCCAGTTTCTATCTTCATCACCGCATTCCTTTCTCAAGAGACCGATCAGAGGATTCAGATGTTTGTTCTTTCGCCCCCTTCAAAACGGCAGCCCTTCTGCCGATTTCCTCTTTTGAAGTTAGCAGTTATATAAACCTTAGCGTAAGCCAGCGCAACTCTCTATCAGGAATTCCCTACCGACTTTCTAAGGAAATCTCTTATAGATGGCCAGACGCCCGCCGTTTATCCTGATACCAGTGAATTGCCCCTAGCCCCGGATGCCGGATAGGCTGCATTCCTCAGGTTGTCATCCGCTGGCTCACTCGCACTGATTCGCAATCAGAATCAGGATTGTCCTTAATGGAGAGCTTCAACAGAGTGGTATTTGATCTCAATCAATTGCTTTTCGTAGATCGTCCCGAGTTAGAGTCGCTGCTCTCCTGCTTGCGTCAGGTGAACCCTTACAGTGGTGATTTGAAATTGAGAGGCATGACCAAACCGGTACAAACGCTCTCCGAGTTGGTACAGATGAACCGGGTCTTTGATACCTACAATAATAAAACCGAAGCGATGCTGGCGTTTCTACAGTAACGCAAACATCGAGTTCGGGTTTGTCATGGAGAGCAAGAGCCTATGGAAAATTGGAAGCAATGGCTTCAGCTTTAGGAATCTTGATGTAGCTCGTTGGGGCGTCACCCATCGCGGGATTACGGTTTTCACTCCCGGCTCTGCGGAAACTGCTCCTCTCGCATTTGGCACTCGTTTCGTGTTACATCAAGAAACCTTCCTATCAGGAGGTTCCCCTATTACTCATCGCTGCGCAAATTCAGGTTTAAGACACGGAAACAAAGGAGCTGCCGAAACAAAGGGTTCATTCAATGTGGAATTCGTCACATACCATCACTTTTTTCTTCATCCTCTTTGTCTGATGATGAATTCCATATGTAAAGACCTTGCGGTAACCAATCTCGGAACCTCCCTTGTTATGCAGCCGACAGCGCGCATATCTCCTGCTGCAATCTAGGTGTGAGAGCGTCCAGGGTACGGCGGAGCCTGACGAGCGATGAGTCAGGGAACAACAGATGGAGGATAGATGAAAATCGGGATTACGACTTTTGGCGGTGACGGGGTCAAATCCGATATCAGCCAGTACATTATCAATCTGCTGAAGGAGTTCTCTTTGATGAAAAGCGGTGACGAATACGAAGTGGTCACCTACGAAAACGAGAAAGCTACCTTTATCCCCGGAACGAATGGCATGCGACCGGTTTGCATCAATAGTCGGTTACGCAATCCGGTCATCAACCTG
>CAYXVU010000283.1:3213-6206 GCA_964468725.1 uncultured Clostridia bacterium
GCGTGGCATCAGTTTGGTCTTTCATCCTTATGCCGGGGGCGAAATTACGATGTCCTCTTTTTACCGGCAGGCAATCGGAGGTTACCGATTACGGCACCCTGTCCGACCGTTGGAACAGTTCATGAACTCTCTCCTCTCCTGAACGCCAATAAATCCGAGGCATCTCGAATATTTTATCTCACGAAAGTTTTACCCTTTCTCGTTCGTAAACTAGCGAAAGTCTTGACCATCAGCGATAGCATCAAGCGCGATATCATCGAGTATGCCAAGGTGCCGGAGGACAAGATTGTCGTTACGCCATTAGCGGCAGATCACTCTCTGTTCTTTCCGCGCAGCCGGGCGTTTGCTTCCGCGCGCATTGTCAAAAAGTACCAGATTCGTGCTCCCTATATCCTGTATGCTTCGCGGATTGAGCATCCCTGTAAAAATCATCTGCGCTTGATCTCCGCATTTGAGATTTTGAAACGCGCGACAAAAATTCCTCACCAACTGGTGCTGGCGGGCGGCGATTGGCATCGAGCGGATGAAGTACACCGAAGAGCCGAACAATCGTCATTCTCCTCTGAAATCGTCTTCACAGGCTTGGTGCCGAATGCGGACCTACCGGACTTGTACTGCGGAGCGGAGATTTTCGTCTTCCCTTCTTTATACGAAAGCTTCGCTCTCAACCTGCTGGAAGCGCTGTCGTGTGGGGTTTCCGTAGCCTGTTCGAATACATCTTCAATGCCCGAAGTTGTCGGAAAAACAGGCATCTTATTCGACCCATACGATGAAAGCGCAATGGCAGAGGCCATGCAGCGGATTTTGACGGATGTGAACCTGCGCGAGCAATACGAGAAAGCGGGCTTGTTGCGCAGCCGGGAGTTTAGCTGGGCAAAGACTGCCCGCCGCACCCTCGCAGTGATTCGTGAAGTCACCGCATCGTAATGCTGCTTCCTCGACTGGTAAAGTGTTAAGCGAGCAGGAGGGTGAAGGATGGAACCGCTTAGGCCAGTATCATTGTGAAGGTCTGTGTGCCGCCAGGCTTTGAAACCCGCACTCCAGGTGTAGGCTCAAAGCTCATCGCTCTCAATCATCGCTATCTGACCCGTTGGCTTCATTCCTACACCGCCACAAAAGAGTGCAGAAGCAACCAAATTGACAACAAATGAAAAGTTACAAATCGAGAGCCAGATTATTGGCACAAGCAGAAAGATAGAGGGTAATGAATCCTTCTCGCAGTACGCCACCCCGTCGCAAGCAACGGGGCATTTCGGGCATTCTCGTAATAATCTCTTGCACTTCAAACAAGTTTTGCATATGTATGGAGAGCGGTAGCGAGGCAAGCATCTATGAAAGAGAACCCAATCGGTTTATCTCCTGAGCAGGTCGTTGCGGCGTTTCCCTATCACTTTACATTCAACCGGAGCATGGAGGTGGAACAGGCAGGAGAAGCGATTCGTACCCTCTGCCCGGCGCTGGATGCGGGCGCAAAACTTGCTGATGTCATACGCATCAAAGATCCTATAAGTACAACCAGTTTCGAAGCGATTCTCGGTTCTCAACAGCGTATCTTCACCCTCGAAGCTTCCTACCGGAAACAACTCTTGCAAGGGCGAATGGTTTATCAGGCTCCGCAGGACAACATGATCTTCATCGGGTGGCCTGCTCCTCAAATCGGGCAGGGGCAAGAGGGTGACGATGCCAAGCCTCTCACCTCGGATCAATGTTCGGAATTAAACAGCATCAATCAGAAGTTAAAAACACAGTTTGAAATTACCCAATGTTTAGCGGAATCAAAAAAACTGGAAGATGCCGCGCCCAAAATTCTTTCAACGATTTGTAACCACCTCGAAGGAGTGACAGGGATTCTTTGGTTATTGGATAGCAAAATTCAGGTGATGAGGTTTTTTGCCGACTATCATAATAAGTCGAAAAACATCGAGTCTTACTTGGATTTGAGCCGTAGGCTTACCTTTGAGAAAGGGCAAGGGTTGATTGGCCGAGTGTGGGACAGCGCCAAACCGATTTGGGCGGATGGAAAGACTGATCTGAAAGGTTTCATTCGCGCCAAAGCGGTAGCCGATACGGCAATTCGCGGCGTCTTCGCCTTTCCGATACTGAGTCGAAGCGAAGTGGTAGGGGTCGTTGAATTCAACAGCTTGCGAGCTGAACAGCCGGATGACGACTTGCTTGATCTGTTGATTGCGATGGGCACTCAGATTGGCCAGTTTATGGAGAGTTGCGCGGCCGAAGCGGCGCTCATATCGAGCGAAAGACGCTACCGCGAGTTGGTGGAAAACAGTCAGGGACTAATGTGTCTGCATACATTGGAGGGCCGAATCATTTCGGCCAACCCGGCAGCCGAAGGAGAACTCGGTTACACAGTCAACGAACTCTGCCAGATGAATTTGAGAGAGATTGTGGAGCCATCATTACGACCGCAATTCGATCAATACCTTGCCCGTATACTGGCTAACGGCTCGGATAGCGGCACCCTGGTTGTTGTCACACGGGCGGGGGAGCGAAGGACTTGGCTCTATCGCAACAAATTTTTCGAAGAAACCGATAAAGCTCCATACATTATTGGTCATGCTATTGACATCACCGAACGCAACCGTGCTGAGGTCGCTCTTCGCAAAAGCGAACAGCAACTCGAACTTGTGTTAAAAGGAGCGGACCTCGGGCTATGGGATTGGGATATCGAAAACGATTCCATTCAACATAATGAACGATGGGCAGAGATGCTCGGCTATCGGCTCGAAGAGACCCACACCCATTTACATGAATGGGAAAAACTGATTCACCCGGATGATGTGAAGCACACGACCGAAACCTTAGCCCGGCATCTCTACGGCGAAACCGCATTTTATGAGAGCGAATATCGCTTGCGCACGCGTGGTGGCGATTGGGTTTGGGTATTAGATCGGGGGCGGGTAATCGAAAGAGACGATAGCGGCATTCCGAAACGCGCCGCCGGTACGCATCTTGACATCACGGAGCGCAAACATACC
>CAYXVU010000283.1:6216-7082 GCA_964468725.1 uncultured Clostridia bacterium
TGCGCGAAGCAGAGAAGAAGTACCGAATGGTGATGGATAATCTAAAAGATGTAGTCTTTCAGACCGACCTGCATGGCAATTGGACATTTTTGAACAAAGCTTGGACGGAAATCACCGGTTATCTGATTGAAGAGAGTATGGGGAAAAATCTGCTCCGCTTTGTACATCCCGCCGACCGGTTTCAACTTCTCGAAGCCTCTCAAGCCCTCCTGACAGGAGAGAGCGAAGATTGTAACCTCGAGATTCGTTGCTTAACTCAAAAGAGCGGCGTGCAGTGGTTGAAGACCTACAGCAGCATTATTAAGGATGAAAGCGGCAAGGCTATCGGGATCGCCGGAAATTTTACCGATATTACCGACCGAAAAGCAGCGGAGGAGGCATTACGAGAGAGCGAAGAACGATTTCGAACCTTAGCCTCTCATGCGCCGGTTGGCATCTATTTGATGGATACTCAAGGGCGTTGTACTTATGTTAATGATCGCTGGATCGAGATCACCGGTCAAAGCGATGCCAAAATGTTAGGCAGTGGGTGGGTGAATACGGTTCATCCCGACGACCGCGAACGGGTTTTCAAAGAGTGGGTCGCCTGCACCAACAGCGGTAAAGAGTTCAAGCTCGAATACCGATTGCAATTGGAAACGGGCGAAACTCTATGGGTCTCCGGCAGCGCCGTTGCCTTAATCGGTTCGGCGGGAGACTATCATGGTTTTATCGGCACAATGATTGATATAACGGAGCGCAAAATTGCAGAATTGGAGCTGCAAAAAGCCAAAGAGATAGCCGAAGCTGCGACTCAGGCAAAGAGTCAATTCCTCGCCAATATGAGCCATGAAATCCGCACGCCGATGAATGCCGTCATTGGAATG
>CAYXVU010000284.1:0-7067 GCA_964468725.1 uncultured Clostridia bacterium
CGTACCATTGGCCTCGCGCCGCACCCGGCGAATGACATTATTCCCGTTTTCCGAAACCAGTATGTCGCCGTTGGGCAGCACGGCTACGCCATTCGGGAAAGAGAAGCGCACCGGAAAGTTGCGCGCATTTCCCGTGTCGTTGTAACCGGCGATGCCGTCGCCTGCAAGCGTGCAGACTTCGCCGGTCGTCGGGTTGATCGTCCGTAAAGCATGATTTTGCTGATCGGTGATATAGATCAACCCATCCGTGCCCATCGCCGCGCGTCGCGGGCGGCGCAACCGAGCCGCCTCTTTGGCGACACAGGCTTCATTGAAGCCTTCGCGGTCTTCGCCGACCAAGGTTGCTACATCAACATCCGGCACGACCGAGAACATTGCGATATTGGATATCTTGTCGTTTTCGTCTTGCACCTGCACAGTGTGGGTTGCCAGACTTTGCAGAATCTCATCTTTGACGACGACCACTAAACGCCTGCGCGCGGCCTGTCTGACCGTCACCTCTTCGCCGTCAATCAACACTCTGTCGTCGTCACCGAAATTTGCGCCGACCAGTTCAATCGCTTCGCGGGTTTCGCCCAAGCGGATTTTGGCGGGCGAGATCGTGAAGATGAAGGGATCTTCGGAAGGCGCGATGGCTACGGTTGCATCGGGCGATTGAATGCCGTCCTGTTCGATGCGGACGCTGAGTAGTCCCGGAGTGGCGCGAAACGAGCCCGGCACTTTTACATCCAGACGCTGCGTGCGGCGGCGAGTGATTTCGACCTCAATGCCGTTGACGACGACTTTCGCATCATCGCGGAAATTATTGCCGGTGATTTCGAGGTCAAAATCCTCTTCACCGACTTCGACCGTGTTCGGATCGAGCGTATCAATGTCCGGACGTCGGGGAAAAACGAAGAAGATGTCTACATTCGACAGTCCGCCGCCTTTGCGCTGCGCCATCACCGGCACGCGCGCCGGATGATCGAGAAAGGCATTGCTGATGACGCCGAAGAAGTTCTCCTGATCTTCAAAACTGGAATCGGGCGAATTCTTTCCCCACACCAAAATCTTCGTGTTTTGCCGGAACCCGTCGCCGGAGATGGCAAACTGCAAAGTGTTCTGATCTTCTTCCGCCGCGTTGCCATCGAGTTGAATCCTGATCTCCGGGTCGCGCTCGACAACCGTCAAGGTCTTGGTCTCAGTCGTTGTGTTATCAGGATTGACGGCTTGAATTGTGTGGGTGCCGGTGTTGGCAACCAGCGACTCGTCAATGTCGGCATAGAGAAAGCGACCATCAGAGAAGACGCGACCCGTAATCGGCGTGCCATCAAATAAGACCTGCGCGCCGATTTCGAAGCGTTTGCCTTCCAGTCGCAAGGTGAAGGTCGGCGCTCCGGCCGTAATCGTACCGGGGCGTATGCGATCCAGCCGCACCGCCTTCTCTTGTGCCTCTACACGATCAAGGCCAATGAAATCCGGTATGAAAGCAAAAGACGAAAAGAAAATCAGAGTCAGTAAAAAAGCGAACGCTTTTCTCATTGTATATCCTCGTTACTCCACCCTTGCGCGACGCTTCCTCAACGCGGTGAGGGATGATCTTCACAGACATCCGTAGTTGAAAAGGTTGTTGCGCGTAAGCTCACCAGTACCTGCCGAGTCGTCGTCTCCGCGTGCTCCTTTAGTAGAAGTCCTGAACGGCGAATCCTTGCACGATTATCATTGCGACGTGCGACAGGTTCGGGTCTCCTTGTTGCTTGATCTCTTTCACAGGTCAGTCAGCGACCCGAAATTATACCCAGCTAGTTTTCGCTTTCACAAGCTGAGCGTCTGCCGGAAACCTTTCAACTCCTCAGCCGCCTGCGTCTGAGCGGCGCGAATCGCTGCCCGCCCCGTTGCCAAATTGTGCGGCTCGACGCGCGGCACTGAGGGTTCAACCCATACAATTTTGTGCTGCTCGTCTGACAGAGCGGCCATCCGATGGCGCTCGATCTCCTGACGCGCTGCCGTTAATGCCACTTCCAACAAGCCGAGCGCCGACCACTTGCGCGCCATCGCCTCCCCTTGCGGCTTCTGCGTCGGCAGATAATGCACGATCACCACATCGGGGCGCTCGCCTTCGAGCATCCCGGCCAGCGGAACTTTCGATAAGAAGCCGCCATCCCAATAGTGGCAACCGCCGATCTCTTTCGCCGAGAGCAGAAAGGGATAACTGCACGAGGCACGCACTTTGTCGGCGATCCGGCCACTGTGAAACGTCTCCTCCGCTCCGGTCGTGAGATTGAAGGCCGTGATGTAAAGGGCGCGCCGACACTCTTCAAAGCGCGATACGCGCAGTCGGTCTTCCATCATTTGCTCGAACAAGTCGCCTTTGAGCCAACCTGTCCAACCTCGCCCTTTGCGAGTGAGCGCGCGCAGCACGGCGTGCACCCCCGCGCTATCCCAAAAATCTTCGCGGCGAATCTGCACAAGCGCCTCGGCAATCTCTTGCGCCGAGACTCCCGAAGCATGCAAGGCCGCAACAATAGCTCCGGCGCTCGACCCGGCAATGGCGCAGTAGTCAATGCCTGCCTCTTCGATGGCGAGCAGAAATCCGGCATGCGCAAAGAAGCCGAAATAGCCTGCCGATAGCGCAATCGCCACACGCGGCGCAGGCAGATGGGGAGACGGATGGGTAGGCGACGCTTTCACTCGATCAACTTGCCTTTGTCGCCGGGCATCAGCATCTGGCGATGAATTTTGATCGGCGCATTGCCGTTCTTGAGCAACTGGTCGTGAAATTCCTGAAGCGAAAAGTCCTCCCCGCGATAACGCCGGTAATCGTCGCGCAGTTTGAGGATTGCCAGCTTGCCAACCGAATAGACCAGATAGGTCGGATCGAAAGTGCCGCGCTCGGCTTCGATGCGCGCTGGGGTTTCGCCCATATAGCCGTTGTCCATGAAGAATTTCGTCGCCTCGTCCACCCGCATATTCTTGGTGTGCAGTTGAATGCCGACGACGAAGCGACACAGCCGCAGGAGCGCATCGGCGAGCACCCCCATCTTGATCTTTGGGTCGCCGCCCGCAAAGCCCTGCTCGATCATCATCTGCTCCGTGTAATGCGCCCACCCTTCGACGAAACTGCCCGGCGCAATCGCCCATGTTCTACGCAAAGGCGACGAGACGGTCTTGAGCATCGCGCCCTGAACGAAGTGGCCAGGATAGGCTTCGTGAATCGAAGTTGACCACAACTGCGGATAGTTGAATGACGAGAGATACTCTTCTCTCTGTTTGTCATTCCACTTCGCGTCTACGTCGGTAATCAGGTAGCGCGCGGGCAGGCGGTGCGCTTCATAGGCTCCCGGCGTCCACATGCTGGCCGTCGCCCACCGCATGAAATCGGGCGTTGCGGCGACCGTGACCGATTGTCCTTCCGGCAAGGTGACCAGTTGTTTTTCTTGTATAAAAGTCTCAATGGCGCGCAGTTGTTTAGCGGCCTCTTCGACCAATGTTCCGGCCTTCGGGTGTTCAGATTGCAACTCTGTCCAGACGGCGCGTGCATCTTTTCGTGGATTGATCTTGGCAGCCGTCTTGCGAAACTCATCCTGCGTCTTCGCCAGTTCGCGGTACGCAATGCGTAAGAGCGTGTCTACGGAGATTTCGATGCCTTCGTCGTAGCGCAACTTGGCTTCGTACTTCTCTCTGCCAAGTGCGAAGGTGGCGTTCGGGTCAGGTTTGAGGCGTTCGAGGTGTTTGAGGTAGTTGCTAATCGCGGTGGCCGCGATCTTCGTCGCCTTCTTAAATTCGTTTTGCAGTTTGGCATCCGTAACCGAAGCGAAGACTTTAGGCAGATCGGTTTGGATGAAACTGAGTGTGCCTGTAAAACTGGCTTTCGCGGCCTGCAAAAAGGCATCCGGCACGCTGCGAATGTTGGCGCGTGCGGCGTCCAACAGGCGCGGAATCTCTTTTTCTTTGGCGATGGCATGGCGCAGGCGCGAATCGAGCGGCGCGTATTCGAACATGGCGATTTGCAACAAGCCGGTCGAAATCACATCGTTGTAGATTTGCGGATTGCGCTCGTAGCTTTTGACCTCTTCAAGTTCGAGCAAGCGCGATTTTATGTGCATCGCCAGAATTTGGTAATCGAACAAATCCGCCAGCGGCAGTTCCAGCGGCGGTATCTTACCGAGCTTTTCTTGAAACGATTTGAGGGCAGCGATTTCATTGCTGATGGCGGCGTTGCTGAAATCTTCTAACCGGCCATCCCACGCATGCAGGCCGCTGGCGGCAGCCAGCGCCGGATGGCGAGCGTGTAAGTCGAGCAGGTAATCATTGACCAGTTTAGGAAAGTCGGCAGCCGCGACCTCGTTCTTCTCTTGTGACTTTTGCATGACTTGCCCAACGGTCGAAGCGATCATCAGCAACAGGATGCAGACGCCACTTCCCATCCTTCGCATCATCGTGTGCATATCGTTTGGGAATGAGAAGAGGGGCTGTTGCGTTGCCTCTCCCCGTTTGCTTAACGATCTGTGACGTTCGACTTTCGCGGTTCGACTCCGAATCTGACACCTGACACCTGACACCTGACACCTCATTTAGGTTTCGAGAAGTTCTTTGGCGCGATGCGTCGCTTTGACGACGGCTTTGATGAGGGTGACGCGCAAGCCACCGTCTTCGAGTTCAAGGATACCATCAATCGTACAGCCTGCGGGGGTGGTGACCATATCTTTCAGTCGCGCGGGGTGCTCGCCGGTTTCGATGACCATCGCGCCCGCGCCCAAAACGGTTTGCGCAGCCAGTTCGGTGGCGACATCGCGCGGCAATCCGACTTTTACACCGGCTTCGGCCAGCGATTCGATGACGATGTAGATAAACGCGGGGCCGCTGGCCGAAAGTCCAGTAATCGCATCCATGTGTTTTTCGTCCACTACGAGGCTGCGCCCGACGGCATCGAAGATGAAGCGCGCCAACGCGATGTGCGCGCTCGTCGCATCTTTGCCGCCCGCGATTCCTGTCATGCCTTTCTTGAGTTGGCAAGGCGTGTTCGGCATGGCGCGAATGATCGGCACTGCCGCTGCGATATGCTTTTCGATGAAGGCGATGCTGACCGAAGCCGCAACCGAAATCAGCAACTGCGAAAGGGTGAGCGATTGGCCGACTTCCGCAAGGATCAGCGGCACGGTTTGCGGTTTGACGGCGAGGATGATGATGTCTGCGGATTCGATGGCGGCGAGGTTCGAAAGCGTGCCGCTGACGCCGAATCTCTCTTTGAGTTGATCGAGTCGCGGCTGATGACCTGCCGTGACGATAATGTCAGAGGGGCGAATCACGCCCGCTTCTAATAACCCTTTGAGTAAAGTCTCTCCCAATTTGCCTGCGCCAATGATGGCCAGTCTCTTGCCCTCCAGCATAGTCCTCTCCGATTTGAAAAAGATAAACAGCGATCATAGCAGCGGCCAGACGCCGGTGGCCAGAAAGAAAGATGCGCAAACGCAAAGCCGCAATAGTGCGAAGACGCACCGCCATAACCGGCAACCGACAACTTTCACCCTTCGACCTTCAACCTGCAACTTTCACCCTTCGACCCATAACCGACAACTGACAACCGATGACCGACCATGATATTTTCCCCACGCCACTCGGAGACCAATCGCTATGCCACAACGACCGAAAATTTGTCGCAGCATTCTCGAAACCATCGGTTACACGCCGCTCGTCAGACTCAATCGTTTGCCCGCGCCCGATGCCGCCGAAATTCTCGTCAAAGTCGAAGCTTTCAACCCCATGCGAAGCGTCAAAGATCGCACTGCCAGTTCGATGATTCAGAAAGCGGAAGCCGAAGGTGAAATCGCGCCGGGAAAAACGACCCTGATCGAACCGACTTCCGGCAATACCGGCATCGGGCTGGCGATGACCGCCGCAGCGAAAGGCTATCGCTTGATTTTGACCATGCCCGATTCGATGAGCATCGAACGCCTGCGGGTTTTGCGCGCCCTCGGCGCAGAGGTCGAAATGACGCCTGATGCGCTCGGCATGCAAGGTGCGATTGATCGCGCTGAAGCCCTGCTGCGTCAAACGCCTGACAGTTACATGCCCATGCAGTTTAAGAACGACGCGAACCCGGCCATTCATCGCTGCACGACGGCAATTGAGATTCTCGAAGATACAGATGCGCGGCTTGATGCCTTTGTCGCCGGAGTCGGCACGGGCGGGACGATTACCGGCGTCGGCGAAATCTTGAAAGAACGTTTGCGACAGGTCACGCTGGTCGCCGTCGAGCCGAAAGATTCGCCCGTGCTGTCGGGCGGGCCGCCCGCGCCGCATTTGATTCAAGGCATCGGCGCGGGATTCGTCCCCGAAATTTTGAACACCGAAATCATTGATCGCATCATCCCTGTCGAGTACGAAGATGCCAAAGCGACGACGCGACGCTTGGCGCGCGAAGAGGCGATCTTGAGCGGCATCTCATCGGGCGCGATCTGTTGGGCGGCTCTGCAAGTGGCTCAAGAGTTAGGCGCAGGCAAGCGCGTCGTCGCTTTGTTGCCTGATTTGGGCGAACGCTACCTTTCGACCGATGTCTTTGCTTTCGATGAGGAGTAGCTTCACTGGCCGATGATCGGTTGTATCCAATAAAAACTGAATCCGCAATTTCAAGCGCGCAGGTTTCACGGCTCTCCGTTGATCCAGCTCGTCACTTATTGGTCAAACCCGCATTGGGAGAGGTTCGAAACATGACCAAAGAAGAAGTCCTCCAACGCATCAACCGCGCGATTCGGGAAAAAGTGACTCTGCTTGACCTCAGCGGACAAAGACTGACCGAACTGCCGGAAGAGATCGGCCAAGTAACCAGCCTGACCAAGCTTTACCTTCTCAACAACCGACTGACAGCCCTCCCCAAAGAGATTGGCAACTTGACTCATCTCAAAGAGCTTGGCCTGAGCCATAACCAACTGACCGAGTTGCCGAAAGAGGTTGGACAGTTGTGCCAACTCACCTTGCTTGGTTTGCGTTACAATCAACTGACCGGGTTGCCGAAAGAGATCGGTCAACTGAGTGCGCTGACCTCCCTTGACCTCACTAACAATAACTTGACCGAGTTGCCGAAAAAG
>CAYXVU010000285.1:0-7059 GCA_964468725.1 uncultured Clostridia bacterium
CAGCGAACGGGCAATTGCACGCATAACTTGACCCGACATAACGAAAGTTGAAAACTGGCCACAAGGCACTCAATTCATCGGTTGGACAGCGCGCGGCTGAGGCGTTATAAAACAGCTATGCAATCACTGCCGCATCGCTTGCTTGCGGGAGTTCTGCTCGTCGTTTTGCTCGTCAGCGTTTCGGCTTCTGGGCGGCAGCAACGCTCTGCGCCCGGGCGCGACGCACAAGCCGTCAACCGGCGCGAAGCCGCTTATCACGCTAACAATGTCGGCGTCGCCCGGATGGAGCGTTTCGACTATAAAGCCGCCGCTGAAAGCTTTCGCCGCGCCCTCGCGTTCGAGCCGAATCTGGCTATCGCGCAATTCAATCTGAGCCTCGCGCTACTGTACCTGCCCGACCTTGACGAAGCCGCACGCGCTGCCCAACGCGCACTCGAATTGATGCCCGATTCGCCGCGCGCGCTCTACCTGAACGGTATCATCGCCAAAAAGCAGAATCGCACGGCGGACGCGCTCGATGCGTTGCGCCGCGCTCTGCAACTGGACGGACGCGATGTCGGCATCAATATCCAACTCGCGCAAATCATGATTCAGCAACGCAGTTATGAAGAGGCGATTGTGCGATTGCGCGAAGCGCTCGCCCTCGAACCCTACAACGTGACAGCGACATATAACCTCGCCATTGCTCTATTGCGCACGGGCAAGGCGCAAGAAGGGCAAGCCGTGATGCAGCAATTTCAAACCTTGCGCGAGAGCGATTACGGCACGACGTTAGGGCAGAACTACCTCGAAGAAGGTGACTATGCCGAAGCCCTGATTTCGACCGGCGCGGAGCCGGAATTGGTTAACCCCGCAACGCCCGCCGTGCAGTTCGTCGCCGCCCCCCGCACACGACTTGCAAGCCGTGCGATGAATCCCGCATCAAGATCACGCACCGCACAAGCGCGCGACGCGGACGGGCTTCGCGCACTCCCAACGGCGACATCCCCCGCGTCGCTTCTCGGTCACACATTCAATGCGGGTGAGCTAAACGAAGCGACGCGGCGTGCGATTGCCGCAAGCTTCGCGGGCGACCTTACCCTATTCGATTACGACGGAGACGGCGATCTTGACCTATTCGAAGTCTCGGCCACTGCGCAACGGCTCTATCGCAATGAACGCGGTCAATTCATCGAAGCAACGCGCGCGTCGGGGCTCGGCCTCAAGGATTCGACAGCCGTCGGGCTGTGCGCGATTGCGGGCGATTACGACAACGACAAGCGCAACGATTTGCTGGTGCTGCGCTTCGGCGGCCTCGCGCTCTATCACAATGAAGGCAGCGGCAGATTCAAAGAGGTAACGCAGGCGGCGGGTATTGCTGCTTACTCGCAGCTTGCAGTGACGGCGGCTTTTGCAGACCTCGATCATGATGGCGACCTTGACATCTTCATTGCAGGGCTGGCGGATTTGCAGCAGTTTGATACGACGCGCCCAACCGTCACCTTCCCCGATGATTTCGCCGTTGCGCCCAACCGCCTGCTTCGCAATAACGGCAATGGCCGTTTCACGGACATCACAAATGACGCCAACCTCTCATCGGTCGGCCACGCCGTCGCCATTGTGCCGACCGATTTCAACAATCGCCGCGACCTCGATCTATTCATCTTGCATTATGGCGGCGCGCCCGCTTTGTTGAGCAATCAGCGCACCGGCACATTTCGCAATCTCGCAGCCGAAGCCGGATTGACGATGAGTGGGCGCTTCACGTGTGTCGCCGCAGGCGATGTCAATAAAGACTCCTTTACCGACTTTTTCATCGGCGGCGCAGATAAAAACGTCTTTGTCTTGAGCGACGGCAGGGGCCGCTTTACGCACTCAGAGTTTGCAAGCGAAGGGACGCGTGCGGCGCAGTTTTTAGATTATGACAATGACGGCTTGCTCGATCTGGTGTTGCTTAACGAAGAGGGTTTGCAAGTCTTTCGTAATCTCGGCACTCGTTGGATGTCGGTCACTGACCGCGCTGTGACGCGCGCCGTCAGCGGCGCGACTCCCCCATCAACGCCATCAACTGCCGCGTCTCGCCGTCGCTTAATCAGCCCTTCGCGGCTCGCATCGGCTGACCTTGACCGCGACGGAGATACCGATCTCTTGCTTGGTTCATTTGATACGTGGCGACTGGCAATAAACCAAGGCGGCAATCGCCTTGTCTCTCTGCGCGTACAACTCGAAGGGCGGGCAGCCAATCGCAATGGTATCGGCGCAAAGATCGAAATGCGCGCCGGAAGCCTCAGTCAAAAGCTCGAAACCTATGCGGTCACGCCTGCGCCTGCGCCTGTTGATGTCGTCTTCGGATTGGGAAGACGCGCGCGCGCCGATGCGGTGCGGGTGTTGTGGTCTTCCGGCAATGTGCAGGCTGAACTTGCTGACTCTGCCACCGCTCGCCGCAACCGTGCGCCAACCCTGAACATCCTCGAAGTGGATCGCAAGCCATCGTCCTGTCCTTATCTCTACACGTGGAATGGTGAACGCTTCGTCTTCCTCACCGATTTTTTAGGCGGCGGCGAGATGGGCTACCTGCACGCGCCCGACGTCTACAACACGCCCGACCCGGATGAATACGTTCGCATCACTGATGACCAACTCAAACCGCGCGACGGGCGGTTGGAACTTCGCATCACCAACGAACTCGAAGAAGCGTTATTCGTTGATCGCTTGCAACTGCTCGCCATCGCGCATCCGGCGGACACGGAGGTTTACCCAAATGAAGGACTGAGCGCGCCGCCGCGTGATTTCAAACTCTTTGTCACCCGCGCCGCACGACCGCCCATCAAAGCGACCGATGAACAAGGCAGAGACGTACGCGCTCACATTCTCAAACGCGACCGCCAATATGCGGACACCTTTCAACTGGAGCGCGTTCGCGGCTATGCCAAAGAGCACGCGCTGACGCTGGATTTGGGACGAGCAAGCGCGCAACGCTGCGTGCTCTTGCTGACGGGGTGGACGGACTACGCCTTTTCGAGCGACAACCTCGCCGCTCATCAACTGGGTTTGCAAATGAAAGCGCCGGAGTTGCAGGTCAAAGATGAGCAAGGCAACTGGCAAACCGTCATCGCCAATATGGGCTTTCCCGCCGGTCGCCCGCAAACCGTGACCGTTGATTTAACGAATCGGTTTTTGTCAAAAAGCAATCGAGAGGTTCGCATCATCACCACTATGCGAATCTATTGGGACGAGATTCTGGTTGATACAACCGCCGAACCGGCAGGCGTAGAGATGGTCGAACTCGATGCCCTGCGCGCCGAATTGCGCTGGCGCGGTTTTTCGGCAGCCGTCACTCCCGATGGCAAAGAGCCTCTCCTGTACGACTATCACCGCGTCTCGCTTGCATCGCCATGGAAAGTGATGGCGGGACGATACACGCGCCCGGGCGATGTGCGCGAACTGCTGAGCGAAGTTGACGATCTGTTTGTCGTCTCGTTGCCGGGTGATGAAATCGCTTTGTCGTTCGATGCCACACAGCTTGCGCCCTTGCGGCAAGGGTGGAAGCGCACCTTTTTGCTCTACGCCGATGGTTATAGCAAAGAGATGGACATCAACTCGGCCAGCCCGCACGACATTACACCCTTCCCGTTTCGTGCGATGCGCGGCTATCCGAGTGCGGGCTATCCGTTGACGGAAAAGCAGCGCGCGGTGGTGGAACGCTACAACACGCGCATCGTCAAGTCCGCGCTGCCGCGCCTGACGGCAGAATGGATGCAGAAGCGGTAAGCAAAGGCGCAAGCGGATAAACTTTGCGAGGGCTTGTTCGGTTGCTGCGACCCGATAGAGAGTGTTCTTTGCCGTCGTTGCGCTTTGTGCGCCTTTGCGATGAATCGGCTTTCGGTCACACCACTCGAAAAGGCGATAGAAATCTGAAGAAGAGAGAGTTACCCGATGGAATTGATTCGTTATGCTGCCGCCGCTTGTCAGACCGATTTCCCGAACCCGACCGAGCGCAAACGGATGCGCGCCAACACCGAGCGCATGTGCGCGATGATTGATTCGGCAGTCGCAGGAGCCGCGCCGTTTCTGCCCGTTCGCTTAGTGGTCTTTCCCGAATTCGCCCATGCTGCGCCGGTCTTTGCCACCGTGCAGGAGTTGCTCGACAATCTCGCTATCACTATTCCCAATGAACACACCGAGCGGCTGGCCGGAAAAGCCAAAGAGTATGACCTCTACATTCAATCGGGCACGATGTTGGAAGCGGACGAGAAGTACCCCAGTGTAGTATTCAATACGACTTGCCTGATCGGCCCGCAAGGCATTTTGTACAAGTATCGCAAGGTGAACCCTTGGATTCCTTACGAAGTCCATGCCAGCCCACATGATATAGAGGGCTACGATGAACCCCTCTTTCCTGTTGCCGACACGCCGATTGGTCGCATCGGTTGCGCGATCTGTTACGACTGGCTGTTTCCTGAAGCGTTGCGTCAACTGACGGCCAACGGCGCGGAGATTCTGCTGCGCGTCTCGGCCTACATGGATCCGTGGGGTGCGACCGAGCCGATGGCTTGGTGGACGATTGTCAATCGCTGCCGGGCGCTCGAAAATCTGGCTTACGTCGTCGCTGCCAATCAAGGCGCGCAATTGAAATTCTATCCGCCGTATTCGTGGCCGGGCGGCAGTCAGGTCATAGACTTCGACGGGCGATTACTGGCGCAAGCTTCGCCCGGCCCGGGTGAGCGCATCGTCGTTGCGCCGCTCGATATTTCGGCGTTGCGCCATGAACGCGCCACGCGCAGTGGCCATCACATGCTGGCGCACCTGCGCACCGAAGCCTATCCGATTTATCAACCGCACGGCTACCCTCCGCCAACCGATGATGAGCCGCATTCTCTGCCAAAGCATTCCTATGAACGCAACCTGGACTTGATCGCCGCTGCCAAGAAGCGGTTGTCTTCTTAAATGATGTTTGCGGGGATGACGGCTGCGCCGACCTGTTGGCAGATGCGATGAAATATCGGCATTTTCCTGATGGCATTTCGGCTGTTACAATTCGTCCGCTTTTGGGCACAAAACCATAACTTCTTTCTTTTGTTGAACTGACTCGAAAGGGATGCAAGCTGCCGCTTGTGGCAAAGCGCTTGCTCTCTAAGACGGCGAGTGACGAAGAGCGGCAGTGATTGACAGTTAGCGATGGAAAGATTGCGAAAGCCGTTCCTCTCACTCATCCCGTAACCGGCACAGAGGCGAAGCCGGTCATTGCGCCGGATCGTCTGAACGAACATTGAGAATCTAAATCACACCACAAGAGATTGATACACTAACCAGATGCTGTTACATATCGATGTAATGTCGGTTTCCCGGCCAATTTTTGGCATATCAACAGTTGGCATTTGTACCAATCTCGTAAGGTTCGATTTAGTCGGCAGGGGCATCCCGCGATGATTCCAAACCATTGCTCACTACTTTGGCTTCGGGCGCAGAGACGTCCGACTGCGGAGGGAAGACTATGTCCACGCTCAGTTATCGCTTGATGATTTTCGCCCTAATCGTTTCGGTAACCGGCCTCACGGCTCGCGGCCAGTCATCTTCATCGAATGGCGAAATTCTGACCCTTGAACAGGCCATAGCGTTGGCCTTACAGGGCAATACGCAGATTAAAAACGCGGCGCTCGACATCAACAAATCCGGCGCGGAACTGGCGGCTTCAAAGACCCGGCGATTGCCGAATTTTCAATTCGAAGTGCTCGGTTCGCAGCAGCTAACCCCGCTTGATTTCACCTTCGAGCGCGGCGTCTTCGGAACCTTTCCCGCAACCGGCCCGATTCCGGCGGAAGACACGAAAATCACTACACCTTTGAAACCGACGGCCATCTTCACAACCCGCATCACTCAGCCGTTATCACAACTCTATCGCATCACTCTCAACCTCAAACAACTCGAACTCAAAGGCGCAATCGCCCGCGAAGAGTTGCGCGCCAAACAACAAGAGATCGTCCGCGATGTCAAACGCGCCTACTTCGCTTTGCTGCAAACCGAAAGCGCATTGGCCGCCGCCGCCGAAACCATTCGCATGTACAAAGAACTTGACCGCGTGACCGGCGACTATTTGGCGCAACAAGTCGTCCTCCGAACCGATGGCTTGGATGTGAAGTCGCGGCTCGCTCGTTCGCAGTATGACTTGATGACGCTAGTGGATCAGGCGGGCATTCAAAAGCAACAACTCAACCTCCTGCTCGGTCGTGATGTGCTGACGCCCTTTTCGGTCGTCGCTGTGCCCGATGTGGAAGGCCTTGAATCCGATCTCGAAGCGGCGCGCAAGCAAGCCTTGCAACAGCGCCCGGAACTGCGCGAAGCACGTCTCAAAGTCAAACAAGCTGAAGCGGATCGGCGCATTAAAAAAGCGGAATTCATCCCTGAGATCAGCGCCACCTTTCAGCATGTCGCCACCGCCAACTTCAACGCTTTCATCCCGAAAAATTATATGAACGTCGGCATCACGGTTACGTGGGAAGCCTTCGATTGGGGGCGCAAGAAGAACGAACTCGCCGAAAAAGATTTTGCTGCCACGAAGGCGCGCAACGCTGTGCAAGAGGCGGAAAGCCGTGTCGCCATCGAAGTCAGCGAAAAGTTCAACAAGCTGCGGCAGGCGCGACAACTCTTAGCGGTTGCCGAACTCAGCCGCGAGTCGGCGGCTGAAGGTGTGCGCGTGTTGACCAATCGCTACAAAGCGCAGATGTCGCTCCTCAAAGATGTTTTGCAAGCGCAAACCCAACTTGAACAAGCCAACGATCAACGGAGACAAGCGGTGCTCGGTTTCTGGAGCGCCAAAGCGGAATTCGAAGCCGCTATAGGAGAAGATCAATGACCAACAGATTCTCGCAACTCATCACTCTCGCTCTGGCTTGCGCCTTGCTCGCAGGCTGCACCAAGACGGCCAAGACTGCCGACAAAGCCCCGACCCCGGTCAAAGTCGAAGTCGTGCAATCGTATTCGGCTTCCGGCGGCGCGCGCTACTCGGCGAGCATCGTTCCCAACTCGCAAGTCGAACTCTCCTTCAGCGTCGGCGGTTTTCTCGATCAGATTTTGCAAGTG
>CAYXVU010000286.1:0-6983 GCA_964468725.1 uncultured Clostridia bacterium
ATGTACTCGTTCTCTTCCTGATTGACATCAAGCTTCGAGAGTTCCGAAAGAATCTTCGAGAAGTGAATCCCGGCTTCCGGGTAATCATGCGACCAGACTTCGCCACGATCTCCGAGTCGCATTCCCGGATAGAATGGCCCGAAACCGACGCGCACGAACTTGAATTTGTCAGACACATCTTTGCGTTCGCCGATGCGCTCATCTCCCGAACGCGTTGGCTGTGCCACGCCGGTCGAGTCGAGCAATAACAGCGGACAGGTGAGCAAGAGCAGAACGGTGGCAACGCGCAACCGCGCTAACCCTTTTCGCAACCGTTTGCCGAAACCGGTCGCCGTGCCGGTCGCTTCGTATAGCCCTCGCCTCTTCGAATCGTTGCGGTCAGAAGAATTCATGTGCCCTACCTCTCGCCTCACTTCTTCCCTTTCGCGGTTTTGAGCGAACTGACGGCGACATTGACGATTTCATTGGCCTCGCCAAGCAGGTTGGTGGCGATGGATTTGTCCACCAAATCGGCCTCAACCAGCAGTTCCAGCCAATAGACACACTGCTCGGCTTGCTCCTGCACCAACGCCATCTTGGCAACAAAATCTTCGGGCGACTTGGCTTTGTAAGAAGCCATGTAATTGACGCCCATATCGGTGCTGCATTCGATCAAGCGTTTGCCGAGCAAGTCTGCGGTGCGGGTTTGCGGCAGAAATTCCACCAATCGAATGACGCGCACCGCAAACGATTTGGCTCGGTCTTTCATTCGTCACCCCAACGCGACCTTGTGCAATCCGACAACTGACTTAACTGCCGCCGCGCAACTTGAGCAATAACTCCTGCGCCTTTTCAAACCCGGGAGCGATCTCCAGCGAGCGCAAAACTTCGCGTTTGGCTTCCACACGATTGCCCGCAGCATCGAGCGAACGCGCCAGATCATAGTGGGCTTCGGCCAAGTCCGGCGGTTCAAGCGCCAACACGACGCGAAACTCGCGCACCGCTTCGCCAGCACTCCCTTGTTCAAGATAAATGTCGCCCGCAAGCTTGTGCAAGCTGGCCTCAAACGGATAGATGTAAAAACTTGTCAAAAGCGCGTTGCGCGCGCCGACGCGGTCACCCAACTCGGCGCGCAGTTGCGCCAGTTTCTTGAAGACCTCAACGTTGGTCTCCGTAAACCGGGTCAGGGTCTCCAGCGCCGCCGCCGCTTCCGCCTTCTGACCGCGCGCCTCCAAAATATCGGCAATCAACCCATGAGGATTGCCTTCGCCGCCATAGTAAGGAAAGACCTCCGCCGCGCGGCGCAGATGTTCGAGAGCCAAGTCGTCTTGCTTTTCCGATTTATACATCGTGCCGAGGCGCAGACGGGCAAAGTAATCGTTCGGCTTGGCCTTGACGATGGCTTCCAGAGCCTCTTTCGCGGGCGGCTGTCCGCTGGCGGCAGCGACCGGCCCCGTACCGATTGCATCAATCAACGGTTGGGTCTTCTGATTCAGCCACTCGAAGAAGGCTTTGTCGAAATCGCTCGTGCTGATCGCAAGCGCGCGTTTGAAAACATCGGGCGTCTTCGCGCCCTCTTTGTAAGCGGCGAGGATTTGCAACATCTTGTCGAAGCCGTATTTTTCGTCAATGAAATCGCAAACCAGCGAGGCTTGAAAATAGGCAAGCGGCACTTGATCGGGTGCGGTCGGACGCAGGAAGGCGGCGTCGAGATCGTCCAACTTGACGAAACGACCGGCAGCGATGGCGCGCAGATTGGGAATCGAAAACTTATCGCCCCAACCCGGTCGCGCGCGTCGCTCTTCATAAACCGACAAACCTTCGGAGAGCCATCGCGGGATGCGATGATCGGTCATTTGCAGCGAGATGATGTGCATGAATTCATGCCACAGAGTCGAACCCCAGTTGAACTCTCCCGGTGGACGAGCCGAGGGGCTGTCCATCGCAATCACTTGCCCAAAGCAGACGCCGAGCGCGCCGAGTCCGGGCAATCCCAAGGCGCGCACGGCGAAGTCCTCGTGGTTTTCATAAATCTCTACGAGCATCGGCGCGCGCGGCGTGAAGCGATACTTTTCGGCCAACTTTTTGTGCGCCTCTTCGAGCAAATCGGCAGCGTAGGCCGCCAGCACAGGACTTTCAGAAGGCGATGCCTTGATGATAAAGGGGCCGCGCACGGCGTCCGGATATTCGGCGACCGAATCGAGCAGGTCGAGGGTATTCTTCGCCCAGACATTGAAGGCGTCGTTTTCAAAAGCTTTGTCGAGTTCGGCGCGACCCTCCGCCAGTTTGCCAACGCGCAGCAGTTGAATGCCAAGCTCGGTGCGCGCGCTCCACAGTCGCGGCGCGAGATCGACGGCACGGCGACCGAAATCGACCGCTTCCTGATAGCGGCGCGTGATGACGGCAAAGTAGGCGAGCGTCGAAAAGAATTCACCGGCGCGCGGGTTGATGGCTAGCGCGCGTTTGGTCGTCGCTTCCAAATCGCTTTTGCGGTCGGTTGCATAGAAGATCGCCGCGCGCATGGCTAAGGCTTCGATGGCATTCGGATTGACGCTCAGCGCGCGTTCAACGGCTTGCATAGCCGCATCGGGTCTGTCGCTTGCCAAATTCAGCCACGCCCGCATGGTGAGCGCGCTGACGTGATTGGGGTTCACCGCCAACGCGCGTTCGATGGCCGTGTTCGTCGCTTCGCTGGAAGTCAACTTCATGCTTTCGGCCAGCCCGATTTGAGCGTCGGCCGAGTGTTCGTTGATCTTGAGCGCGTCTTGAAAGAGGCTGGCGGCGTCTGCGTAGATGTACTTTTTGTTGAACAATTCGCCTTGCGCAATGAAGGCGTCGGCGAAGGTCGCATCTTCGTCGCGGGCGTCAATGAAGAGGTCGTTGGCGTCTTGATACTTTTCGAGTTCGACGAGGCCGCGCGCAATCAAAGTGAGTTCTTCGGCGGCGTCAGGATCGTTGTCATTGTAGTAGCGAATGAATTCGCTGAGCAGCGCGTGTGCTTCGTCTTCTTTGCCCTGCGCCAACAAGGCGCGAGCGCGACCGAAACCGGCGCGCAGCCAGACGACGCCCTTTTCATTCTGTCGGGCGCGCTCAAACTCTGCCGCTGCGTCGGCGTAGCGTCCGGTCTTCAGTTCGACCTCGCCGAGCAGCGTGCGCAACCTTGCGTCGGGCGCGATAGCAAGAAACTCTTTGGTCTTCTTTTCGGCGTTCGTGTAATCGCCCGTCTCGATCATCGCGCGCACAAGTCCGAGTTGGGCTTCACGGTCTTTTCCATCTTTTTGCAACAGGGCGGTGAAGGCAGTGATGGCTTCTTTGTAGTCGCCCTGTTTGAGTAAGGTGTGGGCGCGTTCGAGAGTGGCTTCCTGCGCTTTGGTGACATTGAGCGAGCAACCGAGAAAGAGAATCAGGGCGATACTGCTGAGACGTTTCATAAGCATTGGTGTGAGAAGTCAGAAGGCGGCCTCTGATTATCGGTCGAAGGTTGAAGATCGAAGGTGGAAGGTTAAAGGCTATGGATTTGCCTGCGGCAGGCAGATGAGAGAGTCGCCGCCTACTATCTTTTCGGGGCATCCCTTCACCGCTTCACCCCCTCACCCCTTCGCTCTGTCACCCCTTCTTTACTTCTCGCATACTCCTCTTCATCAATCTGGAGTCCGGGCGTTATTCGATCATCCCCGTTGTCGGACTCGAAGCCGACGCATAGAGCTTTTTCGGAATCCGTCCGGCCAAAAAGGCCAGCCGTCCGGCGCGCACGGCATAGTTCATCGCTTCGGCCATGGCTACCGGATCGCGCGCGCAGGCGACGCCGGTATTCATCAACAAGCCATCTACGCCGAGTTCCATTGCCAAAGTCGCATCGGAAGCGGTGCCCACCCCAGCATCAACAATGAGCGGAACTTCGGTAATCTGCTCGCGGAGGATTTGCAAGTTGGTAATGTTTTGAATCCCCAACCCCGAACCGATGGGCGCGGCCAGCGGCATGATAGCGGCGGCTCCGGCGTCAATCAGCTTGCGCGCAACGATCAAGTCGTCGTTGAGATAGGGCAATACGATGAAGCCTTCCTTGACCAACACGCGAGTCGCTTCGAGCAGACCGGCGTTATCAGGGAAGAGGGTGCGCGGGTCGCCGATGACTTCGAGTTTGACCCAATTGGTGTCTAACGCTTCGCGCGCCAGCATCGCCGTGCGGATAGCTTCATCAGCGGTGTAGCAACCGGCGGTGTTGGGCAATAGATGGTATTGATTGAGGTCAATAAAATCGAGGAAGCTCTTCTCTGAGCGGTCGCTTAAATTCACCCGCCGCACGGCAACGGTAACCATATCGGTTCCCGAAGCGGCGAGCGCGTTTATCATCAACTCGTTGGTTTCATATTTTCCGGTGCCGAGGATCAACCGTGATCGAAAGACGCGACCGGCGATGCTGAGATGATCTGACATAACGATTCCTATTCGTTTCTCCGTTAGCCGATGCTTGCGCGGCGGGCTTGCCGAGAAAATTCTGCGGTGCGCTGTCGCGCTCACAGTGGCCAACCTTGCAAGTGTCAAAGTAAGTTTGCAGGGGTTCGCGGAGAATGGCAAGCAGGGTGTGGCGTTAATCTCTTCCGCCGCCGACGAAGTTGACGATCTCTACTTTATCACCTTCGGCAAGCAGGGTTATGGGCCAATCGGGGCGGCGAATGATGCGGCGATTGATTTCGACGGCGAGGCGGTCGCCTTTGAGTTCGAGTTTGGCAAGCAGATCGGGAATAGTTGAGGGTTCTGCCAATTCAAGGGGGCTGCCATTGACGATGACGGTCACAAGAGTTGCTCCGCAATCAGCCGCGTCGGATGAGTTGTTTGAGTTCGCCGCGTCCACTGCTCGATTGCGCTTCGATGACGATGGCGGCGGTTCCGGTGGTAAACATCGGCAGGTTGAGACTGAACGAAGCCACGCCTTCGGCGTTGGCGCGACCGATATGGACTTGCGGTTTGAAGGCGGTGCCGATGATTTTGACGGTGACGATGGCATCGGCTTCATGCTTTTCGCAACGCGTGACTTTCACCTTCAAGGCAATGCTCTTTCCGGCAGTGAAGACGTTGGGGCTGACGACTTGCAACTCCAGCTTTTCCTGTTCGGAAGCGCGTTTGAGATAATCCGAGATAACTTCGTCGAGGTTGAGTGACCCGCTCTTGCCGATGCCAAGTTTGCCGGAATCGCGGGGCGCGCTCAATCCGCCGGTCGTTCGAAGGCGAACCCCATTCGGTTCAGCCGCATCGGCGGGCGGCAGCACAATGATGGGCGTTTCGAGCGGCGGCAGCTTACCGCTATTGCCGTTGCGCACCTCGGCGAGTGGCGGCAGTTTACCGCTATTGCCGTTGCGTATGGGTTCGACGGGAGGTGGCAGAGTAGCAATAGGCGATTCGATTTTCGGCAGCCTGCCGCTGTTGCCCCGACGCGGCGGTTCAGAGACGATAGCGGCGGGCAACTCGACCGGGAGTCTGGACTTCGCCGACTCGTTGGCAGACAGTCGAATGAGGTCTTGAATGCGTCCGGCCCTGATGGCCGCAATGATAACTTGATGCTGTTTTTTAAGTCGAGTAGCGATTGCCGCTTCGCTCATGCCTTGCTGCAACTCTTCTTTGTAAGAGGTGCTCTTTTTAGCGATGACTACGCCGCCGTCATAGATCAGGGATTCGAGAAACGGTTTGGCCTCCCCGCGATCTTCCGTCTGCACGTGATAGGTGCGGCCTTCATGAACAACATCCGTGTTAAACCCCGTAATCATTGCCCCGAAAGTAGCACAGCCCTTTTAGCGAGTCAATAATTCTCTCTTTTCAAACACCTCTTTAGCTTCAACCATTAACCGCCCGACACCGACGGGTTGACCGCCGGTGTCGAGAGCCTCGGCAATCATTATTTCTTCTCCTAGCCATACTGCTTCATCATCGAGATGGGCGCAGGTATCCGAAGTCGCTGCGAGGTTCGCGAGTCTGAAAAGTCCGCAGAGCCAGCCTCGGAGGAGCGACCGATCTATAGCTGTCCAATACCGCCAGGGGTCAGCTCCGGCGGAGCGGTCTGTTTCTTTGCTCGTCCATTGGTCGCTCCGGAGCGACTGGAATCATGTTGCCGTGCTCTATAGGCCTGCCGTCCCTATGGGATTTTTCAGACGCCCTTTGAGAAGTTCTTGGGCCAGCAGCAAATCGCGCGACTCGCCCTAGATCAATGCCCAGGTGCGATGCCGAAAGATGTACGCGCCAGGCTTGCGCTTCCGATGACATTGCGCCTTGCCAGTTGATAGAGGTAGCGATAGACTTGGCCGCTCAGCGCACACATCATACCTGTTGCGCCGAAGTCTCCGGCAGAGACGCAGAGGGCTTTGAGGAAGTGCGGTTTTCCCCCCTTACACTTCCTCTCAGCCATTCTGCGCCTCTGCCGGAAACCCGGACGCCGACATTTCGCACAGAACCCGTCGAATCATTCTCCGGCTTCGCTGGCCGTCTTGATCCGGTGACAGCGCGCGGTTCTCCGCGCCGCCCGTCAAGACACACCAAAACTAAAGCGCCGAGTTGTTCATCGTCGCGGCGAATTTCTGCTATACTCGTGGCCGCCCCTGAGCGCACAAGGGCGATAGGCAAACCACTACCGATACGCCGGAGCGCGGAGAGTAGCAACAAGGCGGACAGGCTTACGCAGCGCCGCCCGCCTTGTTTGTCCATTAGTTCAACATCAAGTGCGGGAGGGAGGAGCGCGAGGTTGTAGCGTCTCTTCAAGCCGATCAAGGATGAAGAGACAATGGTGGGTTTGCCCAGTCGCCGTCCGTAAACCGCAAAGGATTAAGCTCTCTTGCGAGAGGGACAAGCGAAGGTAGAAAGCGGTTTGAAGATCGTTTTTTTGCGGTTGCTGTAGTTTTGGCTCGGCTTCGATGTGAGGCGAGCGCGACACGGCAACTTGTGAAGGATTGGCTGATTGACGTTTGGCCGCGAGTTCGTCGCGGGTTTCGCTCCACCCGGCACGAGACGCGGCA
>CAYXVU010000287.1:0-6980 GCA_964468725.1 uncultured Clostridia bacterium
GCGTTTGTCGGCGTAACCGTTGTGCCGATGGACAGCTTGGCTCTGACGCCCCGCAGCTATTCAGCGTGCCCGGGTTCTCACAGCACAGGGAGATGAAGGCGATGGCCAATGCCGGAATGAAACCTTTTCAAATTTTGCCATCGGGCATGGGCAACCCGGCAATCTACTTGAATGCGGCAAACGATTTCGGCGCCGTTCAAGTGGGGAAGAGCGCCGACCTGATCTTGCTCGAGGGCAACCCGTTGAAAGATATTGCGAACCTCTCGCGGCGCGCGGGCGTAATGCTGCGCGGGCAATGGTTGGCAGAGAGTGAAATTCAAAAGCGCCTCGAAGCGATTGCCGCCATGTATGTCACCAAATAGATCGGGGCGCACGAACAAAGTGGTCGAATTCAAATGCGAATCGGATGTTCGCAGGCAACCGGTCACAGAACCTTCGTCGAGGTTTTGTGCGCGAAAATTTTAGTCCGGCGATGCGAAGGCATCGTCCTGACCCTATCAAACAAATGGAATTGGAGGAGCACTTCATGACGAAACGGTTATGGATATCGGCAGCGTTGTTGTTGTTTGTCTGCATCGTTGCCAAATCGCAAGAGGGTAAGATTGCCGTCTTTGGCAGTCCGGCCCCGACGGAGAGGGCGGAAACGCGCGTCGTTTTTTGGGACAGCGCCAAGCAAGGGGCGGCTGGCGAAGTGGCAATTATGTACGGTCAGCCGGATTGGAAAAAAGAGTATGATTCGCCGATCTTCGACACCATGACGAAAGGCAAGGTGTGGCGCTTCGGGAAGAATTTCTGGACGACGCTCGACACCAATCTGACCTTGAAGATTGGCGACACGACCATCCCCGCCGGGTCTTACTACTTGGGGCTACATCGTTCAGACGATGGAGCGATGTGGAGCCTCGCTTTCTTTGACCAAGCGAAAGTGCGCGCCGCGAAGATGGATGCCTTCGAAGCGCCGAAGGCGCAAGTGGCTTTCAAGACGCCCATCAAATTTGAAAAGGTAACCGAGTCAGCCGCAAAGCTGGTCATCTTGCTGAGCGGAGACAAGAACAATCTCAAAGAGATCGGGTTGAAAATTCATTGGGGAACGATGCATCTGAGCACCCCAATTCAAGTCGTTTGGTAACGCTAAACTCATAGCCGAATCACTCTGAGAAGCAGGACGCGTATCCTGTTTCACAGAGTGATTCGGCTGCATTCGCTTCTCCTGTCTCTATCCCATGTCATAATTCGAAGACATTATGGCAGAGGTTCTCTTTCCCTTCTTCACAATCGCTCAAGACAAGAACTTACACAATTGGAATACGTCGGCTGCGATTTGCATCAACTCATGGCTGTTCGCTGAAGTAGATACAAGCGGCCATCATGGCGAAAGCTTTGACGGCTTCGGTTTCGCCCCCAACCCGCGTCGAAACAATCGAGAATACTTGCACACCTTTCTTACTGGCCCAAAGGTGACTCCCTGGTGAAATGCCAACCTGGCGCTCTTTGCCCATCTCTTGTTCGGCGTTGCTACCGTGCAGACGTAGGTAGTCGGACTGGATATGGGTGAGGTGGCCAAAGATCATGGCTTTGCCTTTGCCGTCGGCGGGTTGAATGTGAAACTGCATCGGCGATTTTCTTTGCATGCCATTCAAGCCGATTATTGGCAGACGCATCTGTTTGACCATTTCACCTCCGGTAATCAAAATCGTTTACGCATCTCGATGGGCATCATCTTCAACTTTGGCACTTCCTAAGCCTAGCCCCAATGTCCGCAGTCGCCTGCGTTCAGCTTTGTTGGTAACTGTGTTATTCTGCCTTCTGCAAGAAACTCCTTGAGGGCAATTACGAATGGCAGAAAGAAAAGTCGCGCCCTACGGTTCATGGCAATCGCCGATTACCTCGAACTTGATTGTTGCCGGAACGGTCGGGTTGAGCAGCGTCGTGGCGTCTGATGATGCGGTCTATTGGATCGAAAGCCGACCGTCCGAGAAAGGCCGGAGCGTCATTGTCACCTATCGAGGCGAAGGAGAGACGGAAGACTGTACGCCGCAACCCTTCAATGCGCGCACTCGCGCTAATGAATATGGTGGCGGCGCTTATCTTGTCCATCGCGGCAAAATTTACTTTTCAAACTTTGCCGATCAACGGCTCTATGAACAGACCGGCCATGCGACTCCGCAACCGCTGACGATGGCTGAGGATTATTACTACGCCGATGCCGTCATGGATGAAGATCGCAACCGATTGATCTGTGTGCGCGAAGATTTCACCGCCCATGATCGGGAGACGGTCAATACGCTCGCCGCCATTCCTCTGGCAGGCAGCGAGTGTGGTGAAGTGATGGTTTCGGGTAATGATTTTTATGCTGCTCCGCGCCTCAGTCCCGATGGCAAACGCCTCGCCTGGTTGGCTTGGAATCATCCGAACATGCCGTGGGACGGCACAGAGCTATGGGTAGGAGAAGTCAGCGAAAGCGGTGCGATAGTCGGCAGCCAATTGATTGCCGGTGGGAAAAGCGAGTCCGTCATGCAACCGGAATGGTCACCGACGGGCGAACTCTATTTCCTTTCCGACCGCACGGGTTGGTGGAACTTGTATCGAGTGCGGAACGGACAGGTTGGGTCTGTGTACGAAATGGCTGCCGAGTTTGGCGCTCCGCAGTGGGTCTTCGGCATGTCAACCTATGCCTTTGAGTCGGCGCAGCGCATCATCTGCACATACTGCGACAAAGGAACCTGGCAACTGGCAAGCCTCGACACGGAGACCGCCGTATTCGAAGGGTTGGCGACACCCTATCAAAACATCTCTTACTTGCGGGCTTCTTCGGGCAGAATTACCTTTTGCGGCGGCTCGCCAACCGAGCCAGTCTCGATTGTGCAGCTCGATTTGACGAGCGGCGAAAGCATTGTCTTGCGCCGCTCTACTACGGTTGACGTAGATACGAAATACTTTTCCATTCCGCGCACCATCGAGTTTCCCACAACGAATCAACGCACCGCCTACGGCTTTTATTATGCGCCGAAAAATTCAGACTATGAGGCTGATGGCGAAGAGAAAGCGCCGCTGATTGTCATCAGTCACGGCGGCCCGACCAGCGCCGCAACGACTAACCTGAACCTTTCAATTCAATACTGGACCAGTCGCGGCTTCGGCGTGTTGGATGTGAACTATGGCGGCAGTACAGGCTACGGGCGCGCCTATCGCGAGCGATTGAATGGTAATTGGGGCGTCGTGGATGTGGATGATTGCGTAAACGGCGCGCTCTATTTGGTCGAACATGGCGACGCCGATGGTCAGCGGCTCATCATTCGCGGCGGCAGTGCCGGAGGCTATACGACGCTGGCGGCTTTGACCTTCCGTGATGTGTTCAAAGCGGGCGCAAGCTATTACGGCATCAGCGATCTGGAAGCTCTCGAACGCGATTGTCACAAGTTTGAATCGCGTTACAATCACACGCTCATCGGAGCTTACCCGGAGAAGCGAGATTTGTATCGCCAACGTTCGCCGATCTACTTCACCGAGCGGCTATCTTGTTCGCTGATTCTATTTCAAGGCATGGAAGACAAGGTTGTGCCGCCCAATCAGGCTGAAATGATGTTTGAGGCCGTGCGTAAAAAAGGGCTGCCGGTTGCTTACGTGCCTTTTGCCGGTGAGCAACATGGCTTTCGGCGCGCGGAAAATATCAAGCGCGCGTTAGACGCCGAACTGTACTTCTATGCTCAGGTCTTCGGTTTCCCAACCGATGTGCAACCGGATGCCGATCTTCTCACGGGATTTTACAACTTTTCTTGAGATGATCGTTTCGGTTCTGCGACATCTCCTGCCTGTTGGCGGCGAATCAGGAAGATCATTACGCCATAGGCGATGAGGCTGACGAGGGAAATGAGCTTACCCATTCTGCGCGGCGGGGTATCTTCGAATTTCAGCTTCACCCTCTGTTCGCCCGCAGCGACACTGAGTTGTAGATGCCCCTGCAGATTCGGAGACAGCGTGCGCGCTTCTCCATTCACATAGGCGACCCAACCCGGAAAATATAACGTGCGAAACTTGATGACCGACTCTTGTTCGGCGTTGATGACATACTCTTGCAATGTGCCCTGCGCAATCGGAGGTTGGATGATGGCGCTGCCCGTCTCAACGACTGCCGAGACATTGTCCAACTCGGGATCCTTTTGCTGATCCCACCATTTGGGATGATATTCGCGCACATCCGTATAACTTCTCAGCCGCGCGCGGAGCGCTTCCGGTTGGTATGCCGCTTTCATGACAACTAACCAACTGATGCTGAGGTTGAGCAAGAGGAGCAGAGCCAGCAGCCCCGTTTGAATCGTAAAGGCTTCGCGTTTGCGCAAGGCAATTGCCAACGCGGTTAAGAATGAAATGCCGATACTGGTTATCACAAACCACCGAATGGGGAATTGCAAGGCTCGCATCTTGGGAACCACTTTCCAGATCGGCAGCGTCAGGCGGGTAGCCAACAGCCAACTCAAAACCGTCACGACCCAAAGGGTGAGGACGAGGGGATGATTGCGAAAATGGCTCTTCCAGATGATCCAGGTACAGATGACCAACAATAACAATAGGCCCATCGCCAACCAATTGCTGGCGCTCAGAAATCGTAGGAAGTTGCCGCTTGAAGGGAAGGGGATATGACTGAAGGTAGAAGAGAAGTCTTCCAATAAAAAGCCTGCGCTGAAAGATTGAATCTCGCTGCGTTCGCCCAACGATTTTAAGTAGTCCCGCTCGAAGAGAAAGGGGAAGAGAAACCCGCAAACCATCCCCATTCCAACCCCGAAACCGACGCCGATGCGCAACAGACGCCAGCGATCACGGGTTAGCAAAAGGACGATTACCGGCAGCAGGTAGATGAGGATGAGCGCGCTCGGCAAATGCGTGGCTAGCAGCAGAGCAAAGCCGAGCGCCAGAAGGGGAACGGCACGCCAGTTGGCTTCGGTGCTGATGCGATAAAGGCCATAGAAGATGAGCGGAACCCATGCCAATGCCCAAAATTCATGCTGCGCGGAGCGTTGATAAAAATCGAATAGATGATAGGGCAACAGCATATAGATACCAGCCGCAATCAGACTGTCCTTCTCCTCTAACAACAGGCGACCGAAGGCGTACATCGTTACCCCCGACAACGCCAATCCCATCCAATAGGCCATAGCCAAGGCTCGCAAGGCTTCGTTGGTGAAGAAATAAAAGATAGATGAAACAAAAAATGGCACCGGCGGATAATAGAGCATTACGGGACTGCCGCGACCTCCGTACGCTCCGCTCAACCAACGCGGATACCAATGCCCTTGCTGAAGTTCATTGGCCCACTCTCTCGTCCACCAATAATGCTGCGCTAAGTCGTCGCCATTGGGGAAGGAGTAGAGGGCGACCGGCAGCATCAACAAAGTTGCCAACCCGAAAATCAAGAGCACAGCGCGAACCGTCGGATGCTTCCATAGCGAGGAGGCGTGACGCTTCGGCTTGCGGCTTTTAGAGGATGACTTCTTGTTTGACGGATGAGGCAAATTCTCTTTCCCTTCTTCGCAAGGATCGGTATCACCTGACTGAAAATTAAACTCGCGGATGCGGATGCTGAGACGCCGCGCCGTCTTTGAGCAAATAGAGAATGGTTCCAGTCACCACACAGACGCCGCAATAAACAAAATAGAGCCAATGCAAAGGCAGTACGCGCAAAGAGAATCCCAGCCCTTTGCGGCGCAAGAAAAAGCGATAGCAGTCGTAATTGACGATCACTAGAATGATGGCCATAGCACAGACCGCAACCCATAGCTGCGGCAACCCGAAGGCTGCCAAGATCAGTCCGATCAGGAGATAAACGAGAGCCACACTGAGACGTTGCGCCGGTTGAAGATTGAGCGTGTTAGCGACAGCACCGGCTCGGAGCATCAATCGTGTCCAGGGGATGCCGCGATCAAAGATGTCGGATTTTAGCAGACTGAAAAACGACCAGCGCTTTAAGTGGGTCACCTGAATCTGCCGGTTGAGAACGATGCGATGCCCGCTGGCGGTAATCCAGGTCCCCAATTCGATGTCTTCAATGGCCGGTCGCCGGTAACGCTGATGATCGAAACCGCCGAATGCCAGAAATAACTCCTTTTTGATCGCTCCGCACCCGCTCCAAAAGGTATGAATCTCGCCTGCCGAACGTTGGTGGATATAGTGATGAAACAGATTCTTATACTGCGAAAAAAAATTCGATTGTGCGGGCGTTTCATCATAGCAACCGACTACGGCGGCAACCTCTTCAGAGGCCAACAATGAGCCGATAATCCATTGCAGCGTGTCGGTGTGTACGCAAACATCAGCGTCAATGAAGACGAGGTAAGGGTGGGTGGCGAGCTCCGCGCCGCAATTGCGCGCATAGGCTGGCCCATTCGGCCCGTCAAGGCGCAGATAGCGAAAGCGATGGCGCGCAACAATTGGCTCGATGGGCTCCGTTGAGCCGTCGTCCACTACGATGACTTCAAACTCGGAGTTTTGCGATGCGGCAAGAGCGGCCAGACAGGCAGTCAAATTCCGCGCATCGTTGTAAACCGGCACAATGACCGACAGATTGGCGCGGTTGGGCTGAGGCTCAGTTTGAGGAGTCATGGTAATGAGGAATCTTTACCGGTTCGCAGTCGAAATTGCACGATCCAGTTGTAAATTTTCGCTATGCACCAGCCGATGAGTCCGCCGATCACAGCACCATAGAGCAGTCCGACAAAACTGCCCTTCCACGTCACCGAGTAGCCAATCAGATAGTGACCCAACAAGCGCAGGTGAGAGCCAATATTGTGACCGCCCTTGATGAGCAACCATGCGGTCATCACAAAAAGACCGACGCCGCCGAGAATCGCACCAACGAATGCCAATACTCCGGCCTGTATGGTCACAACTTTGTGACTCAGCCGAGTGATTTCGAGCTGTTCTTCGTTCATATGCGGCTCGCTTTCCGAGTAAGCCAATCTGCCCACAAAAACCATCTGCTTGAG
>CAYXVU010000288.1:0-6893 GCA_964468725.1 uncultured Clostridia bacterium
AGATCAGCAGTCTGAAGTTGGGCAACAATCTGATGGAGAGCTACACCTACAGCGAGACGCGTTTGCAATTGACCGGACAGAGTGTGAGCAATGCGAGCAATCAGACGTTGATGAGTCTGAGCTACAACTATCAAGCGAGTGCGGGGGCGAGCGGGGCGACGACGACGGCGGGCAACAGCGGGCAGTTGATGGGCGTGACGGCGACGATCAACGGAGCGCAGAAGAATCAAGCCTTCACCTACGACAATGTGGGGCGGCTGGTGACGGCGACGGGGCAGGGCTGGCAGCGGCGGTTTGCCTATGATCGCTTTGGCAATCGCACGGGAGTGTGGAACGCGACTTCGGGCGGGACGCCGATACAGACGGCGGTGATGCAACAGTCGGGAGGGGTGACCAACAACCGGCTGAGCACGGTCAACGCCGTCAGTCAGGTCTACGACGCAGCGGGCAATCTGACCAACGACGGAGCGCACACTTATCAGTATGACGCGGAGAATCGGTTGGTGAAGGCGGACGGCGGAGCGGCGGGGGCGTATGTCTACGACTCAGCCAATCGGCGGGTGAAGCGGACGGCGGGAGGAGCGACGGTCTACTCGATCTGGGAAGGCGGGTCGGTGATCGCCGAGTACAGCACAGCGAGTGGGACGGGGATAGCGGCGACGCGGTACTATCACGCTGATCGGCTGTCGACGCGGATGATGACCGACCACAATGGACTGGTGGCGGGGACGCAAGACCACTTGCCGTTTGGCGAAGACGCTTTGACGGGGACAGGCGAGGCGGAGAAGCATCGCTTTACGAATTACGAGAGAGACAACGAGAGCGGCACGGATTACGCCGTCAATCGGCAATATTCGAATAGCACCGGCAGGTTCTCGCGGCCTGACCCGATTGCCGGAAGTTTGGAAGAGCCGCAGAGCCTCAACCGCTATGCTTACACGACAAACGACCCAATCAACTTGGTAGACCCATTAGGATTAGAGAGTCAATACACTCCGCCCAAATACGATCAGCGAGGGGCATCGGGTGTGTGTCCGCCTGAATTTCAAAGTTGTGGATGGGTAAATTTTGCCGGGGTCAATGTCTTGGTTGGCTTCGATGGCCTGGGCGGCGGTGAATTTTTGTGGGGATCTGTGACGCGCCGGGATTATTTTCACTTACGGGGAATTTATAAGGAGAAGCTAATGTGCGACTCATTCGTCGCTCAAATCGTGAGGAGGCCATCCAAATCAAGCGAGGGTCTCCTCATTTGCAGATTGATAAAGACGCCCACCGTATGCGCCAAGACTTTACGGATGAGGCGTCCTTGGTAATGCCAGAGGTCACGCGCCCGGGTTCGCGCAATGCCAAATAATTCGGTTAAATGCGCGCCCACGGTTTCAACCACTTTGCGCCACCGCTTACAGGCACGGGCGACTGCCTCGGGCCCTTGTTCTTTCATATTGCTGCGCACCTCGGCCACCAGCCTCACGCCATAGCGCTGCTGCACGAGTTGCTGGCGGTAAGGATCAAGGAAGCCTTTATCGGCAGGCACCCACCCCGTGAAGCCTTCGACCAGGGCTTCGGTGTGATTGACATCGTGCGCTCGCGCGGAAAGCAACGGGTAAAGCGTAATCCTGCCTGCAAGCGTGACCCGCAAACCCAATTTGAAGCCATAGTAAGGCAGTTGTTTGGCCGCACAATAACCATAACCAGCTTGCCGTTTGAAGCACCGATCACGGGGCGCACGAGTGTAAGTACAAACCGGCAAGGGCAAGGTATCAAGGGGTTGAATGCCAGCCTTTGCTTGCTGAGAGACTTCGACTAAGCCCTTCTGAATGGCCGCCTTGACCTGCCACAGATCAGCGGCTTGGCGGACAAAACGGGTACGGTCACGGAGGTGAGGAAAGAAATGGCGGTAATGATGATGAAAATAGGCGAAGAGATCGCGGTCTTTATGAAGTTTGAAAAATTCGCCGCAGATTTCCATCGTCATAACTTCCTCGTCCGTGAGTTGCGGTTGAAAGCCGCCACGACGCAACTTGAAGCGCGAAGCGACGATAGCGTACTGCTCGACAACCAAGCAGTAAACGGTGACGATAAAGGTATCTCGATCCATTGAGTGAACCTCCTGTGAAGGTGTATGTCACATCCATTCTACAGGCTGGTTTACTTGATGGATCATTCAAAAGAGTCGCACATTAGGTAAGAGAAAGTATTTGCGGTCAGCAAGAAGTGTGATAAAAGTTGGGGCGATGAGAGCGGCTGGGAATGCCTCCTTATCAATTCCCGATCTTGATATGCGACTGATTGGCTGGCTGTCCCTACAATTTTGATCACTCACACCCTATCCTCTAGGTCAATTTGACGGAAAGTTTGCGGGAGAATCTGTCAATCTGATGGTTTGACTCAGTTTGAGCCTGCGGAAGGCAGCGGTTTTATGCGGATTTTCGAGCAATCTTCTTGGGGCTGGCAGATGGAACGCAATGTGCCTACAACAGTTGAGCCTCGCTACAGAGGCTTTGGCAGCGACAGCAATCAGAACAATCAGCCTATGCCACAAGAACCGACACGGAAGGAACGTCCGACCACGAAGCTCTTCATTATCGCGGTCTCTGTTCTGGGCTTGTCGCTGTTCGCCTATGCGTTCTATGCGGTGGTGTGTTCGCCTTTGAATTACGATTGGCTGCTGCTCAGCTTGGTGACGGTCATCCTGATTTCCCGCATTGATATTGGCATTCCGAAATCTTCCAGCACCATCACAATCTCGGACGCATTTCTATTTGCCTCGGTCTTGCTCTATGGCCCGATGCCGTCGGTCGTACTGGCCGGGGTAGATGCGGCGATCTGCTCGCTGCATTATGAAAACCGGCGCAAAGTTATTCCTTTCAACGCCGCCGTGATGAGTCTATCAGTCTTCATTTCGAGTTCGATTGTCATTCGGGTATTCGGAACCATCAACTCGAAAGAGGCCGACTTAATTCAACTCTTCACGGTCGCGGGCAGCATCGCCCTGCTGCATTACGTCATCAATTCCGGCACGGTAAGCGTCGTCGCTTGGCTCAGAAAACAAGAGAGCTTCATCAAAACCTGGAAAGACTCTTTTTTGTGGACCTCGCTCTCCTATTTCGCCGGTTCGATCATTGCTTGCCTGATTGTGAAGCTGATCTCAGTGGTGTCGTTTTACGCCTTCATCATCGCTGTGCCCATCGTGGCGGTCACCTACTTCTCTTATAAGGTCTACCTCGACAAAGTGGAGGCCTCGAATCAACACGCCGAGCAGATGGCCGACCTACATCTGCGAACGATTGAAGCGCTGGCCATCGCCATTGATGCAAAAGATGAGGTGACGCACGATCACGTGCATCGCGTGCAAGTCTATGCGACCGGATTGGCGCGCCTCTTCGGGTTGAGCGAAAAAGAGATTGAAGCCTTGAAAGCCGGAGCCTTGCTGCACGATGTCGGCAAACTAGCTGTGCCTGATTACATCCTCAACAAACCCGGCCCGCTCACGCCTGCCGAATTCGAGAAGATGAAGGTTCACACGGTCGTCGGCGCAGAGATTTTAGAGCGCGTCAATTTCCCCTATCCGGTCGTGCCCATCGTTCGCCATCACCATGAACGGTGGGACGGACGCGGCTACCCGGATGGCCTCAAAGGCGAGCAGATTCCCATCACCGCGCGAATTTTGACGGTTGCCGATTGCTTCGATGCGGTGCGCGAAGACCGACAATACCGCAAAGCCATGACCCGCGAGCAGGCCATTCAATTGCTCAAAGACGGCAGCGGAACCATCTTTGACCCCAATGTCGTGAAGGTCTTCCTCGAACAGCTCTCCGAATTCGAAAGCGAAATCCGCCGTCTGCGCATCGGCATTCAGGATCAGATTCAGCCGCTCAACGGTAAGCTCTTTCGTCAGCAATCGCCCGATATGCAGCCGAAAGTTTTTGAGCGGATTCGCAGCGCCAACCGCGAATTGATTACTCTCTATGACATCGCGCAAACCATCGGAACCAGCCTCGACCTGCGCGACATCTTCGCGGTCTTCTCAGCGCGCATGGAGGACATTGTCTCCTACACGACCTGCGTCCTCTATTTGCAACGGCATGATTCGACTGAGATCGAAGCCCTGCATGTCTCCGGGCGACACGCAGAGAAGTTCAAAGGGAAGCGGATGCTGTCCGGAGCTGGTATCGCCGGATGGGTGGTGGCCAATTTGCACTCGATGCACAACTGCGACCCACGCCTCGATTTCGATACCCTGCGCATCGAGATGGCCGATAACTATTTGACAGCCACCGTCGTGCCGCTCATCAAAGATGGCGAAGTCCTCGGCGCGCTCGGTCTCTACTCCTGCGAATTGCCTGCCTACGACACCGATCACTTGCGGCTGATTGAGGCGGTCGCCAAACTGGCTTCGGATGCCATCGCCAATGCCATGCATCACGAGAAGACCGAGACGACGGCGGTAACCGATTTGATGACCGGACTGCCCAATGCCCGCGCCTTACGCTATCGCTTCGAAGAGGAGGCGGATCGCGCGATGCGCCATAAAGATGTCTTCTCGGTGATGATGATGGACCTCGACGGGTTCAAGACGGTCAATGACAAATTAGGTCATCAAGCAGGCGACCGGCTGCTCAGAGAGGTCGGACGCTTATTGCAGATGCAAATCCGCGCTTCCGACTTTTTAGGGCGCTATGCGGGCGACGAATTCGTCGGCCTCCTGCGCGTTGGCCCCGACGAAGCGCACGAGATGATGTATCGCATTCAAAAATCGTTCGAGAAACATGACTTCGGCATTAGCGACGCTTCGATCATCATCGGGCTAAGCGTCGGCTATGCGACCTTTGGACTCGACGGCACGACGATTGACGAACTGTTGTTGGCGGCTGACCGCGCTATGTATGTGGACAAAGCCAAACGCAAAGGCCTGTTAGCGGAAACGAGCGAAGTGGCTACGGTTGAAACCTCCTCTGTGCGCTTGATGTAAGCGGCACACCCCTTCTCTTATTCTCATCCATCCAGCCCCGATTCCCAACAACCATCCATTGGTGGTCGCAGGCCGCTCGGCAAGGGAAAAAAGAGCAGCGGGGATGGAAGCGCAGCCGCTGACCACGGAGCGGCGCTTATCTCTTCGCTGTTTTGCGTTTTGCATCGTGCATCGCCAGAACGGCGCGCACCGCGATACTGGCATTGACACGCCCCCACCCTTGCCGATCAACCGGCACATGAGGAATGCGCGTTGCCGTTTTGACGAGCGCGTATTTGATCTCGTGAGGTTTCGTGTGTGGCACGGCTTCCAACATCTGCGCCACGATGGATGCGACAATGGGCGCGGCAAAACTGGTTCCGTCAACGTGTTTGTAATGGTGGCTGATGAGGCTGTTGTCGCGGATCTTCAGCCAAACGATCTGGCGAATCAGATAGGGCGCGAGCTTTGCCGCATGATCGAGTTGCTCATCAATGCCAGAGTGCGCTTTGACAATTTCGTGCAGCTCATCATCTTTGGCATTTTCCAGTTTCGAAAGCAGAGCGGCCTGTTCCGCTGTCGGCGTGCGCGGCAAGATCGGCGCGGCCACCCAGATGCCGGGGGCGATCACCTCCGGTTTTTGCAACCCGTCAATCGTTGGCCCATAGCTGGAACGATAAATGTCGAAGCGATTGGCATCGAAGGCGTTGTTATCATTCAACCCGCCGACGGAAATCACCGACGGTGCAGAGGCGGGCGGCAGCACCGGATGGTGTTCATCCATCCCTGCATTGCCGACTGCCGCAACGACGACCAACCCGGCGCGCACGGCGGCTTCCGCCGCTTGCGATAGTTCATCGGTCAAGTAACTGGCCTCAAAGTCGCCGCCGCACGACACATTGACGATGCGGATTTTGTACCGCTTGCGATTCTCGATCACCCAATGCAAGCCTGCGGCAATATCTTTGTGACGAACCCGCGCTGCGCGTCCGACCTTGACGAAAACGAGGTTGGCTTGCGATGCGATGCCGCGATAGAGGCCGTTAGAGAGCAGCCCATTCCCGGCGGCAACGACGGAGGTCATCATTCCATGCCATGAGGAGACGCGCGGCGTCTGCAAGTCTTCGGCTTTGGTGCGCCCGGTGATGTCGTGATAGGCGATGATGCGATTGTGCGGCTCCGTCAGATCGGGATGTGCATAGAAGCCGGAATCGAGAAACGCGATGGTGATGCCGCGCCCGTGATAAGCCTCCGTCGCATCGAGTCGCAACGGTGTGGGCAGAATCTTCAACTGCTGCTCCGCAAATTGCGGATAGGTGTCTACAAGTTGGTTGAAGACGCGATAGAAACGTGACAGACACTCCGTGCAAATCGGTTTGCCAGGTTCCCAACCGTTGGCATTGACGGTGAGCAACGGTCTGAGGACGACATCCACGTTTGTCGGATCAGCGATCAGTTGCGGCGGCACGTCACGATTGCATGCGGGACAGTACATAGTCAGCGCCTCTGTCGGGATGGAATCGAACTCGCTTAGCGCGCGCCATTGTATCCGCACGCCTGCGGGCTGGCAACGCGCGACGGCTACTCTTTGCGCGCAACGAGCGACGCCAGGCAACGAATGCTTTGACCGGCTGTCAGAGATGTTTCCCGGTAATCTAAGACGCGCAGCCTGCGAAAGAGCTCCTGCAGTTCGCCAGGACGGAGTAAGTAGGAGGGATTGAAATCGGGTTTCCAACGGAGTTGTTCAACGGTGAGCGTTTCAAAGATCAAAACGCCGCCGGGCCTCAATCCTTCAATGATTGCTGCGGCGAGGCTGCGTTGCAAATAATTGAAGTTGATAATGACATCGAAGACAGCATCGGGAATGACGAACTGTTGAAGATCGGCAACGACAGCGTGCAGCGAAACCCCATGTTTGCGAGCGAGTTGCATCGCTTTTTGC
>CAYXVU010000289.1:0-6879 GCA_964468725.1 uncultured Clostridia bacterium
GTTCGACCTCGAACACATCGCCACCGCCAGTTCCGAAACTGGCGGTCGAGACGGCGGTTGCCACCCGCTGAGTCTGCAAAAATCGGCTCGAACGATGCTTGGCTACCTGACGCCGCGAAGCGCTCTGTCTTTTGGTCGGCGCATCGAGTGGGCGCAGACGATGAAACGCAGTGGCGTGATCCATATCGGCTTTCGGCGTGATACGGTTGTATTCTTTCGGGGCGCTTGCTTGCCGAGTGATCTGTAGGGTGGCGTGCCCATTTTGTGCCTGTGCAAAATTTACGGATACGAAGATAGCTGCCAGGGCGGCGGTAAAAATCGGTTTGAAAAACCTGCCTGTCATATTCCCTCCGTCGTCCCCCACGCGCTTCATCTTCCTAAACGACAGGTAGGATGATGTGCGACGGCTTTGAGGTGTGCCGACGAAGAAAATTTTCTGCGGCTAGGCCAATGCAGGCAGGATGATTTCGAAGGTTGTGCCGGTTCCGATTTCACTGTCAAAACGGATTTGCCCGTTATGCAACTGCACGGCGCGGTAAGCCTGCGCCAGACCGATGCCGGAACCATGCTTTTTGGTCGTGTGGTAAAGGTTGAAGATGCGGTCGCGGGTCTCCGGCGGGATGCCCACCCCCCGATCAGAGACTCTAATGTGTGCGGTGCCATCGCTCTCAGTGAGCGTCGAGACGCGTAGCGGGCCGCCTTCGGGCATCGCCTGACATCCGTTGATGATGATGTTGAGCAACGCCTGTTTCAATAGATCGGAGTCGCCCTTAATCATCAACGGCTGCGGCGATAATTCCTGATAGATGGTCACGCCGCGATCCTCCGCCTCCGTCGAGGCCAGCATAACCACTTGATTGACGATGCGATTCAAATCGCAAGGCTCAAGGCGAACTTCGACCGGGCGCGTAAAATTCAAGAAGGTCGCAACGACGCGATCCAAGCGTTTGATCTCCGAGTCCAGAATCTCAATCTGCGGGGAGGGGTCGCCGCTGCCAGATTCAAGTTTGGAACGCAGAATTTCCAGATGAATGACCATGGCATTGAGCGGGTTTTTGACTTCGTGCGCGATGCCGCTGGTGATGCGTCCAAGGTCAGCGAGCTTCTTTGACAAATCCCACTGCGATTCGAATTTTTGAAAGGATTCATAATCGCGCAGACTGACGAGCGCCCCGACCGGCTCGCCTGCATCTTCGATGAACTGAATCGAAGCGATCAATTGCCGTGTGCGCGCCGCGCCGAGCACCTGTATGGTCGTGCGCGCCACCGAACGCCGTTCGCTGAAGGCGCGCTCCACCAACTTGACCAAAGGATGTTCTGCGCCGAGCGTTTCATCAATCGGCAAGCCGGTCAATTCGGTATCCTGCATCTCCAAAAACTGTTCGGCATCGGGGCTGGCCAGAATGACGCGACCCTCGCGGTTAAGCAGCAACAGGCGTTCTTCCAAGTGGCTGATGACCTGACGCAAGCGACCGCGCATGATCTCTAATTCGGAGCGTTCGCCCGCCAGTCGCTCGCCGAGTTGTTTGATCTGCGTGGCGACGCTGGTCAGCATTTGATCGCGCGGCAAGTGGCGCGGTTCGGCGGTCGGTTCAGCGCCTGATTGCAGGCGTTCGATGCTCGTCGATATAGCCTCCAGCGGCTTCAACAACAGATTGGCCGATGAGATGGCGACCAGCGTGCCGCCCAAGATGGCCAGTAAGCCGATGATGAGGTAGGTACGAATCGGCGATTGCACCTGCTCGCGCAGAGCATGAGCCGAAACCCCGATGTGTAACTTGCTGGGCGGCGCGGCGATCTCTCTCGAAAACTCATAAACCGGCGGACTGATCAGGATGTGATATAGCTGGGCAACCAGCCCGGCTTTGGCAAGCCTTTCCAAATCCGGCTTGGGCTCGGCGGGGTCGCCAATCATATGGCGGTTCACCGCCAGTTCATGTTTGCCATCGCTGTCTTTGACGATGTTGCCCTCGGCATCGGAAAGATAGACATACACAATTGGGCCTAAATCGGCAAAGATGGATTCCATTCGCGTGCGGACTTCAGAGCCTTCTTTCGTCATCGCCGTGTAGGGGCTTACGTCTGCTCCGACGAGTTCGCGGGAATTGGTCTGCTCAATGTGATAGCGGATCTGCTTCCAGTGCTGTTCGGTCTGTTCCTTCGCGCTATTGATGACGGTTCCGGTGAGATAGGCGATATTGGCGAGAGTCGTAGCGACGACGACGAGAACGACGAGCAAGGTGATTAAGGCGATCTGCCGCGCCCGCACCCCCAAATTTGGCCAGCGAATCTTTCTTGAGGTTGGAAGTTGAGTACCGTCCGCCATCTCGCGTTTGACCAACTGCTTGCTTTCGGTCGCCGTAACCGCCATAGAGTCCCCCAATCAATGGACTGCAAAATCGTTGGCTCTTAATCCAGCGTCTCTTCGCCGGATTCCCGGTACGCCTTCAATTTGTTATGCAGCGTCTTGAGACTAATTTGTAAGGTCTCAGCCGTCCGCGTCTTATTGTGGTCGGTGCGCGCCAGGGTGCTGAGGATCACGCGCCGCTCGACTTCATCAAGCGGCATGCCGATAGGAATCATCACCGCATCAGTTGTTAGCGAGGCTTTCTGGCCGATCATTCGAGGCGGCAGATGCAGCTTCTCAATCTGTTCATCGGGGCAAATCACGACCGCTCGTTCGATGACGTTGCGCAACTCCCGAATGTTGCCCGGCCAGTGATACTCTAACAGCGCATCAAGGGCTTCGACGGAGATGACTTTTGCCGGTTTGTGATGGCGCTGACTCAGCTCTTCGACCATATGCTGCGCCAGCAGCGGGATGTCTTCCCGGTGTTCTCGTAGTGGGGGGAGTTTGATGGTAATGACGTTCAGGCGGTAAAGCAAGTCCTCCCTCAGCAAACCTTCTTCAACCGCTTTGTACGGCTCTTTATTGGTCGCCGCAATGACGCGCGCATCGGTGAAGACCTCTTTAGTCGAACCCAACCGCCGCACCTTTTTATCTTCCAACACGCGCAGGAGTTTCGGTTGCAACGAGATGGGCATCTCGGCAACCTCATCGAGCAGTAACGTCCCGCTATTGGATAATTCGAAACAACCGATGCGCCGATCCACCGCCCCCGTAAACGCCCCCTTTTCGTGGCCGAAGAGTTCCGATTCCATCAAGGTCTCCGGAACGGCGGCGCAATTGATGGCGATAAAGGGTTGACTGGCGCGCGGGCTGAGTTTGTGAATGGTGCGCGCCACCATCTCTTTGCCGGTTCCCGATTCACCGGTCACCAAGACGGAGACGGCGCTCGGCGCGACCTGTTCGATGAGCGTATAAATCTCGCGCATCACCTCCGAGTTGCCCACCATCTCCCCAAACGCGCCGTACTGGCGAAGCTGTCTTCTGAGCAACTCGTTTTCCCGCCGCGCCGCGCCATATTCGGCGGCTTTGCGTAACACCAGTTGCAGTTTGCGCATGTCTATGGGCTTTTCGAAATAGTAGAATGCGCCCTCATCTTTGACCGACCGAATCGCTGCCTCGACCGAGCCTTGCCCGGTCAGCAAAATCACGGCGGTTTCGGGACGATCTTCTTTGATGCGCGCCAGCAAGCCGAACCCATCCAGACGCGGCATAATCACGTCAGTGATAATCACTAACGGTGCGAAACGCTCGACGATCTCGACGGCCTCTTGTCCGTCGCCTGCAATCGCCGTTTCGTAGCCCCAACCGGAGACCAGTTCGCTCAATCCGTGACGCGCAGCTTCTTCGTCATCAACAATCAAAACACGCTGAATCGGCATAACGTGAAAGTCTACCACACAGTTTTTGATTGGGCAGGAGACTGCGAGTGATGCAAGCACCGAGGTGGAAGGTGGCTGTCAAAAAGAAAGCGGGCGAGTTCGAACCGTCGTTTTTCTCCGACCCGTTTTCTTATCGTTGACAACCCCCGCCTCATTCCTCACTGAGCACTCGTCTGTTTGCTCTGACTGTCAGCCAGCAAGCGTTGGGCTGGCGCATAATCAGGCTTGAGAGTGAGGGCTTGTTTGAATAATTCGATGGCGGCGGCGTGTTGACCGTGCGTCGCCAAGTAGGCGCCACGACTGACCAGCATGCTCACATAGACCGGTTGCACTTTGAGGCTGACCACATCATCCGCTTCAAATCGCAACCTCCCATCGAATAGACCTCGCGTGATTATCTCAGGTTCAGCAGGTTGATGAAAGCCGCGCTCGCGGGTCAATTGAAATATCAATCCCTGCGGAACCAATTGATATGTCGAAATCAGTGCTTTCGTCAACTCTGCATCGCGGTGCGGAATGTTGGCCAGCAACTCTTGTGTCGCATAGACCGGCGCTTGTTGCTGGTGTTGGCTGACCAGCGACAAAATCAGGTCATAAAACCGCGTGTTGATTCTTTCCGTGCGCGCGGCGCTCTGCTCAAATGCCCGCGCGTCGCTCTCCCAAGCGCGCAAGTCTTCAAGAAAGGCGTCAACCTTGTCGCGCACCGTCTCCATGCGTTCCGGATAGCGTTGTCGTAAATAGTCGAAATACCATGAACGCCGCAATTGATTTACATCTATCGCCATCACATCGGGTCGGCGCTGTTCGATGTCGAGCACGTACAACATCGGCGAGTAGACTTGCCAATCGAGCGTCAGCAACATGCCGCCGGGCGCAATCGTTTTGAGCATATTCTCAACGTAATCTTCGGCAATGGTATACTGCCGCCGATTATTGTACGGCCAATTGCCAAACAGTCCGACTGTCGGAATGACGATCAATAAGGCGACCGCGACCGCGCGCCCGGATGAATGAGCGGCAAACAGACGCAGACACCAGGTAACTCCATATGCGGAAGCGATGGCCATCGCCGCGAAGACCGGCAAGTAGTAGGCGTCTTTGTCTTCTGCAATATCATAGTTGAGCGCGTAGGCGAGGTCGGCAACGATAATGGCAACGAGAAACCAAAACCCACTGCGATCAAAACGGAACGCGGCCACCAATCCGCCGCCCACCATCAGCAACCCGAATGGCAACCACCAGACTCCGTACTCGCGGCTCACAAAGGTGATGAATTCGCCGAACTGACCGATCATAGTCGCCAACGAAACCGTCAGGAATACTTGATACTGACTGCCGGAGACGTGCGCCCACAGTTTCTCAAAGGTTTGCGGGTCGCCCCAATTCATCAGTGGCGCTCGTGAGGCCGCAAGCGGCAGATAAGCGTATACAGCGACCATTCCTGCTATGGAAATGAGAGCGGCACGCAACAGTCGTTTGCTGATGAAGAGCCTCCACCCTTCGGTTTGATAGCCGATCACCGCCAGCGCGATCAACATCAACCCGACCGTGACGTGATGCACTCCTAAAGCTAATCCGAACACCAGCGCCGCTGCGTACAACAAGCGATCCGACGATGCAGCCGTTGATTGATTGGCAGAGACAACAGCTTCCAAGCGGCGGCGTCGCCATCGCAACATCAGAAAGAAGACCGCGAGTATGAGCAGGGTATTGAGGGTGTAGACTTCGGCAATTGTCGCATACGCCCATAGAGTGCGCGAGCAAGCAAATAGGAGTCCGGCAAAGAGTCCGGGGATGAGCGCCAACTTGGCCTCGATGCCTTGCCAGAGGCTGGCAGCCGGGAGGTTCGCTTTTTTGTCGCGGCGACTCTTCTTGGCGAGTTTATTCTCGACCGCCGGACGTAAGGCTGCATTGAGCAACGCTTCATTGACTAAAAGGGTGAGCAGGGCTGCCGCCAACGCTGCAAAGAGCGCCGACGCAAAGTTGACGCGCGCCGCGACGTTGCCGATGGGGACAAGCGTAAACAGATGGGCAAGCAGCGTGTAAAGCGGAAAGCCCGGCGGATGGGCGACGCCGAGCACCCGCGCGGCGGCAATCAACTCGCCGCTGTCCACTAAGGTTACAGTCGGTGCCAGCGTCAGCCCGTACAAGGTCAGCGACAGGAGGAAGACTGCGCCCGCGCAGGCGAGACGCGCTCGTTCATGTCCGAGCAGGCTGAGTTGCCGTTCGTCAAAAGGTGCAGGCGCTGCCGGACTCGCATCGGGAGAAGGGGGCGAAACGGCTGCGGATCGCGGTCTGGTTTTCGCTGCTCTAGCCATGCGGTTGCGATACCTATTACTACGCGATCTTTTTATATCCTGTAAAGCGCACTTTGACCATCACGCGTTGAGTACGTTTGCCAACGCGCACATCGTCATCGGCGGTCGTGAAAGCGGGAAACCAGTACTGCTCATGGTTCTGATAGTAGCTTTCGAACTTCGGGGTGCGATGCTCGTAAGGTTCGGGCACGGCGTTGCCCGCGACTTTCACCACTTGAAAATCCTGATCGTCAATCCAAATCCGACCTTTTAGATACCGCTCATTGCTCTTTTGCGGATTCGGCAAGCGGATGAGGGGACTGACATCAAAGACATAGGTATTCAATTCGTCAATCTTTTCGCGCCCGATGTATTGGAAGTCATAAGCCTTGAACGATTCCGGCACGACGATGAAGGTATAGACGCGAATCAGATTGTAGGCCGAGTTCGTGCCGACGTGAATATCTTCAGGCAGAGTGGATTTTTCTTCGAACAGCTTTTCTTGTCGTTGACCGGCGCTGTCATAGGTGATCTGCGAAAACCGCGTGTATTGCCCAGTGATCGTATCGGCTTGGCTGACGGTTTCGAGCTTGATTTCGATATAGTGCGAATAGGCGCACAAGGCGGCGGCGACGGCTGTGCCTTTCTCTGCCGCTTTGGCGAGAACCTCTTTCGGAGAGAGTTGCAATGGTGATGGGGAAGGCGTTGCCGCTATGCCGATGCATAACGAGAAGGCAGAGATAAAGAGAAATCGTGTTCTCGCAGACGCACCTTTCTTCAGAAAATTCATTTG
>CAYXVU010000290.1:0-6846 GCA_964468725.1 uncultured Clostridia bacterium
GCTGCGAGGTTGCCTTTACGATGGTTGCCGTTAGCTTGGTTCAGCCTCTTCTTTGTAGCTTTCGTTTTGGGAGGAATTGGAGCCGCAATAAATGGCGACCCCATGGCAATGTGTATGCAATGGCTGGGGGTGAGGAGCCCCGCCCTCATCGGCATCGCATTACATGAAATCGGAATGATGATGGCTGTTGGAATCCTGTTCATGGGACTAAAAAATCAGGGAATCTCGGTAACCGAGATTGGGTTGCGGCGGCAATGGTCAGGCCAAATGATCAGCTACGGAGTGGCGAGTGCAGTAATCACAGTTATCGTGTGGCCGGTGGTGCAAGCCGGAATCAGCGCAGCAGGAATCCTCCTTCTCTGGTGGCCTGTGGACGACAGGTTGCCGTCACGACCTGAAATGGTCTGGCTATTTATAACCGCAGGAATTCTTTCCCCGCTTCTGGAAGAGATCATCTTTCGCGGTTATGTCTTACAAGCATTATTGACCAACCTTCGGCGACGCGAGATGGCGATTTTATTACAGATTCTGATCTTCACGAGCATCCATATCTTATTCGGGCCGGGCATGATGGCGATCATCTTTTTTTGGTCATTCGTTCCGACCTTACTCACCTTGCGGTTCAAAAGCCTATACCCCGCCATCCTTATGCACACCCTCAATAATCTCTTTGCCTACCTAGTCGTACCCTGGCTTTGATGTACGAGAGTATCGCAACAAAATTAAATTGAGCTAAGACAAGAAGCCGCAACCTCAAAGCTTCCCTATCACTTCGCATCGTTAGTTCCCGCTTCCATCATCTCCCACACCCCTTCCTTCGTCCTCTCTTCTGAAGCAAGCCTAGAATTTCGGTCGGTATCAACCTACTTGGCCCACCCGATGTCCGCTCCTACGAATCGCGGTTGCTCAAAAACCGAAAGAGGTTCCCATTTTGTCTTTTAACGTTGATTCGCCGACTCTTGTCATGCGGATTAGAAAGCCCTATGAATGCCTTCTATAATCTTTTCAACATACAAAGTCGTCTCGATGCGACAAGAGCTGATGCGACAACGCACTCTCAAGTAAAGCTTATGGGTTCTGAATCCATCTCCTGAAAGCCCGACATGAGAAAGATCTGCCCTCGAAGGTGCCCTTGACTTCGATTACATCAACTCCCTCCTTCTGGCTTGTGTAAGTGAACGACTTGTTTCCCGCCAAAGGATTCAAAGCCTTACCTTCATTCGGTCCCATGAGAACTTTGACAGATAGATCCTTCACATTACTCTGGTCAAAAACTTCTTGCCCCCTGGCAAATATCAGAAGGTCTACCGGATTCGTCTCTCCCGGCTTATTCGTCGTTATCAACGGACTCAGCACGCAATCAAGGTCGGGGACAGTCTGTCCGAAGGTGAATACATTGGATTGATTGCCGCCGCCTATGATCGTTATCTCCGCGCCATCCTTCACCTTTTTCCCCCCCTTTTTACTGAACAACTCGGTCTCCGATGTCGTCTTGGTTGCCTGCTCCTTTCCATTTACAAGGATTGAATTTGCGGCATTGGCATCAACGAATCCTTCGACGGTCAGCTTCTTGCCGTCTATATTCGCCTTGGCAATATACGGAGTCTTAACCCATTCTTTCCGGGCTGTGCAGGTGGCTACATCAGTACCAATTTCCACCCTAGCTTCGATTTTATCTACGCCCGGGCTACCATTGCTGCCATAAGTAAACGACGCGCCGCCAAATGCCTGCTGCATTCCTTTATTTGGTCCGTCAATCACTTTGAATTGTACCAGCCCTCCCGTGGAGATTAGGGTAATTCCGTCGAAAGCAAACACGTTCACTGTATGCTCTGTGCCGATTCGGTTGGTAGCCGTCGGCGGAGAGATGAGGCAATGAAAGTTCTTCAGAGGCGGCGGGGCTATAGCAAAGCCCTTGACCTCTTCTCCATAGGTAAACATCCTTGTCGCCCCTCCTGTTTTGAGATTGATCTGATAAAGATCAGGATTCGTTTGTCCCAGAGGCGTTAATAAAGCATAGGCTTCGTTGGTCAACGGCTGAATGTCGAAGCCACTGGACTTCGATACATTGACTCCCAAATTTCCGACCGTCTGAAGCGCACCTGTATCTATGTTCACCATTGACAGCACATTCTGCGCCGAATCGAGCACATAAGCAGTTGAACTCGCCGACCCGACGGTTGTGTTGTTGTGGGCCAGCCCGGTAATGCTTGGCATCTTGTCCTTATTGGGGTCGAGATTGCCATATGCCAGGGGACGCAGACTATCAATGCTCCCTGTTTTCTCATCAATGACTACCCTGTGCCCGTTCTTCTCTATGAAGATCACTTTGTCTGTCGTCGGGTCATAGTCTATATCGGAGAGGTCAAGAGAGTTCAGGAAGGCAAACGGCACCTTCTTTATGGACTTGCCCGATCCATCAATGATGTGGATATTGCCCTTATCGCTCAGCGCCAAAAACTTATCTCCGCCAGGGAGGCTATCTACCATCGTAATCTTTTCGCCGGGTTCCAGTCCGGTTATCGGGGTTACCGCAAAACTTTCAGAACCCACTGGGCTTGTGATGAGCGTATCCCCCTTAGATATAGTGACAACGATGGGGCTTTCTTCAGTAGGAGTGATGGGAAGCGCCGCTGCTGTGCTGGTGTCCGGGCTCCAAAAAACAACCACACTTGTTACGATAAACAGGTTAAGTGCAAAAAATGTTGTGGATAGCTTCAACTTGAGAGAAGGTGTGTGATTCATGGCTCTTGTTCCTTTCCATAGCTCCGCTCAAACTCACGCTCTATAAGGTTGATCCTGAGCGACAACCCTCTTGTCCTTTCATTATGTCTGCGTTGCGTCTGACGCTGGCTGGCAAAGCAGACGACGCCCTAAAGCTAGCTTCGCTTTGCCGTGCCATTGGGGGAAGACTGGTCGAGCGTCCTTAGAATTACCTCTCATCTATATAACGCGCAGTCCGACGCCAAATCTGCTCACGCGCAGAGAGAATTAAGCCTCTGAAGACATCTGTCGCCTTTAGCTCTTGTGGCAAGCGCCGGTGCTATGCCCAATTTTCAAAAATGCTGTATAATCGCGGCACTTCGCTTAAAGAAAGCAGGTGGCCCTACAGGAGATTTTGTGGCTTCGACACCGCCTGAAGAGATTACCCAGGTACTGCGCGACGTGAGCGCCGGTGACCATGAGGCGTTCGCTCGTCTGATGCCGCTGGTTTACGAAGAGCTTCGCAGGCTAGCCAATTATTACCTCAACCGCGAGCGCGCCGATCACACGCTGCAAGCAACCGCGCTTGTTCATGAAGCATATTTGCGACTCGTAGACCAAACGAGAGTCAACTGGCAGAACCGTGCACACTTCTTCGGCATCTCCGCCGAAATCATGCGCCGCATTCTCGTTGATTACGCGCGCGGCCAAAAAGCGGAAAAACGCGGCGGCAACGTAGAGAAGCTATCGCTTGACGCAGCCATCTCTGTTTCTGATGAAATGGATGTTGATCTCGTCGCGCTCGATGACGCGCTCGCCGACTTGACGAGGCTCGACCCGCGGCAAGGCCATATTGTCGAGCTACGATTCTTCGGCGGGCTCACTCTGGAAGAGACAGCCGAAGTCCTCAGCCTCTCCCGCTCTACAGTCGAGCGCGAATGGCTTATGGCTAAGGCATGGCTGTACAAGAGTTTGACAAGTGATGGGTAGAAGCGCGCTGACAAGCAGGGCAGAAAACAAGTTGCCCTCAAACTCGTCTGGCGCGGGCTAGATACAGAAGGGGTAGTAACCTATGTGCCCCCCCCCGCTTAGTGATTTCACTACTGGAGCATTGAGTCACAACTCTGAAAGCGAATACCGTAAGACAGACACTTGATCGGGGTAATCATCGAAGAGTTCTAGTAAACCCACCATATCAGTGAATCCACTATATCAATGCCCTTGATCGATCTTGCTAACAGCCCTTCGAATTTACAGACGCAATAATGCTCTACTAGAAAACCTGCCTGATCCATATATAATCAAGCCTTCATCAGGCATTTGCCTGCGGGCAAAAATCGCTTTTCAATGATATAAATTTCCGGCGCAAGAGGCGGCAGAAATTGCCCGATAATTTCAAAATCATGAGCCGTTATCAACATCTTAAAAAAGCCGTAAACAGAAGAGCCATTCTGATAAAGGGAGGTTGGCTCTCCATTGTTTTGTGGGGCATATTCTCATCAACCGTTCTTTCTCAACATAGTTTCGATACCTGGACGACGGACAATGGCTTGCCGCAAAACTCCGTGTCTTCCATCTTACAAACCCGCGACGGATACCTTTGGTTTACGACCACTGATGGGTTGGTGCGTTATGACGGAATGCGGTTTACCATCTTCAATGCGGGCAATCGAAAAGATTTGCACACCAGCCGGTTTTCACAGCTCTTGGAAGACCGCGAAGGTAATCTTTGGATTTTGACGGAAGACACCCGACTCGTTCGCTATACAGACGGCATCTTTACTTCCCTATCCACACAAGAGGGCTTGCCTGATACACATGGGTTTCGCATCAGAAAAGATGAAGAAGGCAGATTAATTGTAGAGGCTCTGAATCGGTCGGTTCGCTGGGAAGAAGGGCGATTCGTTCCCTACGATCAGGGCTTAGGCAAAGCCTATTCAGGAATCTCTTTCCCCCTCGAATCAGGAGCCATCTGGCATTACGATAAAGCCAAATTGTACCGCATACATAAGAACCGATTGACCGCCACCATTGCCGTAGACGGAATCGGCCCCAGAGACATCAAGTATGTTTTTGAAGACCGCAAGGGCGAAACTTGGATTGGAACGGTAGGGGTTGTGCTGCGGTTCACCAATGGCTCACTAAAACGCTATGCGCAGAAGGACGGAGTGCCAAACCAGCGCGTCAACTGCATACGCGATGACCGCAAAGGCAATCTCTGGATCGGGATGTCTGATGGCGGATTGCTACGGTTCAAAGATGATGTTTTCACTCGCTATACGCAGGCTGATGGTATAACAGGTAACAGCTTTCTGGCGCTCTACGAAGACCGAGAAGGGATCCTTTGGATCGGCACCGAAAGCGGATTGAACCGGTTGCGGGACAACATCATCACCTCTTATTCAACGGAAGATGGTCTCGCGGCTAAGAATACCTATCCCATTTGCCAAGATAGCGAAGGGTCCATCTGGATCGGCTCCTGGCGCGGGCTGACCCGCTATCGTGATGGCGTCTTCACGAATTGGGGCAAGCAGTACGGAGTGGCCAACCATCTCATCACCGCATTGCTGGTGGATAAAGAAGGATGCTTTTGGGTCGGCACATTGGGCGACGGCGTCAAGAAATACGAAGCGGGGAAGGTTACGGACTACCATCCGGAAACGGGCTTCCCAAGCGGGCTGGTGCGTGCCATCTGTCAGGATCATAAAGGTTCGATTTGGTTTGGCAGTCCCATCGGCTTAATCCGCTACAGAGAGGGTCATTGCCAAACCTTCACCACCAAGGACGGCCTGCCCTCAAATATCGTCAACACAATCGTTGAAGACCGGCAGAACAACCTCTGGGTCGGAACACAGGAAGGGTTGTGTCGGTACAGGGAGGGTCAGTTTACCAGCTACGCGCAGGTGGAAGGGTTATCAACTCATACCGTGCGAACCGTTTATGAAGATGACGAAGGAGTGATCTGGATCGGAACCTATGATGGCGGGCTGATTCGACTCAAAGATGGGAAATTTACGGGATACACCAACGAAAACGGGCTGTTTAACAATGGGGTCTTTCAGATACTCGAAGATGCCCGGGGAAATTTTTGGATGAGTTGTAACCTCGGCATCTATCGAGTCAGCAAGGCGGAACTGAATGACTATGCCGAAGGCCGAATTGCATCCATCACTTCTATTCCTTATGGAAAACGAGACGGCATGCTGAACTCGGAATGTAACGGCGGCGTGCAACCCGCAGGCATAAAGGCTCGAGATGGAAAGCTATGGTTTCCCACGCAAGGAGGCGTTGCGGTTGTTGATCCCGAAGCAGTGCCGGTAAGCGCACAACCGCCGCCCGTTATGGTCGAAGAGGTATTGCTCAACAATCAGCCCGTCACCTTTACCGATGCGGTGGAGGTGCCTCCCGGAAAAGAAAACTTCGAGATTCACTACACAGGGCTGAGCTTCATCATGTCCGAGCGCATCCGATTCAAGTACAAAATAGAAGGGCTTTAACTAGATTGGATAGATGTGGGAACACGCCGCGTAGCTTATTACTCGCATGTTCCGCCGGGCGATTACACCTTTCGCGTGATTGCTGCCAACCGCGACGGGGTGTGGAATATGGACGGAGCCATCTTGCGAATCCGCATCATTCCGCCCTTCTGGAGAACGTGGTGGTTTTTATCGCTCACGCTGGCGACACTCGCAGCCCTTGTCTTTGCAGGCTACACACTCCGCATCCGGCAACTGGAGCGCGCGCGCAAGGCGCAAGAAACGTTCTCGCGGCAACTGATTCGCTCGCAAGAAGACGAACGCCAGCGCATTGCTGCCGAATTGCACGATAGCATCGGGCAACACTTGCTCATTATCAAAAACTCCGCCCTTCTTGGCCTCAACCTGCTACAACAGCCCGAACGCGGAAAGAAACAATTGGACGACATCTCAGAGACAGCCTCGCAAGCAATTGATGAAGAGCGCGAAATATCTTACAACCTTCGCCCCTACCAGTTGGACGACCTCGGCTTGACCCGCTCTATCGAGTTCATCCTTGAAAAGGTTGCCGTCTCTTCTGACGTAACTTTCGCTTCGAAGATCGCTTCCATTAACGATCTGTTTTCGCCTGAAGCGGAGATCAATATCTATCGCATCGTTCAAGAAA